>JAJYSW010000237.1 GCA_021793335.1 Actinomycetes bacterium
CACCGCACCTGGTCGGCATCGACCACCTCACGAATCAGACGCCCCAGGCGGGTCCACGAACCGCAGCAGCACTCTCACCAGCGCGCCGAGCGACATAGGTCATTGCGCCGCCGCCCTGCCGCGAACCCGACGCTCTATTCGGACGAGCAACTCACCGAAGCTGCCCACCAGCATGCCGGAAGAGCCGATGATGAACAGCCAGACCCCGACCGGCTCAAGATTCGCGTACAGGAACAGCACGCTGCCCACAACGAAAGTGAGGTTTCCGAAGATCCCGATACCGAGATGGATCCACGGGAACTCCTCCAGGAAACTCCTCACACGTGAACGCTGCACCGAACACCATCACACCGAAGCGACATCATCCCTGGTCACTGTACTGATCAAGCGTCCAGCACAAACGAACGCAGCAGGCGCGCCGCCAATCCCACCACTGCCCCGCCACCAACTGTCCGGTTTTGTCGGGTCCCCTGTGGCGAGGTCGTCAGCCTTGCCTTCGCCGTCATCGCTGGTGAAACCGGCGGGTCGGCGGCTGGGAAGGCCAGGTGGGCACGGGCGACCATGGCCGAGGTGACGTGCCGGTACCAGGCGATGCGCTTGCGGACCGGGTAGTGATCGAAGCCGACCTCGCTCTTGGTGGCCTGGAAAGCACTTCTCGGCGCTCCAGCGGGGTCCGGCCACCCGCGCCAGCGCAGGAAGGCCGACCGGCCGGTTTGCCCTGCATCGGCAAAAGGCCAGGTCAGTGCGGTCGCTGAGCGACCGGCGGGGCCAGCCCCCTCGTGTTCGCCCATCTCGATCCACGCCCAGTCGTACCAGCGGCGGCCCTTGGCCCGTTCCCGCACGAGCGCCGCTGCCAGGACGCCTCACACATGGCCGCGAAAGCGGCGTCGATCCTGGTCCGTGCGCCGCCGAGCACGGAAAGATAGTCGCAGCAGACCGCGAAGAAGTAGTTCACGCCGCGGTGGCGCAGCGGCGCCGCAGCCCGGTGTTATCGCCGTAAGCCTCGTCGCCGGTCGCCCACCCGAACACCAGCAACGGGGCGCCGCAGGCGCGTTCGATCACCTGCCAGGCCGGTCCGGCATGGTCGCGAACTGTGCGCGCTCACCGACGCTGGCGTCGGCGAGTCGGTCCGGATCGGCGAACCAGGATTGGGGCAGAAACAGCTCTCGGTCGATGAGAACCCGCTGCTCGTCGTGGTTCACATACGTATAGAACACCCCGATCTGACAGTTGGTGATCTTTCTGCGGTGTCGGTGTACTGGCGCCGCCCCCCACCGAGCTGCGGCTTATTCCTAACCCCGGTGTCGTGGACCACCAGAACCCCGCCCACGTCACCGAGCCGCTCGACACTTGGGCCCGCAGCGCGTCCGCCACCTGGTCGGCGTCCCAGCGGGCATGGTTGAGCAGCCGCTGCCTCCCGTCAGGAGTGGCCTCCCCGGCGAACTCCGCCAGTGACCAGCCGTTCTCGCGCTCCAGCCCGTTCAACAGGCCCAGCAGTTACCAGCGGGCCCGCACCCTGGGCTGCCGTCGGCCGAAGAACGGAGCCACCACCTACGCGAACGGACCAGGCCACCTGCCCGGGTCGACATCTTCCACAGTGGGCGGCACGGCCACCGCCGATCGTCTGGTCTCAACACACACACGATCACAGCGGTGGCCGTCTCACACCCCTGCTTCGA
This sequence comes from Actinomycetes bacterium, assembly GCA_021793335.1. Classification (GTDB taxonomy): domain Bacteria; phylum Actinomycetota; class Actinomycetes; order Mycobacteriales; family Micromonosporaceae; genus Glycomyces. The sequence goes on from JAJYSW010000237.1 coordinate 1,680, forward strand.
TCGGACCGAGATCTCCAAGTGCGGCTGGAGTATTAGGGCCCGCGATTCCCCGACGCGCGTTGCCTGTACGGCTCAATGTGGGGCGTCGGGGATGCGGTAGGCGGCACGGGACGGTGCTCAATCTGCTGCGTCGAGGACCTCGTGGAGTTTTTGGGCGAAGGCTTCGGGTTGACCGGTTTGGCCGAACTCGCCGCCCAGGAAACCGCCGTGGTGGCTGGGGAACACCGTGGCCTTCTGGCCTAGCTGGTCGGCGGTCGCCACAGCGGTGCGTCCGGTGAAGGTGTTCCCCGTCTCCTCGCCCACTGCGATCACTATCCGTGTCGGCGCCGAGGTCAGCGCATCGAGGTCGAGCCGGTAATCGGTGACCGCCCGGGAACGGTCGGACAGCAGCGGATCGTCGCGGCTGCCGTCGTCCTCGGTCGGGAAGCCGAACGCGGCCGGGTCCGGGGCGGGCTGGGCGAAGTAGTCGTCGGTGAACTCACCCTGCCACAAGGTCATGGCCATGAAGGCGGCCATGCCCGCGCCCCAGCCCTTGGCCTGGTAGACGTCCCGGACGCCGGCCAGGGCGCGCTCGGCGGCCGCGGCGTCGGGGAGCACCGACATCAGCGGCGGCTCGTGCGCCACAAGGGTGGTCACGTCTTGGGGGTGGGCCGTCACCAGGGCGAGTGCGGTCACCGCGCCGCCGCTGCTGGCGAAGACGTCCACCGGGCCCGCGTCGAGCGCCTCGATGAGCGCGTGCAGATCGGCGGCCTGGGTCTGTGGGCGGTGGTCGTCTCGGCCGTCCTTGCGGATGCTGCGGCCCAGGCCGCGCGGGTCGTAGGTGACCACGGTGCGATCGGAGAAGTGGGACGCAAGCGTGCCGAAGCCCTCTGCCGTCATGGGCTGACCGATCATGAGCAGCGGGGGGCGCCCGTCAGCGGTCGGCAGCGGGCCACGGACGTCGTAGACGAGGTCGACCTCGGGTGTCTGGAGAGTGTGTGTAGCCATGCCCCTATGGACCGCCTCCACTTCGAAAACTCATCGGCCCCGCGCGTCCAACGTGTTGTCGATCCTTCGGCGTAGACGTCGTGAAGGGTGCGCCGAGAGGGTGGCGGTCTTCCCGCATGACCAGTAACGAACCTCGGTGAGACCGCCGCCCGCAGAGATCTCAGAGTGCCCTTCTGGGAGCGAAGACCCAGCTGCCTCCTGCTGAGGTCACGCCCAGCACACGGTCAGGGTCACCCAGCCACGGGTGCTGACCGTATGCCTCGCCGAAGCTCGCGTTGGTGACGAGCACCGCGTCCTTCGTCTCGGCGAGCGAGAGCAGCAGCGACCGGTGGGCGCCTTCCGTGCCGGCCGGTGCCTCGATCAGGCGGCCTGCGTCGATGTCGGCGCTCACCGCGTCTCGCTCCTCGGCGGCGACGAGGTAGGGGAACATCGGGTCCACCACCGTATGGATCTCCGCTGACGGGAACCGTCTGGCGAGGGCCTCCAGGATCTCGGTGAGCTGTGCGTGCGAGGGCCGCTCTAGTCCGTGTTCTGCCATGCCGAGACCATCGACGACATAGCACTTCGCGGACGCTGTGAGCGGTTCCGTAGGAAGTTCCGGGGCGGGTGAAGGGGGAACGGCCGCTCCCGCATTCACCTGGAGGAGGCTGCGGACGGTCTCGGGGGTCGCGCCGACCCCGGCGTTGAACTCGCCGAAGTACTGGACTTCTCGGTCCAGCAGGACCTCGCCCGTGCGGTCGAGTGTGGCCTTGACGTGGAGCAATCCGTTCTGGTCGTAGGTGTAGGTCAGCGTGAACGCGTTCTCCGCACGTGGGCGAGGCTCCGGGAAGTCCACCACTGCGTTGGTGAGCAGGAAGTTCTCGTCGCTGTCCAGTGACTCGTTCGGGTCGCCTTCCCAGATCTCCAGGTTGACGGACTTCTGCCGGTCAGTGTTGGGCTTGTAGTTCTTGCTGGCCCGCCTGGGCAGGGTCGCGTTGCGCGGGATGATCTCGCTGAAGACCCGGGTGCCGTCCGGCTTCTTCGAGACCGTGCCGAGAGCGTGCGTCGTGGCGACGGAGATCTCGGAGTCCAGCTCCCCGTCGAGGATCGCGGCCGCGATCGCGGCGCCGCGGGCCACGGCGGTGAGCGGGTCGCAGATGTGCGGGCTGACCGGCTCGAGGTCCATGACCTCGGCGATCTGGTCGCGGACGAGGGGGATCTGGCTCGTGCCACCGATCATCAGGACGGAGTCGAGGGTGTCGGGTTCGATCTTGAGGTCGGCCAGGCACGTGCGCAGCGGCGCCATGCTGCGCTCCACCAGGTCCGTGATCTCGGCCTCGAACTCGGCCCGTTCGATTTCGACGGTACGGGTGAAGTCCGGGGTGGTCAGGACGACGAACTCCTCCGTGGACAGCCGGATCTTCGTCCGCTCGATGTCGCGCTTGAACTGGTCCCATTCGAACGGTGCCCAGGAGGGCGGCGATCCGAGCTTCCGGAGGACGAGCTGCCCGAGCCGTTCGTCGATTTCCAGGCCGCCCAGCTCCGCGATGCCGCGGCTGGCGCGTTCCTCGAAAAGCCCGTCCTCCTCGTCGTACTCGAGGACCGTCACGTCCACGGTTCCGCCGCCCCAGTCGAACACCATGATGTCTTTGGGGGCTCCCGCGTCGTGGACGTAGGCGATGGCGGCGGCCGTCGGTTCGTTGAGCAGGGCCTGCACCTGCACTCCGCCGAGGCGCGCGGCGGCCCGCGTACGGTAGCGGGCCGCGCCGGTCGAGTTCGCGGGGACGGTCACGACGGCCCGCTGAACGTCGACGTCCTGGTCGAGGCCTCGGCGGCGCAGCGCGTCGAAGAAGCCGGCGACGACGGTGGACGCCGCGAAACTCCGTCCGGCGAGGCCGACCTCGTCATCGCCGCGCAGCAACCGCTTGACGGCCTCGACGTTCTCCTCGGCCCGAAGCTTGCCCTCCCAGCCGAACAGAAGCTCCGGGCGCGTCGAGCTGTAGCCGACGACGGTGGGGAACAGCAGGTCGAAACCCCGGTAGTTCCAGTCGTCCAGGTTGCCCGCGTCGATCGGCACGGCGACGGCTTCCTGCCCGTCGAATTTCGCCAGGACGGAGTTCGTCGTGCCGAAGTCGATTCCGAAGCTCACCGCGTACCCCCCTCAACCTGCTGCGAATGTGCCTTGCCCGCGGAGGCAGCAACGGGCGCCGTACGGATGCGCCCGGCGAGAATGAGACGGCCGTCGGTCTTGTCGACATAGGCGGGCTGCACGATCTGAGGCTCATCACCCTCGGCCGTGCCGACCGGGCGATACAGGTGTGGGCGCGCCACGTCCTCGACGCGCTCGATTCCCGCCTGCCGCACGTAGCCGGATATGGCGCGCTTGAGCGCTTCGAGATCTT
>JAJYSW010000012.1 GCA_021793335.1 Actinomycetes bacterium
AGGTATCGGGGTTCAGGAGGTTGGTGTCAATCGGGGGTGGCCGGTGGCCGCCCTCCGGTGGCGAAATGGGCTCGGGTGGTGACGGTGGTGATGGAGCCGGGCCCATAGGGCGGTCCCGCGTTCGGTTGCTGAGTTGTGGGAACGGACGAAGGGCCTCCCAGGTCCCGATGTCGGGTCTGGAAGGCCCGGAAGCGCAGCGAGCCGGCGAGTGAGCCGGACGGCGCCCGTCCAGAGCGCTCAGCAGGCTCCTAGTGGTCGTAGCCGGGGTTCTCCAGGTACGAGCGTTCTCCGTCGCCGGTCATGGGCTGGCCCACCGGGATCACGGTCGTGACCTCCTGGCCATCGGAGAAGATGAACGTCACAGTGACGTCCTGTCCGGGCATGAGCGGTTCGGCGAGCCCTTCGAGGACGAGGTAGTCGCCGCTTTCGACGCCCTGGTCGAGGCGGACGAACGCGCCGGGGGCCAGTTCGATCGGCTCGAATCCGACGGTCTCGGTCGGGGCCTCGGAGTCGGCGGGCGCGTCGGTGGTCTCGCCTTCGCCGCTCTGGTCGTCGACGCCTTCATCGCCGGCGCCCTCTTCGTCCGTGGGCGCCTCGGGTGGCTCGGTGGTCTCCACGACGTCGACGCCGGGCTCCCCGCCGTCCACGAGCGCGACCTGTTCGGCAGCGTCGGTCTCGACCGCGAGCAGGCTCACCGGCTCGTTGCTGTTATTGGAGATCCATACCCGCAGCGGCGCGGTCTCGCCCGCGTCGTAGCCCTCGGAGCCGGAGTACTCGACCTGGAGGTCTCGCAGGGCCAGATACTCTGCGTCGACGTTGACACCGGCGACCGCCGTCTGCTTGGTGTCGGTCTGGGTCACCTGACCCGCGCCGCAGGCCGACAGCCCGGTCGCCGCGGCCGCCGCGATCGCGAACAACGCCGCGCGACGAGCGATGGTCGCCGTGCTGATTCCCCTGGCCACTGGTGATCCTCCCTGAGTCCTACAGGCATGCTTTCGACAGCCTAGACGACGGGCCGCCGCGCACTCGCCCAACCTCGTGCTCCGAGGAGTGGGTCTCACCGGAGCCGCGGCACGCCACTGGAGAGGGTCTTTCTCATATGCGAATGCCGAGGAATACCGTCCTGTCCGGGCAGGCGACGCACACCTCATTTGTCGCCCTCGTGTCGCCTCTCAGACCCCAAGGTGCCGTAGAGTAGTCGGTCACATACCAATTGACCAGCGCTTTCATGTCGATCCGATGTCGGGGAAAACCTCGATGCCGTGTTAAGCTAGACACAGCGAAAGGGGTTTCGATCCTATGGGTTTTAGTGTCGGCGAGACCGTTGTCTACCCCCACCACGGGGCCGCACTCGTTGAAGCTGTGGAAACTCGCGTCATCGGTGGTATCGAACAGGAATACCTCGTGCTGCGAGTCGAGCAGGGCGACCTCACGGTCAAGGTTCCAGCCAAGAACGTCGAACTCGTCGGCGTCCGGGAAGTCGTCGGTGCGGAGGGCCTCAACGAGGTCTTCAACGTGCTGCGCGCCCCACACACCGAGGAACCCACCAACTGGTCGCGGCGTTATAAGGCCAATGTCGAGAAGCTCGCCTCCGGTTCCCCGCTGAAGATCGCCGAGGTCGTGCGTGACCTGTGGCGCAGGGACCGCGAGCGCGGACTGTCGGCCGGCGAGAAGCGCATGCTCTCGAAGGCCCGCGAGATCCTCGTCGGAGAGATCGCGCTGGCCGAGGACTGCATCAAGGACGAAGCCGAGAACGTCCTCGACAAGGTCCTCCTGTCGGAGGCTCCCGTTCAGTAGCCTCCCGACCGATCGACAATGACACACGAGTGAGTCTCGAATTTCCGCCCGTGGTCGTCGGGCACGGCACTGACGTGCACCGGTTCGACAGCGAACAACCGTGCCGTCTGGCGTGCCTCGAATGGCCTGGGGCTCCGGGTCTGGCCGGGCATTCCGACGGCGACGCCGCCGCACACGCCGTGTGCGATGCGTTGCTGTCGGCCGCCGGGCTCGGCGACCTGGGCGCCAACTTCGGCACCTCCCGTCCCGAGTGGGCCGGAGCCTCCGGAGCCGCGCTCCTCGGCGAGACCGCCCGCCGCGTCCACGACGCCGGCTGGCGGATCGGCAACATCTCCGTCCAGATCATCGGCGACCGGCCCAAGATCGCCCCCCGCCGCGCCGAAGCCGAGGCCGCGCTCGCCGACGCCGTCGGCGCCCCCGTCCGGCTCTCGGCCACCACCACCGACGGCCTGGGCTTCACCGGACGCGGCGAGGGCCTGGCCGCGACCGCGGTAGCGTTGCTGTACAAAACCGACGCTCGCACCCGGGAGTAGGTTCATGGACGACGAACCCACCAGGCGCACCCTCGCCGCACACCTCGAACGCGCCGAACTCATGTACGACCTCGACCGCGTCCCCGACGCGCGCGCGGAGGTCGACGCCGCGCTGCGCATCGATCCGCTCCATCCCGACGCCAACGCCATGGCCGGCGTCGTCGCACTCGCCGAACACGACCCCGACGAGGCGCTCGTCTACACCGGCGCCGCCCTCGCCCACCGACCCCAGCACGCCCGCGCCATGATCGTGCGCGGTTACGCCCTCGCCGACGCCGAACGCCGCGAGGAAGCCCTCCAGGCCGCCGCGAGCCTCCTCGATCTCGACCGCACCTCGTGGATCAACCACGTCCACTACGCGCTCATCACCCGCCGGGCCGGTGCGGGGCAGCCCGCCCTCGACGCCGCATGGAACGCCGTCAACCTCGCCCCAGACCAGCCGCGCACCCACCTCGCGCTCGCCGCCGTCGCCGAGAGCCTGGACATGAGCGACCTGGCCGGGCGGTCCCGGCAGGCCGCCGCCGACCTCGAACCCGAGGCGGCCGCCGGCGGCGCGCAACGGCTGCCCCGTGAAGCGCGCCGCGAATCCCGCTCCTATGTCGACGCCGATCCCGACGACCCCCACTGGCGCGCCAAGATCTACGGAGGCGGCCTCTTCCGCGGCGCGCTCGGCCGGTCCATCCTGCTCGGCCTGTCCGTCGTCTTCGCCGTACCGGCGCTGCTGGGCACCGAGATGGACACCGGAACGCGGTTGCTCTTCGCGCTCGTCGCCGCCGGGTGCTGGGTGTCATGGTTCACAGTTCTGCGCAGGCACCGTCGCGCCGAGTGACCTCAACGCACCGCGCTCGTTAGTCCTCCACAAGCGCAACGACGACGGAGGAACAACGTGAACAGCTGGGTGCCGGGAGCCGAAGAGAGCCCGTACAACGTCCACAATCTGCCTTACGGCGTCTTCTCGACCGCCGAGGAGCCACTGCCGCGCATCGGCGTCCGCATCGCCGATCAGGTCCTCGACCTGCGCAAAGCCGTGCTCACCGGAGACTGCAAGACCTGCCCTTCGTGCACCGCGCTGCGCGACCCCGCCCTCAACCGGCTGCTGTCCCTCGGCCGCGACGTGTGGAGCAGGGTGCGCGCGCAGATCCAGGAGCTGTTCACCGACCCCGCCGTCGAAGAGAGCGCACACCGATGGCTCACCCCGGTCGATCAGGTGCGCATGCACGCACCGCTGCTGGTGACCGACTTCGTCGACTTCACCTTGCGCACCCCCGACGCCCGACGCCTCCAGCCTCGCGGCACGAACGGCCGGGCCTCCACCGTCATCCCCTCCGGCATGCCGCTCGTACGGCCGAGCGGACACCGCCGCGACGACCTCGGCGGCATCGCCTTCGGGCCCAGCCGGGCGCTCGACATCGAGGCCGAGGTCGGATTCATCATCGGCGCCGAATCCGAACTGGGCCGGCCCGTCACACCCGACGCCTTCGACCAGTACGTATTCGGCGCCGTCCTGCTCAACGACTGGACCGCCCGAGACTTCGCCGAGCTCGAAGCCGAATCGCTCGGGTCCTTCGCCTCCAAATCCTTCGCCACGTCGATGAGCGCGTGGGTCACGCCCATCGAGGCGCTCGGAGCGGCCCGCACCGCCGCGCCCGTCCAGGAATCGGACGTGCCGTCCTATCTCAAGGAATCGGACCGATACGGCTTCGACCTGCGGCTGGGCATCGAGGTGAACGGCGTGTCGGTGGCCGGGGCCGACTTCGGCGCCTCGTACTGGACGCCCGCGCAGCAGCTCGCGCAGCTGACCGCCGACGGAGCGGTCCTGCGCTCCGGCATGCTGTTCGGCTCCGGAGAGGCCGCGTCACCGCCGTGGCGGCTCGACGACGGCGACGCCGTCACGATCACCGCCACCGCGCCGGGGCCGCGCGGCACGAGCATCGCGCTCGGCGAAGTCGCGACCCGCATCATTCCGGCCCGCAACTGACACGCGCCTCGCGCTCCGGTGCCGGAGCGGCACGATGCATGCCGAGCCGGCGCCGGAGCGGCGACGTTCACGACCGCGGTCTCATACCAGCCGCGCCTTCGCGCTCGGGGCCAACTCGACGATGAGCTCGACCTCCACCGGCGCGCCGAGCGGCAGCTCGGCGACGCCCACCGCGCTGCGCGCGTGCCGCCCGGCTTCGCCGAATACATCGCCCAGCAGCTCACTGGCGCCGTTGACGACCTTCGGCTGGTCGGTGAAACCGGGAGCGGAAGCGACGAAACCGCCGACCTTCACGATGCGGACGATCTGCCCGGGGTCGGCGATCGAGGCGACCGCGGCGATCCCGTTCAGCGCGCAGATCCGCGCCAGCTCGTACGCGTGGTCCACATCGATCTCAGCGCCGACCTTCCCGGTCGCCACCAGCTCGCCGTCGACCATCGGGAGCTGCCCCGAGACGTACACGTGATCGCCCGACCTGACCGCCGGCCGGTAGGCCGCCACGGGCGGCGACACGGCGGGCAGTCTCAGAGCCAGGCGCTCCAGTGCGGCCTCGACGTCGGCCATCTACTGCTCCTTCTTGCGCTTGAAATAGGCTACGAGCTGCTCCGAGTTCTGGCCGGGCACGACCGTGACCAGCTCCCATCCGTCTTCGCCCCACATGTCGAGGATCTGCTTGGTGTTGTGGATCAGCAGCGGTGCGGTGGCGTACTCCCATTTATCCATGCGCCCACAGTACGTCGTCTTGCTTCACCGACGTCGCACCGCTACGCTCAGAGTGCGTCGCCTCCCGAACAGTGAATCGCTCATCCAGGGAGTACCCGTGTCGCCAGACACCACCGACCCGCGGCATGACAGCGCGGTCGCTCCGCGACCCGCACCCGCCAGGCCGGACCGCGGCGCCTTCGACGATCCGAGTCCCTCGCTCCACGGACCGGGCCGCCCCGCAAGCCCGAAACGGGAGACCGGCGGACCGATGCGGCACGGCCGGGTATGGACCTGCCTGATCCTCGCCGCTGCCGCCGCCTTCGCGGGCGCCGTCACCGTGGTCGGGACGAATCTGTTCGTGCAAGCCGACACGGTCTCCGACACGCCCGAGCGCTCCGTCGAAGCGCTCCTCGGCGCGCTGCTCGACGAGCACGACGCCACCGCCGCGCGCACCTGGCTGTGTGCGGACAAGGCCGGCCGCGATCTCGGCGAGGTCACCGCCGAACTCGCGTCGTTCGACGAGCGGGCCGGCGTGGACTGGGCGAACGTCACCGAGATCGAACGCCGCGTGGGCGAGGCCACCGTCACCGCCGACCTCAGCACCGCCGACGGCTCGATCACCTGGACTTTCACGCTCGTCGCCGAGGACTCCGATCCGCAGTGGCAGGTGTGCGACATGGCCGTCAAGTGACTACACTCCGGTGAATGAGTGCCACCGCTCCTCCCCTACCGCGACTGCATGTCGTCACCGGGAAGGGCGGTACCGGAAAGACCACGGTCGCCGCCTCGCTCGCCTTGGCCCTCGCTGGTCCCGGACGCCGAGTCCTCCTGGTGGAGGTCGAAGGCCGCCAAGGCATCGCGCCGTTGTTCGACGCCGCTCCCCTGCCCTATGCCGAGCGGCACCTGGCCGCGGGACTCGACGGCGGTGAGGTGTTCGGGCAGGCCGTGGACGCCGATGAGGCGCTGCTGGACTACCTGACCATGTTCTATAAGCTCGGCTCGGCCGGTCGCGCACTGCGCAAGTTCGGTGCGATCGACTTCGCCACGACGATCGCCCCCGGGCTGCGCGACATCCTCCTGACCGGCAAGCTCAAAGAGGCGGTGTCGCGGACCGAGTCGGGCCGGATGGTCTACGACGCGGTCGTCCTGGACGCGCCGCCGACCGGTCGGATCGTGAAGTTCCTGAACGTCACCGTCGAGAGCGGGCGGCTCGCCAAGACCGGTCCGATCGGGAGGCATTCCCGGTCGGTGTCGCGGCTGCTGCACTCCTCGCTCACCGCCGTCCACCTGGTCACCACCCCGGCCGCGATGCCGGTGCAGGAGACCGTCGACGCCCACCGCGAGCTCCTCGCCGCCGATCTGCCGGTCGGCCACGTGGTGTTGAACAAGACGGCCGGCGCCGAAGCCGTCGACATCACCGCCGAACGCCTGCGCGAAGGACTGCGACGCACCGGACTCCCGTCCGATGAGGCGCTCGTGACCGCCCTCCTCGACGAATACGGGACCAGACGCGCCGAGACCGAGGCGATCGACTCCTACCGAGCTCGCCTCGGCACGCTCGGCCGCCCGATCAGCGAACTCGCGATCCTGCCCGAGGGCGTCGACCTCTCGGGCCTCTACCGGCTCGCCCGCGACCTCCGCGGCGGGCTCGGCGCTCCCGGCGGGGCCGCTGAAGGAGACGATCCCGGAGGAGACGACCGTGGCCGCTGACCTCGACCTCGACGCGCTGCTGAGCGACGAAGGCAAGCACGTCATCGCGTGCTGCGGCTCGGGCGGCGTCGGCAAGACCACCACGGCCGCGGCGCTGGCGCTGCGGGCGGCCGAACGCCATGGACGTCGCACCGTGGTACTCACGATCGACCCGGCGCACCGGCTGGCCCAGTCCCTGGGCATGAAGGCCCTCGACAACACGCCGCGCCCGGTGGAGGGTCTCGAAGGCGGCTCGCTCGACGCGATGATGCTCGACATGAAGCGCACCTTCGACGACGTGGTCGCCTCGCATACGAGCCCCGACAGGGCCGCCGAGATCTTCGCCAACCCCTTCTATCAGGCGGTGTCCTCGACCTTCTCGGGCACGCAGGAGTACATGGCGATGGAGAAGCTCGGCCAGCTGCGCGCCTCGGAACGGTGGGACCTGATCGTCCTGGACACCCCGCCGTCCCGCTCGGCCCTGGACTTCCTCGACGCACCGGCCCGCCTGGCCCGGTTCCTCGACGGCCGGGTCATCCGCCTCCTGTCCGCCTCCACCCCCGGGTCGCGGCGCTCGATGCTGTCCCTGATGGGTGCGAGCGCGGCCGTCTTCACACGGGTGTTCAACAAGATCCTCGGAGGACATCTGCTGACCGACGTCGCCGAGTTCACCGCGAGCCTGGAGGACACCTTCGGCGGGTTCCGCAAACGGGCGGAGGCGACCTTCCGCGTACTACAGGACGATCAGACCTCGTTCCTGGTGGTGGCGACACCCGAACCCGCGGCGATCAACGAGGCGGTGTACTTCTCTCGGCGGCTCACCGAGGAGCGCATGCCGCTCGACGGCATGATCATGAACCGCCTGACGCCGGTCGGGGCGTCCCTGTCGGCCGAGCGGGCCTTGGGCGCGGCGGCGACGTTGGAAGAGGACGATCCACGAGACCCGGTGGCGGCGGTGCTGCGGGCTCACGCCGATACGGCGCAGCGGCGCGCGGCGGAGCAGCGGGTGGCCGATCGCTACAGCGCGGCCTGTCCGGACATTCCCCAGGTCAGGCTCGCGACACTCGGTTCCGAGGTGGTCGATCTGGCGGGTCTGCGGCGTTTCGGGGCCGCGGCGGCCGGAAGCTGAGACCGCACCCGCCCGCGGGGCGGTACGGGAGGGCGGCGCGCTGTTCCATGGGCGGACACGGCGACGCGCCCGGACGGAGGTCTCCGTCTCGGGCGCGTTCGGCCGTTCACCGCTCCGCAGCGGAGCGGCGATAAGAAATTGAGGTCCACCGGGACGCGGTGCCGGCCGGATTTTCTGGCATTGCGCTGTTCTTCTTCCAGTGCCACCTCGAAGACCGATCGCCAAGACCGGACATCTGCATGCTTGCGCAGTAGCGCGCGTCGTTCGCGTTCAGTCATGCCGCCCCACACTCCGAACTCGATTCGATTGTCGAGCGCATCAGCGAGACATTCGAGCCGGACCGGACAGCCTCGGCAAATCTTCTTCGCATTGTTCTGTTCGGCCCCCTGCACGAACAGTGCATCAGGGTCGCCCTCTTGACAGAGCGCCTTGGTCGTCCAGTCGATCAGCAGTCCCATCTGCATGACCTCCCCGTGAGATTTTCCCTTCGTACCCCCCGACGGCTCCATGAAAGTAATCTCTCGATCACCCGATGTCGCCGTCAAGAACGGACCCTACACCTCTTGTAAGTGTTTGACTACTCTCCGAGACTAAAAACGGACTTTGCGGAATGGCCGCCACCCTGAGGTCCCGATCGCGACAACGACTCGCGATAATAACGATCGCGATACGAGTGCATCTCTTCTCAGTGATTGCGGCGTATCAAGCCGGGCACCTGACGACAAAGCGCCCCCGGCTATCGCAACGCTCGTTCTAATCTGAGGCGGTGGAGACGTTGAAACGCGTTCGGAATCCCCTGCGGGACGCCATGACCCTGCTCGTTTGTGGAGTCCTGGCAGGCGTCCTCGCCGCAGCGGCGGCCTTCCCCCTCGTCGCGACGGGGGGCCTCGTGATCGGCGACGGCGTCGACTCCTTCGAGTCGCTGCCGAGCGAGCTCACCAAGCCCACACTCCCGCAGACGAGCTACGTCTACGCCTCCGATGGAGAAACGCTCATCACCTCCTTCTATGAGGAGAACCGCCGCGAGGTGTCCCTCGACGACGTCGCTCCCCTCATGGTCGACGCCCTCCTGGCGGCGGAGGACTCGAAATTCTATGAACACACCGGTGTCGACTGGGTCGGCATCGTGCGCGCCGCAGTCGCCAACCGGAGCGGCGACTCGCAAGGCGCCTCGACGCTCACCATGCAGTTCGTGCGTAATACCCTCATCTACTCCGCTTCAACCATCGACGAAGTCATCGAAGCGTCCGAAGACACGTACGAGCGCAAACTCCGCGAAGCCAGGTACGCCATGGCGATCGAGGAAAGTATGTCCAAAGAGGAGATCCTTGAGGGCTATCTGAACGTCATATACCTGGGCAACCAGGCATACGGCATCCACGCCGGCTCCTACACCTACTTCAACAAGCCCCCCACCGAACTCGAACTCCACGAAGCCGCCGTGCTCGCCTCGCTCCCGAAATTCCCCTCCTACGCCGACGGACTGCTCGACGGCGGAGGTGACGATTCCCTCATCATCGACCGCCGCGACTGGGTACTCGACCGCATGGCCTCGCTCGACATGGTCTCCCAGTCCGAAGCGGACGAGGCCAAGGAACAGCCGCTGGGCCTGGACCCCCGCGAGGTCCGCTCCGAGTGCGTCGACGTCCCCAACCCCGACTGGGGCTTCTTCTGCGACTACTTCAAGGAATGGTGGGCCGACCAGGAGCACTTCGGCGAGACCGAGCGCGAACGGATCAGCCTCCTCAAACGCGGCGGATTCCGGATCGTCACCTCCCTGGACCCCGACCTCCAGTCGACCGCGATGGACACCATCCACGGCCAGATCGACGACGACGACCACCGCGCGCTCGGCGCGGTCACCATCACGCCCGGCACCGGACACATCCGGTCCATGGCGGTCAACCGCGTCTACAGCCTCGACCAGAGCGAGAACGGACCCCGCACCGACGGCGGCAGCGCCCCCTCGAACTATCCGAACACCACGATCCCGCTGCTGAGCGGCAACGAGAAGGTCTCCGGCTTCCCGGCCGGCTCGACCTTCAAGATGTTCACCATGCTCGCCGCATTGGAGGAGGGCTGGCCGCTGAAGACCAAGCTGCCCTCGCCGTACCGGTACACCTCGCGCTACATGACCGACAGCAAGCAACCGGCGTCGTGCGATTTCCAGATCGACGGCAAATGGCCCTGGTGCCCCTCGAACGACGGCCAGTACGCCTCGGGACCGCCCCTGGACTTCTGGGGCATGTTCGGCAAATCCTCGAACACCGGGTTCGTGCAAATCCAAGAGCTGGTCGGCACGTCCAAGGCCGTCGAGATGGCCGAGCGGCTGGGCATCGAGTTCTCAGCCGACAGCGGCGTCGAACGAAGTCGCGACACGCTCGACGAGCACTACGGCGTGTTCACACTCGGCATGGGCGACACGACGACCCCGCTCGACATGGCCGAGGCGTACGCGACCGTCGCCGCAGGAGGCATCCACTGCGAGCCGCTACCGGTGATGAAGATCGTCCGATCCGACGGCGAGGAGTGGACCGAGCCCTCCCAGCCGACCTGCGAGCAGGCCATCGATGAGGAGGTCGCGTTCGCGGCCGTCAGCGCCGCGCGCTGCCCCGTCTACGACAGGGCCGACCGGACGCGCTGTGTCGGCGGCACCGCCCGGGAGGCCGAGAACTTCGGACGGCCCGTCATGGGCAAGACCGGGACGGCCGACTCCGATCGCTCCTACTGGTTCATGGTCTCGACGCCGAACGCCACCACCGCCACGTTCGTCGGCGATCCGGACAACTCCGCCAACGACAACCTCGCCGCGGGCTTCCACGGGCAGGTGCGCCAGACCGGCACGACGATCCTCAAGGCCGCGGTGAAGGACCTCGACAAGGAGAACTGGCCGGAGCCGACGGACGCGATGGTCAACGGCAAGAACCTCGTCTCGATCCCGGGAATCGGCTGCGAGGACCCCTCCTCGGCGAGATCCAAGGTGGCCGGAGCCGGTTTCGAGGCGTCGATCTCACCCGGCCGGTTCGATTCGAGCTGCCCTGAGGGACAGGCCTTCTCCACCTCGGTGACCGGTTCGGCGCCGAAGGGCAGCCCGATCTACATCCTGGTCTCGAACGGCTCGGGCTATCAGGACGCACCGGACGAGGACGACGATGAAGAGGAATCCGACCCTCCCGAGGATGATTGATCGAGAGGACGCGGGCCCGGCGGCCCTTCACCCGGATCGGGGACGAGACGAGGGTTCAGAAACCGAAGTCGGCCTGGACCGGGCGATGGTCGGAGGCGGTGGCCTCGAGGACGTCGGCGGCAGTGGCTTCGAGACCGCGGTAGAGGATCTGGTCGATGCGGGCCAGCGGGATGCCGGCGGGCCAGGTGAACCCGAAACCCTTGCCGGCGGTGGCGTGCGCCGATTCGAGCTGATAAGTGATGGGCGCGAGGGCGCGGTCCTGGGCGGTGCCGTTGAGATCGCCGAGGAGGACGACGCGGTCGAGCGGTTCGGTGGCGATGGCCTCACCGAGGAGGGTCGCGGTGCGGTTGCGCTGATCCGAGGTGAAGCCCTCGGTGTTGACGCGGACGGACAGGAGATGGGCGATGTAGAAGGCGACGGATCGGCCGTCGATGTCGACCTCGGCCCGGAAGGCGCGGGTCCAGCCCAGTTCGAGATCGATCGCATGGGAGTCGGTGATGGGGTAGTCCGACCAGAGGGCGACGGTGCCGTAGGCGACCGCGTAGGCGTAGCGTTCGCCGAGGATGCGCCCGTACTCCACGAGTCGGGGCTCGGTGAGCTCGACGAGGGCGATGACGTCGGGATCGGCGGCGAGGAGACTGTCGGCGGTGGCCGCGGTGTCGGTGTTCTCGGCGTTGACGTTGTGGGCGATGACACGGAAATCGCCCGGCCCATCGGATTTATCGGGCAGGAGCCCGCCGTAGAGCTTGAGCCAGACGAGGCCGGGCAGGAGCGCGACGAGGACGGCCAGGGGCCGACGGCGGACGGCGGCGAGGACGATCAGCGGCGGGATGAGGAAACCGAACCATGGCAGGAACGTCTCGACGAGGCTGCCGAGGTTGTACCAGCGGTTGGGAACGAACCGGTGAGCGAGCAGCATGAGCGCCAAGGCCGCCGAGGCCGTGATGAGAGCCACGCTGAAAACTTTTGCGCCCGTTGAGGTTCGCTGCACTCCCCATCCGCCTTTCGTTGCCGCTGCGTCGAGACGGCGTTCGACTCCGACAGCCTAACCGGAGACGTCTCGGGGTGTGGTACGGGTTACCGGAGGTGACCGGAGGGATGGAGGCACGGGCCTCGCCGGGCATCGGAGACGGCGATGCTCCAGGCCGCCCGGTGGTTCTGGGGCCGGAACGATGTCGGTCGGTGAGATCCGGCCCTGGTCCTCGCCGTCGCTCCCGCCGTCCCCTCACCGGCGGCTACCGCTATCAGGTCACTGTGGAATCCGATGGGACCTGCGGGAGATCCGGATACGTCCTGCACCGGGCCCTGCCGACTTCGGGCGGTGAAAGCGGCTCGGCGAGTCCGCCTTCACTCCTCAACAGCGGCAGGGGTGGCCTGATCACGACCGCCACCCGGCCGATCCCGAATCGATGGGCTTCCGAGAGGGCGCTCTCGGGCACGATGCCGAGGAGAGAGAAGACCCCGGGTCAGCGACTGGATTCTCGTCCCGACCCGAGGTCTGAATGGCGGTGGCGGTGGGATTTGAACCCACGAAGGGCGTGAACCCTTACTCGCTTTCGAGGCGAGCTCCTTCGGCCACTCGGACACGCCACCGTCGAAAATGCTACCGGATCGCCGCATCGGGACGCCAGGCGGGTGGCGCGGACTCCGCGTCACGGGCACTGTTCGTGAATTCATGGGATGTCCATGGCATGCTGACGCCATGACAGCGCACATCTCCGCATCGCCCGGCGACATCGCCGAGAGCGTCCTGCTGCCAGGCGACCCGCTGCGGGCGAAGTGGATCGCAGAGAACTTCCTGACCGAAGCGGTGTGCTACAGCGAGGTCAGGAACATGTTCGGATTCACCGGCCTCTATAAGGGTCACCGGGTCTCGGTCCAGGGCACCGGCATGGGGCAGCCATCGGCATCGATCTACACGCACGAGCTGCTCGACGTCTACGGCGTCAAGACCCTCGTGCGAGTCGGCTCGGCCGGGGCCGTCCACGACGATATCGAACTGCGCGACGTCGTCGCCGGGATCGGAGCGTCGACGAATTCGAGCATGAACCGCATCCGCTTCAAAGGCGTGGTCGACTACGCGCCGGTGGCCGACTTCGGGCTGCTGCGCGCCGCCGTGGACGCCGCCGAGGCCAAGGGCGTCGACATGCGGGTGGGGCAGCTCTACAGCTCGGACACGTTCTACACCGACGCGCCCGACGTCGAGGCACTGCTGGCCGATTACGGGATTCTGGCCATCGAGATGGAGGCCGCGGCGATCTACACGCTCGCCGCGAAGTTCAAGGCCCGGGCCCTGGCGGTGTGCACGATCTCCGACCACATCCCCAAGGGCACCGCGCTGTCGGCCGCCGATCGACAGGAGTCGTTCTCGGAGATGGTCGAGATCGCCTTGGACGCGGTGATCGCCGAACATCGGTAGCGGCCCTTGAGGGGCGGGGCCGCCGAACCGTCTGCTCAGTCCCAGCGGAACCACTTGATCGCTACCGCGCTGCTGACCACGATGGCGGCGGCCATGGCGATCAGGTGCGTCGGGTCCTGGTCGAAGCCGGCCCATGCGCTGCCGAGCGCCTGCACGGCCGCGCCGAAGGGGAGCGCCTCGCCGACGGCGGCGAGCGGGCCGGGCATGGCCTCGGTGGGCCCGAACATGCCGCCGGTGGCGCCGAGCGCGAAGAACAGGGTCAGGCCGATCGCGAGGGCGGCGTTGGCGGTGGGCGCGACCGCGGCGACGAGCATGCCGATGGCGTACATCGTGAACGCGGCGAGCGCGAAGACGCCCAAGGCGGTCCAGGGCCGTTCGGGCAGGCCGACGTCGAAGGCGATCATCGCGACCGTCATGCCGATGACGACGCCGACGAGGGTCTGCATGATGGAGACGACCACCTGAGCGACGAGGATCATCGCCGGGTGGGCGGGCGTGACGGCCAGGCGGCGCAGGATCTTGTAGCGCCGATACGAGGCCAGGAAGCTGGGCATGTTGATCACGCCGATGGTGGCGACGACGATGGTCAGCACCAGCGGCATGACATAGATTTCGAAGATCGGGACGCCGTTCAGTTCGCCGCCGCCGCGGTCGGTCACACCGTTCATGACGAGGATGAGCAGCGGCATGCCCAGCGGGATGAGCAGCCCGGCGGTGTCGCGGATGACCATGCGGCTTTCGGCGGCGATGAGCGTGGTCCAGGCGCGGGCGGGTGGGCGCAGTCGAGTGGTCGGGATGTCGGTGGTCATGCCGCGCGCTCCTGATGGTCGGTATCGATGGGGCTGCCGGTGAGGGCCAGGAAGGCGTCTTCGAGTCCGGCGCGTTGGAAGCGGGTGTCCAGGGCGACGACGTCGGCGCGGACCAGGGCCGTGGCGACGGTCTGGAGGAGTTCGCCGCGGCCGGTGACGACGATCTCCTCATCCTCGACGGTGACGGTGTCGACCGCATCGAGCGTCTTCAGCATGGCCGGGTCGAATTCCGCGACGGTGCGGAAGCGCACGACCTGGTCGAGGTCGGCGCGTTCGACCAGGCCTTCAGGCGTGTCGACGGCGAGGACGCGGCCGCGGTCGATGACGGCGACGCGATCGCAGAGCCGTTCGACCTCTTCCATCTGGTGGCTCACCAGGATGATGGTGACGCCGCTGCCTCGGAGGTCTTCGAGCATGCCCCACATCTGGCGTCTGGCCTCGGGGTCGAGACCGGTGGTGAGTTCATCGAGGACGACCGCGCGGGGGCGTCCGGACAGGGCCAGTGCGATGGACAGGCGTTGGGCTTGGCCGCCGGAGAGGTTGTCGAAGCGGATGTTGCGTTTCTCGGTGAGTCCGACCTGCTCGATGAGGGCGTCGGGTTCGGCGCCCTCGCGGTAGAAGGAGCGGTACAGGCGGACCATCTCGCGGACGGTGAGCGCCCCGTGGAGTGCGGTGGTCTGGAGCTGGACGCCGAGGACGGTGCGCAGGCGGGCGCGGTCGCGCCACGGGTCGAGCCCGAGGACGGTCACGGTGCCCTCGTCGGGGCGGCGCAGACCGGCGATGATCTCGACCGAGGTGGTCTTGCCCGCGCCATTGCGGCCGAGGATGCCGTAGATCTCCCCCTCCTCGATGTCGAGGGTGACCTCGTCGACGGCGAGGGTGTCGCCGTAGCGTTTGCGCAGTCCCTGCGCGGTGATCGCGGGCATCGGGGTTTCCTTTCGTCTCCGTGTTCGTCGGGTTCAACGCTATGGGCGGCAAGGACACCGGCGCGCGTGTGAGCGGTCATGGATCGGGCCCATGACTTCCGGCACGGGCGGCGCGGCACGGCCGTGTTTAGGATTGGCCGCGATGGGACGTTTGGCGATACAGATGCTGGCCGGGGCATCGCTGACGCTGGTCGTGCTGGCCACGGGCGTGCCGATCGTGGTCGCCCATGCCGCCGGGGAGCCGATCGCGGTGATCCCGCTCGGGTGGTGGCTGGCCTGTTTCGCGGCGTACGTCGCGGCGCTCACGGTGAGCATGTGGCTGTCCGAGGTGGTGGGGCGTCCGACGATCCTGTGGATGTTCACCTTGCAGTCGGTGCTGGCGCCGGTACTGGTGTTGACGGTGCCGGGAGCGGGCTGGACGCCGATCCTGCTGGTGTTCAACGCGGCGATCAGCGTCTATCTGGTGCCCTTGCGGTTCACGGTGGTGCTGGTGGCTGCCAACACGGCGGTGGTGGCCGCGAGCGCGGTGCCGGCGACGGCCTTCGAGATCGGCATGGGCGCGGGCGTGTACTTGATGTTGCAGGCGGTGTCCGTGCTCGCGGTGCTCGCCGAGCGACGCGATGCCGAGGCCAGGCGGGAACTGGCCGAGGCCCATGTGCGGCTGCGCTCGGCCTCGGTGCTGCTGGCCGAGTCGAGCCGGACCGAGGAACGGCTGCGGATCGCCAGGGAGCTGCACGATTCGATCGGGCACCGGTTGACGGTGCTGGCTTTGGAGCTGGAGATCGCCTCGCACCGCGACTGCGGCGAGTCGGTGGGCCGGGCGAAGGAGTTGACCGGGCAGGTCTTGGCCGATCTGCGTTCGACGGTCGGCGAGCTGCGTGAGGAGGCCCCGGATCTGCGTCAGACGCTGGAGGGCATCGTCGCGGAGCTGCCGATGCCGACGGTGCGGCTGCGGATCGATGAGACGGTCTCGGCCGATCGGGCTCTGGCCTCGGCGCTGGTGCGCTGTGTGCAGGAGGTCGTGACCAACACGATCCGGCATGCAGAAGCCGAGCACCTGTGGATCGACATCGACACGGCCGGGTCCGGTCTCGTGTTCGAGGCGCGCGACGACGGGCGGGGCGCGCCCGACTTCACGATCGGCAACGGCCTGCGCGGCATGAGCGAGCGGCTGGAACAGCTGGGCGGCTCGGTCGAGTTCTCGGGGAAGAACGGCTTCCGGGTGCGGGCGGAGGTGCCGACAGGATGATCCGGGTGTGCCTGGTCGACGATCAGACGCTGGTACGGCACGGCATCCGGCGGTTGCTCGAACTCAGCGACGAGGTCGAGGTGGTCGCGGAGGCCGACGACGGGATGACGGCGCTGGAGGCGGTCGGGCGGTCACGGCCCGACGTGGTGCTGCTGGACCTTCGGATGCCGCGCCATGACGGGATCTGGACTTTGGAGGCGCTGCGGGAATCCGGCGTCGAGGTGCCGGTACTGGTGTTGACCACCTTCGACGACGATGAACTGGTATTGCAGGCGCTGCGGGCGGGCGCTCGGGGCTACCTGCTGAAGGATGTGACGCTCGAACAGCTGGTGGGGGCGGTGCGGACGCTCGCCGAAGGCGGGACACTGGTGCGTCCGGCGATCACCGACCGGCTGTTGCGCTCGCTCCACGCGGGAACCTTGGGCGAGGCGGAGGGGGTGCCGCCGGCGCCGCTGACCGAACGGGAGACCGAGGTGCTGCGGTTGATGGCGGCGGGCCTGAGCAATCGGGAGATCGCCCAGTCGCTGTTCCTGGCCGAGGGCACGGTGAAAAACCACGTCTCGAACGTGCTGCTCAAGCTCGGTTCGCGGGATCGGACGCGAGCGGTGCTGCGGGCGCTGCACCACGGGCTGCTGGACTGATCAGGGCGCGTCTGCGAGGGCGAGCAGCTCGGCTTCGAAATAGGGCGCGAGGGTCTCGACGTACGTATTCGTCAAGTGGGCGTCGTCGCGGTAGACCAGGACGTTGCCGACCACGGGCTCGCACGCGACGGCCGAGCAGATGTAGTCGGTCAGGTCGAGCTTGTGCACGCCCTCGGGCACGTCGAGGGCATCGAAGGCGGCCGGTTCGGGGTAGTAGTCGTCGCGATCGACGGCGCACGCCTCGGGCCCTTCACGGTCGAGGCAGGCGGGCACGTCGAAGCGGGGACTGGGAGTGTCGCGGACGGCGACGACCTCGGCTCCGCTGTCGAGCAGCTGCGCGTAGCGTTCGCCATAGGAGGCGGGGAACGATTCGACCGCGTCGTAGCCGATGCGCGAGCCGTAGGTGAGCACGATGTCGGGCTCGATGCCGACGATCGCCTCGACGGCGGCGTCGTTCCAGGCCGCGCACGAGCGGTATCGCTCCTCGCTCGTGTTCGGCTGCTCGGTGGCGATGACGCACGCGTTCTTGATGAAGGTGATCACGTGCCAGTCGTGGCGCTCGGCGACGGCGAGCACGGCGGGCAGCCAGTGCCAGATCTTCGAACCGCCGTACATGACGACCGTGGTCCGCGCCGTGTCCGCATCGGGACCGCCGACCGTTCCGTCTTCGTGCGCCTGGCCGTCCCCGCCTGGCGCATGCTCACCTTCGGCGCCGTGCGCCTGTTCGTCTCCGACACCGTGCGCTCGTTCGTCCCCCACGAAATCGCACCTGACGAGCTCGTAGCCCTCCATGGACTGGTTGCAATCGTCCGACAGCTCCGGGGAGCGGTCGTCGGCGGCGTCGAGCGTGGAAGGCACGAAGTCGTCCGGGGCGATGTCGAGCCCTTCGGCGAGCGCGGCCGCGCCGGGGTGGGTGGCGGCGCCGACGGTCTCGGGATCGAGGCGGTCGCGTTCATAGGCGATGTAACCGGCGAAGGCGCCTCCGGTGGCCAAGACGAGGGCGAGGCTCGCGGCGCCGAGCACGGCCGCGCCGCGGACGGTGCGCTGGCCGAATCCGCTGGCTTTGAGGCGCAGTTCGAGCGCCCAGCGGGTCACCGCGGCGAGCGCCAGGGAGACGGCGATGACGCCGAGGCCGCCCGCGAGGGTGGCGCTGCTGCGTCCGGTGGTGGCCAGGTAGCAGATGAGGACGGGCCAGTGCCACAGGTAGAGGGTGTAGGAGAGCCGTCCGAGCGCGTGGAGCGGACGGGCGTTGAGGAGGCGGCCGGCGCCGGCTCCGGGCTGGGCGGTGGCGACGGCGAGGACGGCGGACGCCGCGGTGACGGGCCAGAGCGCGGCGACCCCGGGGAACTGGGTGCTGTCCAGGAGCAGGCCGCCCGCGGCGAGGGCGACGACGGCCACCCAGCTGAGGGCCGCGGCGGTGCGGCGTCCGAGCCGCAGTCGGGGCAGTGCGAGCACGAGGAGGCCACCGACGGCGAACTGCCAGAGGCGGGCGCGGGTGTCGAAGTAGGCGTACGCCTGGTTGTGGGCGACCTCCCATAGCGCGAAGGCGAAGGAAGCGGCGAACACGGCGGTGAGGGCGGGGGCCAGGGCTCCGCGCAGGCCGCGTCCGGTGCGTGCGCCGATCCAGGCGCAGGCGAGGATGAGGAAGGGCCACAGCAGGTAGAACTGGGCTTGGATGCCCAGCGACCAATAGTGCTGGACGATACTGGCGCCGTTGTTGGAGGCGAGGTAATCGACGGAGTTCTCGGCGAGTCTCCAGTTGCCGACGTAGAACGCGGAGGCGAGCACGTCGCCGAGCTGCTGGTCCCAGGTGGCGCGGGGCAGCCAGATCGCGGCCATGACGAGGGTGGCGGCGGCGACGGCGAGGGCCGGGGGGAAGATCCGGCGGACGATCCGGGCCGCGTAGCGGGCGGGGTCGATGCCGTGCCGTCTCGCGGGGCCGCGGGTGTCGCCGCGGCCGCCCGATTCGGCGGCGCGGATCAGGCTTCCGGTGATGAAGAAGCCCGACAGGAGCAAGAAGACGTCGACGCCGCCGGAGACGCGGTCGAACCAGATGTGGTAGACGGCGATGACGATGATGGCCGCGCCGCGCAGGCCCTCGATCTCGGGCAGGTACCTGCGCTCGGCCGCGGAGCGGGAGGTGACGTGCCGCGCGGGGGTCGCTGCGGTCTCGCTGGTCTCGGTGCTCATGGGTCTCCGGATCGGCGGCCGTCCCTGGGTACGGCGCGCGGGGTGCGGACTGCGGGGGTTCGGCCATACCAATGTACGACGCGGGCGGGGGGCGGCCCGGGTGACGGTCGGCGAGCGGTTCGAGGCGGCCCGGATCGGGGTCGAGTTGCGGCGCGAAAGCGTTGACAGCGGCCGGTTCTCGGGACACAATGACATTACCTTAACGATCGTTAAGGAACCGTTCTGCGAGGAGGGCGCGCATCGTGGACTACACCGCCGAACGCGAGGACATCCTGCGAGGTGGCGCCGAGAAATACCACCTGGCGGCCGCAGCCGCGGGCAAGTACCACGCCCGCGAACGCATCCGACGCCTGACCGACGTCGACTCCTTCACCGAGGACGCGCTGTGGGCGAACCCGGACCCGACGCTGCCGGCAGACGGGGTCGTGTGCGGAACGGCGACGGTGCAGGGCCGGCCAGTGCGCGTGATCGCGAACGACTCGACGGTCAAGGCCGGGTCGTGGGGGGCCAGGACGGTCGAGAAGATCATCCGCACCATCGAGGCCGCTCAAGTCGAGCAGCACCCGATCGTGTACCTGGTGGACTCGGCCGGGGCGCGCATCACCGACCAGGTCCGGCTGTTCCCCGGGCGTAGGGGCGCGGGCCGCATCTTCCACGAACAGGTGCGGGCCTCGGGGCAGGTCCCGCAGGCCTGCGCGCTGTTCGGGCCCTCGGCCGCCGGCGGAGCCTATATCCCGGCGTTCTGCGACGTCGTCGCCATGGTCGACGGCAACGCCTCGATGTACCTGGGAAGCCCACGCATGGTCGAGATGGTCACCGGGGAGCGGACCACCCTGGAGGAGATGGGCGGCGCCCGCGTCCACTGCGAGGAGTCCGGCGTGGGGCATTTCCTGTGCCGCAACGAGGACGAGGCGATCGCGACGGTGCGGCGATGGCTGTCGTACCTGCCGTCGAACTGGACGCAGCCGCCCCCGGTGCGGGCGGCCAGGCCGCCGGCCGCGGTGGACTTGAAGACCGTGGTCCCGGCCGGGGAGTCGACGCCGTTCGACATGCACGAATTCATCGACGGCCTGGTCGACCGGGACTCGGTCCTCGAAGTGCAGGCCAGGTGGGCCGGTGAGCTCATCTGCGCATTCGCGCGGCTCGACGGCCGCCCCGTCGGCATCGTGGCCTCCAACTCGGCGGTGCGCGGCGGAGTGCTGTTCGCCGACTCGGCCGACAAGGCCGCGCGGTTCGTCAACACCTGCGACGCGTTCAACGTGCCGCTGCTGTTCCTGGCCGACGTGCCGGGATTCATGGTCGGCGCCGCGTTCGAGCGGGGCGGCATCATCCGCCACGGGGCCAAGATGATCGCCGCCGTCGCCGAGGCGACGGTGCCGAAGCTCTGCGTCGTGGTGCGCAAGGCCTACGGCGCCGGACTGTATGCAATGTCCGGGCCCGCCTTCGGATCGGACGCGGTCCTCGCCCTGCCGAGCGCGAAGATCGCCGTCATGGGCGCCGAGGCGGCCGTGAACGCCGTGTACGCCAATAAGATCGCCAAAATCGAGGACGAGGCCGAACGCGAGCGGTTCATCGCCGATCGGCGCGAGGAGTACGAGGCCGACGTCGATCTGCGACGCCTGGCCGGGGAAATGGTCGTCGACGACATCGTCGAACCCGAGGCCCTGCGGGCCGACCTGATCACACGCTACCGCCGGCTGTCCCACAAGGACCGTCGGTTCGCAGACCGCAGACATCCGATAACACCGGTGTAGGAGGAGCCATGAGACCGTCCCCAGAACAGGCGGAGTTCGCCGCGGCAGTGCGGGATTTCGCCGAGACCGAGATCCGGCCCGTGATCGGCGATTACTACGAGCGGGGCGTCTTCCCCGCCGACCTGGTCCGCGACTTGGGCAAACTCGGCGTCTTCGGCGTCACGCTGCCCGAGGAGCACGGCGGGGCCGAGGCCGGGCTGCTCATGCTCTGCCTCGCGCTGGAGGAGATCGCCCGCATCGACTCCTCGGTGGCCGTCACCGTCGAGGCGTCGGTGACGCTCGGGGCCGATGCCATCGCGAAATACGGCACCGAGGAGCAGCGGCGGCGGTGGCTGCCGCGCCTGGCCGCCGGCGAGGGGCTGTGCGCCTTCGCGCTCACCGAGCCCGGCGGCGGGACCGACGCCGGACGCACCGACACGCGAGCCAGGCTGGAAGGCGACCAGTGGGTGATCGACGGCGCGAAATGCTTCATCACCAACGCCGGGACGCCGATGACCGATCTCATCATCACCACCGCGACCACCGGGCCCGGCGAGGTCTCGTGCATCGCGGTCGAACCGGGCGCGCCGGGGCTGGAGATCGGCCCGGAGTACTCCAAGGTCGGCTGGCGGGCCTCGGACACGCGCCCGGTGTACTTCGACGGGTGCCGCGTCCCGGCCGAGAACCTCATCGGGGAGCGCGGGCGGGGCTTCGCGCAGTTCATGGAGCTACTCGATTCGGGGCGGGTCGCGTTGGCCGCGCTGTCCGTCGGAATGGCCCAGGGGTGCCTGGACGAGGCGCTGGACCATGCCAAGGAACGCGAGGCGTTCGGCAGGCCGATCGCGGACAACCAGGCGATCGCGTTCATGCTCGCGGACATGCGGCTGCGCGCGCATACCGCGCGGCTGGCCTACCTGGACGCGGCCGACCGCGCCGACCGCGGCGAGCCCTTCGGCACCGAGGCGGCGATCGCGAAGCTGTACGCCTCGCAGGCGGCCGTGTCGAACGCGCGGGAGGCCACGCAGATCTTCGGCGGCTACGGGTTCATGAACGAGACGCCGGTGGCGCGGGCCTGGCGCGACTGCAAGGTCCTGGAGATCGGCGAGGGCACCAACGAGGTCCAGCGGATGCTCATCGCCAGATCCCTGGGGGTCTGATCGGAGGCATGAAAGGGCGTTCGAGCCGGGGAAGTCCGTGCACGGCGGGCCCGTAGTCGCGGACGCGGCGCCGCCGCACGGCCATCGAAACGGGGCGAACCCTTCGGTACTTCGCCAGTGAGCGCGTATACCATGGCGCTGAGTGACGGCAGACCGAGGAGCAGCTTTGACCGAGATCGACACGGGCCGCGCGGCGGCGCGACGAGTCCTCGCCTCTCGGCGCGGGCTCATGTGCGGCGTGGCCGGGCTCGGCGCCGTGGGCGCTCTGGCCGCGTGCGGCGCCTCCGAACCGGAACTGAGCGTCGGCGAGGACGGAGTGCTGGCGCAGACCTCCGACGTGCCGGTCGGCGGCGGCATCGTCGTGGGCGAGACCGTGGTCGTGCAGCCGGCGGAGGACGAGTTCGCGGCGTTCTCGGCGGTGTGCCCGCACCGCGGCACCATCGTCGACGCCCCGAACGACGAGGGCGTCATCATCTGTCCCAATCACCGGTCTGAGTTCGGCCTCGAAGGCGAACTGCTCAAGGGCCCGGCCGATACCGGGTTGACTGAAGTGGACATCACTGTCGAGAACGGCGAGATCATCCTCGCCTGAGGGGCGCACCGTCCGCGGCCCCCGCGCGGGCCCGCAGCCGAGGGGCGGCGGGTACCGGGTAGGGCCGCTGTTCGCACACCGCCACCGAGTTCGGCGAACCGGTCCGCCTCAACGATCGAAGGCGAAGGAACCGCGGGCCCGCCGTTCCCTCCGGCGTCGTCCGGGCGGGGACACGCCCGGACGACGCCGGAATCGGCACTACGTCAGGGCGTCGGCCGCGGCCGGATCGGAGTCGCGCAGGAACTGGGCGCAGCGCGCGGCCTCGTCGGCCTCACCGATCGACGCCGCGGCGCGCGAGAGCTGGTGAAGCGACTTCAGGAACCCGCGGTTCGGCTTATGCGACCACGGGATCGGGCCGTGGCCCTTCCAGCCGCTGCGCCGCAGCTGGTCGAGGCCCCGGTGGTAGCCGGTGCGGGCGAAGGCGTAGGCGCTCACGTCGTCGCCGGCCTCCATGGCGTTCTTGGCCAGCCGCGCCCAGGCCGCGCAGAACCACGGGAAATTCCGGGCCGTGTCCTCCGGAGTATGCTCATCGAGGTATTTCCTGGCCTCGGTGTCCTCCGGGAGCAGCGCGGCCGGAGGCTGGGCCATGAGATTCTGCTGAGCCAATGCGGTGTCCTCACTTTATGGTCGAATCGCTCGCGAATATTCAATGAGTCAAGCCTAACGCTCTCCGGTCGCGCCCTCGCGACCCTCACCGCGTCCCGGTGCGGCCATGCTCAGCACGAACGTTCCCAGGGCCCCGGCGACGATCGAGCCGCCCAGGACACCGATCTTGGCCTCCTCGGTCAGCGCCCCGGAGTCGTCGAAGGCCAGCCCGGTGATGAACAGGGCGACGGTGAAACCGATCCCTGCGACGGCGGCCAGCCCCATCATCAAGGGCCACGACGTCGACTCCGGCAGGCGGCCCAGACCGGTCTTGACGACCAGCCAGGTGGTGGCCGCGACGCCGATGAATTTCCCGGCCACCAGGCCCACGGCGATCCCGATCGTCACCGTCGAGCCGAGCGCGTCCGCGAGCAGATCCCCCGAGAGGGCCATCCCGGCGTTGGCGAGCGCGAACAGCGGCAGCACCACGAACGAGGAGAACGGGCCGAAACGCACCCCGAGGCGCTCGGCCGGGGAGGCGGCGTTGCGGGCGAGCCTGATGAGCCGTTCGGTCTCGGCGGCGCTCAGCCCGCCCTCGGCCGTCCGCCGGGCCTCGGCGAGTGCGGCCTCGGGCTCGAACAGGGGCTTGGCGCTGATGAGCAGGCCCATGACGACGCCGGCGATCGTGGCGTGAACGCCCGATTCGAGCATCGCCACCCACATGGCGAGGCCGATGACGAGGTAGAGCGGGGGCGACCAGACGTTGAGCAGGCGCATCGCGACGGCCGCCAGCACCAGGACCGCGGCGGCGGCGAGCCAGGCCGCCGACAGGCGATCGGTGTAGAACACGGCGATCACGATGATCGCTCCGAGGTCGTCGACGACGGCGAGGGTCAGCAGGAAGATCCGGGCCGGTGCGGGTATGCGGCTGCCGAACAGGGCCAGGATGCCGAGCGCGAAGGCGATGTCGGTGGCCATGGGGATGCCCCAGCCGTCCGAGCCCGCTCCGCCGAGGTTGCAGCCGGTGTAGATCAGCGCCGGGACGGCCATGCCGCCGATGGCGGCCGCGATGGGCGTGACGGCGGTGCGCAGGTGTCGCAGCTCCCCCACGACGATCTCGCTTTTGATCTCCAGGCCGACCACGAAGAAGAAGATGACCATCAGGCCGTCGTTGATCCATTCCCCGAGGGTGTGCGAGAGAACGAAATCGCCGACACCGAAGGTGATCTCCACGGCCCACAGATCGGTATAGGACCGGCTCCACGAGGAGTTGGCCCACAGCATCGCGACGATGGCGCAGGCGAGCAGGACGATGCCGGTGGCCGGTTCGCCTTTGAAGAACACCGCGGCGGGGCGGCCGACATAGCGGGCCGGGGGCCACCGGGAGTACAGGAATGAAGGACCCGAACGCCACAGCGGCGATTTCCAGGGTTCCTTCGCCCTCGTCATGCGAGGGAGCTTAGCGAGGGTCGCCGCTCCCTTGGGGCGTGTCGGGTTTTTCGGGGTGATCGCGCCGCGCGGGGGCGGAGTCAGCCGGCGTCGACGCAGTCGGGGCACCGGCCCCGGAAGGTGATGGAGGCTTCGGTGACGGTGAAGCCGTGGCGTTCGTCGCCGGGAAGCCCGTCGAGGGGATCGGCGGTCGTGTGGACGTCCCTCGTGGTGCCGCAGCCGTCGCAGATCAGGTGGTGGTGGTCGTGGTCGACATTGGGGTCGTAGCGCTTGGACCGGCCGTCGAAGTTGAGTTCGGCGACTTCGCCGAGGGCGACCATCTCGTTGAGGGTGTTGTAGACGGTGGCGCGGGAGATCTCTGGCATGTGCTCGCAGGCGCGTTCGAGGATCTCGTCGGCGGTGTAGTGCACGTGGGCGCCGTCGAGCATCTCGGCGATGACGCGGCGCTGCGGCGTCATGCGCCACTGGTGCCGCCGGAGGCGGGCAACGAGATCGCTCATGATGTTCTCTCAGGGTGGTCTTCGGGAGATGAACCCAGCCTAGCAGTAGGGATACTGTGTCACCACTTACTTGAGACTGGATCTTTCATTAGACAGAGTCTAAGATAGGATCGAGTCGAATACAGAAGACCCCGGTCCGTCCCAACCCATCGACTCCGGGCTCTGTTCCATCACAGTGAGGAAGGGCGCTCCATGAGCGATCAGTTCGACAACACCGCGGGACCGCTGACCACCGAGTCCGGCGCGCCGGTGGCAGACAACAACCAGAGCGAAGCGGCCGGTGTCGGAGGACCGCTCCTCATCCAGGACCAGGTGCTGCTGGAGAAGCTGGCGCACTTCAACCGCGAGCGGATTCCCGAGCGCGTCGTACACGCCCGAGGGGCCGGAGCATACGGCACCTTCACCGTGACCGCCGACGTCTCGCAGTACACCCGGGCCGCTTTCTTGAGCGAGGTCGGCAAGGAGACCGAGACGTTCCTGCGCTTCTCGACCGTGGCCGGGAACCTCGGCGCGCCCGACGCCGTGCGCGACCCGCGTGGATTCTCGCTGAAGTTCTACACCGAAGAGGGCAACTACGACCTGGTCGGCAACAACACGCCGATCTTCTTCGTCCGCGATGCGATCAAGTTCCCCGACTTCATTCACACGCAGAAGCGTGATCCGTACACCGGCAGCCAGGAGCCCGACAACGTCTGGGACTTCTGGGGCCTGAGCCCGGAGTCGGTGCACCAGGTGACCTGGCTGCACGGCGACCGCGGCATTCCGGCCTCCTACCGGCACATGGACGGCTTCGGATCGCACACTTTCCAGTGGGTCAACGCCGAGGGCGAGCAGTTCTGGGTCAAGTACCACTTCAAGACCGATCAGGGCATCAAGTGCCTCACCGAGGCCGAGGCCGCCGAGCTGGCGGGCAAGGACCCCGACTCGCACCAGCGCGACCTGCGCGAATCGATCGAGCGCGGTGACTTCCCGTCGTGGACGGTCTATGTTCAGATCATGCCGGCGGCCGAGGCTGCGACGTACCGGTTCAACCCCTTCGATCTGACGAAGGTGTGGCCGCACGCGGACTACCCGCGCATCGAGATCGGCAAGCTGGAGCTGAACCGCAACCCGGACAACGTCTTCGCCGAGGTCGAGCAGGCGATCTTCTCGCCGGCGCACTTCGTGCCGGGTATCGGGCCGAGCCCCGACAAGATGCTTCAGGGCCGCCTGTTCGCCTACGGTGACGCGCACCGCTACCGTGTCGGCATCAACGCCGACAACCTTCCGGTCAACCGTCCGCGTGCCACGGTGGCGCGCAACGGCAACCGGGACGGCTACGCCTACGACGGCAGGCACGGCCGCCAGAAGAACTACGAGCCGAACTCCTTCGGCGGCCCCACTCAGACCGACCAGCCGCTGTGGGCTCCGGTGCAGGTCAACGGGGCCACCGGCGAGTGGGAGACCCCGCGTCACGCCGAGGACGACGACTTCGTGCAGGCGGGGAACCTGTACCGGCTCATGACCGACGCCGAGCGGGACCGCCTCATCGCGAACCTGGCGGGCTCGATCGCGAAGGTCAGCCGTGAGGACATCGCCGAGCGGGCGATCGCCAACTTCGCGAAGGCCGATGAGGACTTCGGGAAGCGGCTGACGGTCGCGGTGGCCCAACTGCGAGCATGAACCTCACCGCTTCCCGAAGCAAACAACACAGCGGGAAGCGGCCGACGGTCACAGTGGCCCAACTGCGAGCATGAACCTCACCGCTTCCCGAAGCAAACAACACAGCGGGAAGCGGCCGATGATCGCAGTAACCGAACTGCGAACATGAACACCACCGTCCAAATGAATAGACGCCGAGAGCGCGGC
>JAJYSW010000013.1 GCA_021793335.1 Actinomycetes bacterium
CCCGGTGTGCATCCTCGCCGGCGCCGGCACCGGCAAGACCCGTGCCGTCACGCACCGGATCGCCTGGCGTGTACGGCGGGGCGACCTGCGCGGCCAGCACGTCACCGCCGTGACCTTCACCGCGCGCGCGGCGGGGGAGATGCGCGATCGGCTGCGCGGGCTCGGCGTCACCGGCGTCAACGCCCGCACTTTCCATTCCGCGGCCTTGCGGCAGTTGCGTTACTTCGGTTCCCGCCGGTTCAACGGCGGCTTGCCCGAGCTGGTCGACTCCACCGTCAAGTTCGTCGCCATCGCCGCCGCCCGCACCGGCCTCAAGACCTCTCGCGCCAAGAATTTCGACCTGGCCACCGAGATCGAATGGGCCGCTTCGTCGCTCATCGGGCCCGATGACTATGCCGCGTCCATCGCCAAGCTCGGGCGCGACGCCCCCGCCGCGCCCGAGGACGTGGCCAAGGTCTACGCCGCCTATGTCGAGGGCAAGCAGCGCTCGGGGTTGATGGACTTCGCCGACGTGCTCGCCCACACCGCCGACATGATCGATGAGGACGAGGCGGCCGCCGACCGGATTCGAAGCCAGTACCGGTTCTTCGTCGTGGACGAGTATCAGGACGTCACTCCGCTTCAGCAGCGGTTGCTCGATGCGTGGCTCGGTGACCGGGACGATCTCACCGTCGTCGGCGATGCCAGTCAGACCATCTATTCCTTCACGGGGGCGACCTCGCGGTACCTGCTCGATTTCACCCGCCGCTATGAATCGGCCGCGCTGATCCGCCTGGTCCGCGATTACCGGTCCACGCCGCAGGTGGTGGGGTTGGCCAATCGCATCATCGCCGAATCGAAGGGCCGCGAGGCGGCGATGCGGCTCGAACTGATCGGCCAGCGCCCGCCCGGGCCGGAGGTGTTCGCCGAGACGTACCAGGACGAGGCCGAGGAGGCCGATATGGTCGCCCGGCGTTGTTCGCAGCTCATCGCCGAGGGCACCGGCCCTTCGCAGATCGCGGTGCTCTACCGCACCAACGCCCAGTCGCAGGCGTACGAGGAGGCCATGGCCTCCTATGGCGTGCCGACCGTGGTGACCGGAGCGGCACGGTTCTTCGACCGGCCGGAGGTGCGCCAGGCCGTCGTGGCCTTGCGGTCGGCGGCCAAGTCCGATATCGGCGAGCTGCCGTTGACCGAGGCCGTCCCGGCGGCACTGGAGGCCGTGGGCTGGCGGCCGGATGCCGCTCCTTCCGGTGGGGCGCAGCGGGAGCAGTATGAGGCGGTGGCGGCGCTGGCAGGGCTCGCGGAACAGTTCGCGAAGCAGCGCGGAGCGGACGGTGCGCCCGGCGCGAAGCAGCGTGGAGCGGACGGTGGGCCCGGCGCGAAGCAGCGCGGAGCGGACAGTGAGTCTAGTGTGGATAGTTCTGGGGCGGGTCGTGGAGACGGCGCGGCTCACGGCGCTGGGCCGAGCCTGGAGGAGTTCTGTGTCGAACTCGCCCGGCGCGCCTCCGAGCAACACGCTCCCGCGGTCGAAGGGGTGACCCTCGCGAGTCTGCATTCGGCCAAGGGGCTGGAATGGGATGCGGTGTTCCTCGTCGGACTGGCGGATGGGACGCTCCCGACGACGTTCGCCCGCACGGACGAGGCACTGGAGGAGGAGCGACGGCTCCTGTATGTGGGCATCACGCGAGCCCGTGAATGGCTGCAACTCTCATATGGGTTGTCGCGCAGCCCGGGAGGGCGGGAACGTCGGCTCAGCCGTTTTCTGGCCCCGCTGGGGCTCGGAGGGTTTCCACGTGCGCCCGAACCGTCGGCGGCGGGTCCTCGCAAGCGGGCCAAGAGACCCGTGAAGGTGCTCGAATGCTCGGGTTGCGGCAAGTCCTTGATCGATGCGCGTGACCGCAAACTCGGCCGCTGTGCCGACTGCCCGGCGACAATGGATGAAGAGTTGTTCGAGCGGCTGCGGGAGTGGCGTGTCGCCGTCGCCAAGGAGGGTGGAAAACCGGCCTTCACGGTCTTCACAGATGTGACCTTGATCGCTATTTCTGAGCGCTGTCCGGCGTCCGAGACTGAATTGGCCTCCCTCCACGGCATCGGAAAGTCCAAACTGGAAAGATATGGTCCGGCGGTGTTGTGCCTGGTCAATGGGGGGTCGGTGGCCGAAGCGCTGGAAATCTCGCGTGAAGAGAACTGACATCGGTGACCACTTGCAAGAAAAATTTCTGTTGACTCCCCGGAAAAGGCGTTGCTTCCCGATGGGGGCAGGCGTAGCGTGGCCGATGCCGGTGTGAGGTTCGCGCCTTGCTGCCGGCAGGAGGAGATTCAGTCCCATGGAGACCACGGGTGACGGAAGGAGGACGGACGTGTTGATGATCGATGACTTCACAGGCGAGCGCGCGGTGGCGCTGCTGCCCGATGCCGTCTATCACCGGCTCGCGCCCGTCCCCGCCTCGCTCCATGGCACCACTCTGTCCTCTGCCGTCATTGAACTCGTGACGGTCGAGGGCATGACGGATGTCCGCAGCGCCGATATGGGCGCCGTTGCTCGCATTGAGCGCGTTCGGGACGGCTCCGCCGTCGGCCTGGCCGACCGGCTCCAGCCGAACGCAGGACTGAAGAAGCGCAACGGCGTCACCCGCGGGAAACCGCCTCGAGAACATCTGACGGGCTTACCCAAGCCCGGTCGGACCTCTTGAGGCCGCGAATCCCGCAACCGGGATCGCGGCCATTTTTTATGGCATCAGACCAGGTCGCGAAGCCCACCACCAGGCAGAGAACAAAAACGAGACAGATTGCGAAGCAATTGAGTCCTCAACGAGTACGGACGCGACCGACTGAGCCGATCGACGGTTCACCGACCGCGACGAGCACGATGCCGATCGAAACGAGAGAGGAGACCGAGTTCATGACCGACACCCTCATCGGACCTGAGCTCCGCGAGCAGGCCTGCGAGACCGGCAGCGACCTGCCTTGCCGCGAATACGACGCGGACCTGTGGTTCTCAGAGTCCCCGATGGAACTCGAATTCGCCAAGTCCCTGTGCGCGGACTGCCCGGTGCGCGTGGAATGCCTCGCCGGGGCCTTGCAGCGCCACGAGCCGTGGGGCGTCTGGGGCGGCGAGATCTTCGAGAAGGGCGCCGTCGTCGCCCGCAAGCGGCCCCGTGGACGGCCCCGCAAGGACGCCGCCGAGATCGAGCAGGCCGCGCAGGCCGAGCTCGACGCGCGGACCGCCGAACTCGCGCTGGCGGGGGTGAACGTGTCGTGACGGTCGAGCACCTGAGCCGCCACCTCAAACGTGACGTCGGCGCCCAGAACTTCGATCTGCCCATCAGGGAGGTCGAGGCCGGCCGGGCATTGAGCCCGGGGAACCTGCTGTTCGGGCGCGTAGGCCGTGTCCGCATGCGGAGTCTGTGGAAGGAATCCGGGCATTCGAGGCTTTGACGCCGGAACGAATGCGTTGGCCAGAGGGGCCCATCCCGAAGTGAAGGGGATGGGCCCCTTTCGGTGTGTCAGGACTCAGCGGGCCCCGAAGTGTCACGGGGCGGGGCCGGTATTTCGCGCGCGCCGCCCTCGTGGCCCGGATCGTCGAAGCCGGGAAGCCACTGTTCGAGGATGTCCCGCCAGCGCCCCCTGGACCCGAGCTGGCACAGTACGCCGATCGAGCCCATCGTCACCCGGTGGATCAGCAGGTACGACGGCGGGAAACTGAGCTGCTTGCTCAACTTGTACGCTTCCGAACTCTGGCTCGTCAGTCGCATGCTCTCCTTGCGGAGCCACTCCCGGGAGAACTGGAACTCCTCGGCCCCCAGCGGCTCCAGCATCGGCAGCAGGAAATCCAGGATCGCCGGGGCGTCGATCGCGAGATCGGCGGGAACGAACCCCTCGCCGCGCAGTCCCTCGACGACCTCCTCGGCCTTGCCCTCAAGGGTGAGCCGCGTCAAGCGCCCCACCTGGACCGGCATGCCGCCCGGCATCCGCGCCGCCGCCCCGAAATCGTAGACGATCAGGCGGCCGTCGTCGCCCAACGCGAAGTTCCCCGGATGCGGATCGGCGTGCAGTATCCCGGCGCGCTTCGGCGCCGAGAAGTGCAGCGTCGTCAGCAGCACTCCCGCGCGGTCCCGCATGTCGGGCGTACCGTCGGCGATGATCTCGGCGATCGGCGTGCCGGCCGCCCATTCGGTCACGAGCACCTCACTGCCGGCGTGGACGACCTCGGGGATGCGGATCTGCGCATCGCCGCGGTAGGCATCGGCGAACTGGCGCTGCGTCGTGGCCTCCAGCTCGTAGTCGAGTTCTTCCAGCAGCCGCTCGCGCAGCTCCACGGTGAGTTTCTTGACGTCGAAGTTCGGTTGCAGCACCTTGAACAGCGGTGCGATCCGCGCCAGTTGACGCAGATCCGAGCGCAGCGCGTCGCCTGCGCCCGGGTACTGGATCTTGACGGCCACCTCGCGCCCGTCGTGCCACACGGCCCGGTGCACCTGGCCGATGCTGGCCGCAGCCGCTGGCACGTCGTCGAAGGACGTGAATCGCTCGCGCCAGTCGGCGCCGAGTTGCCGTTCGAGCACGCCGTGGACGCTGGCGGCCGGCAGCGGGGGCGCCGCGTTCTGGAGCTTCGTCAGCGCCTGCCGGTACGGGGCGGCCAAGTGCTCGGGCAAGGACGCCTCGAAGACGGACAGGGCCTGTCCCAGCTTCATCGCCCCGCCTTTGAGCTGTCCGAGTACGCTGAAAAGGTGCTCAGCCGTCCGCCGCTGCGCCTGCTCGCCGAGGATCTCGTCCGCCAGCCCGGTGACCCTTTTGCCGAGGCCGATGGTCGCCCGACCCGCCAGGCCCAGCGGCAGGGACGCGAGCTTCATGCCCCGAGAGAAGGCACGCCGTGGAAGGTCCTCATCTGAACGGGTGTTCCCATGCCTGTCGCTCACGTTCCCCATGTTCTCACGAGAGGCCCGCATTTCGCCCCTCTCGCGGGTGAGGCTCGCGTTCATGGGGTACCCCGCACGGGTGAAGCGGCGCGGCGGGACTTGCAACTGTGAAATATATGGCATTCTGAGGTCGAATGGTCGCACAGAGTGACCGTTGGCAGCAAGGGGGATACCAGTGGCTCAAGCTACCGAGACTTACAACGGCTACTGCGTCAAGTGCCGAGAGAAGCGAGACTTCGAGGGCCATGTGGTCGTATCCGATTCCGGGCGCCGAATGGCCAAGGGAACGTGCCCCAAGTGCGGCACCAAGATGAATCGGATCCTCGGCAAGGCGTCGTGATCTCGCCCGCGAGGGACGTCTGACCGCCCGCCGGCTTCACCGCAGGCGCCTTCACCCCTCGTCCCATCCCGAATGGCGGGAAACTGGCGAGGGGACTTTCGTGATATTCGCGCTTCGATCCACATAATCAAGACGATCGTGTTATGCGATTGTCACCCTCAGGGATTAATGTGCGATCATGGCGCGCAAAGTGCATCCCCCCGTTGAAGTGCGGCGCTCAACCCGACGCCGTGCCACCGTCGCGGCCTACGAGGAACGAGGCCGCGTCGTCGTCATGATCCCCAGCACCTTCTCGGAGACCGAGGAGCGTGAATGGATCGACCACATGCTCGAACGGCTACGTCGCCGCGAGACCCGCGACGGCCGCGCGAGCGATGCGGCGCTCAAGGCCAGGGCCGTCAGGCTCGCCAAGCGCTACTATCCCGACCATCCCGAATGCGCCGCCCCGACCAGCGTGAAATGGGTCGACAACCAGCACCGACGCTGGGGCTCGTGCACTCCCGACGACGGCACCATCCGGCTCTCACGGCGACTGATCATGATGCCGTCATGGGTCATCGACTACGTCCTGCTCCACGAACTCGCGCACCTGGTCCACCCCGACCACTCGCGGTCGTTCTGGAACCTCGTCGCCCGCTACACCAAAGCGGAGCGGGCGCGCGGCTACCTCGAAGGGATCGCCGACGCCGAAGCGGCCTGAACCCGGGCCGTCAGCCGTTGTCGTCCTCATCCTCTTCGGGTTCGGGCGATTTCGGATCGTTGACGGCGAGCTGGTCGAACATCGACATGTCCAGGTCGCCGAGCACGTCGGAGACCGTCGCGAACCCCTCGGGATGCTCTAGATCAGCTGCGCTCGGCATCAAGTCCGGGTGCGCCCACACCGCTTCGCGCCCCTCGACGCCCCGAGCCTCGGCCAACGACTTCCACAGCCGGGTCGCCGCCACCACCTTGCCCTGGTCCAGTTGCAGCCCCACGAGCGCCTCGAAAGTCTGCTCGGTCGGCCCGCCGGTCGCCCGGCGACGCCGGGCCGACTCCAGCAGCCGGTCCATCGTCGGCAGCCGCTCCCCGGCCGCATCGGCGACCACCACGTTCACCCATCCGGTGATGAGCGCGAGCGTCGTCGCCAACCGCGCCAGCGCCGCCTTCTGCTGCTCGGTGTCCTCGGGCTTGAAGACCTCGCTCAGATCCATGGTGGCCGCGGCCTCGGGATCGGTCGGATCGATATCCGACATGGCCTCCTCGATGGCGGCCTCATCGATGCGGATCTCCCGCGCGTACGCCTCAAGCGCGCCCAGCAGGTGTGCACGGAGCCACGGCGCATGCGTGAAGAGCCGATGCGTCGCGGCCTCGCGCAATGCGACGAACAGTCGGACTTCGTCGACCGGCAGCTCCAGCCCCTCCGCGTAGGCCGTGACATTGCCCGGCAGCAGCGCCGCCACACCGGTCTTACCCAGCGGCAGGCCGACCTCCGTCGAAGAAAGGACCTCCCCGGCCAGCTTGGCCAGTGCCTGGCCCATCTGAGCGCCGAACAGCGCCGAGCCCACGCCCTTCATGAGATCGGCCATGGGGCCGAGCATGCCGGACATCTCCTCGGGCACGAGCGTCTGCATCGCCTCGCCCATCTGACCGGCGAGCGGCTCGGCCAGCTGCTTCCAGGAATCCTCGGTCTGCGTTATCCACTGCTTACGAGTCCACGCGTCGGTGGCCGTGACCCCCGAAGGCCAATCGGTAGCGCCGTCGAGCCACAGATCGGCCAGGCGCACGGCCTCGGAGATCGCGGCCTGATCGGCCGGCCCGACGGTGTTCTCGGCGGTCAGCTCGGACTCGGCGAGCTGTTTGGCCAACTGCCAGTTGACCGGACCGGAAGACAGCGACTGCGCCATCATCTGCTGGAGCTGCTGCATCATCTGCTGCACTCGCGGGTCGTTCGGGTCGGGCAGATCGCCGCCCAAGTTGCCGAAGCCGAATGGAATGTCGGAACCCATGAGCCAACCGTACGTCAGAGACTCCCTTGATAACCATGGCCCGGCGATCTCAATGGGCCTGATGTCCTCCGCTTACAGCCGAATGAACGCAATCGGATTCACACCGCCGGGGGCGTGTGTCCGCTGCGCGGACTTTCCGTCCATGCTGTGTTTCTCGGCTTCATGGCCGGAAGCCCACAGAGCTCACGCCCTGTAGGTTCCGCCCTCCTTCGTCGGGCGTGTGTCCGCTGCGCGGACTTTCCGTCCATGCTGTGTCTTTCGGCTTCATGGCCGGAAGCCCACAGAGCTCACGCCCTGTAGGCTTCCGGCCATGAAGAGGCGCGGAATAACGGTCCTGATCGGCGCGGCGCTGGTGGCATTGTTGACGTGGCAATCGCTGACGATGGACGTCGCCTATGTGGCCATGGGCCCCGGGCCCACCGAGAACGTCCTCGGCGTCACGGTTGACGAGGACGACGTCGAACACCAGATCATCACCGCCGATACCGCCTACGAGACCTCCGGTGAACTGCGGCTGACCACCGTGCGCGTCGTCCAGAGCGTCACCCTCGCCGAGGCGCTGGGGTACTGGGTTTCCGGCGAGCACGCCATCATCCCCCGCGACCTGATCTACCCGCCCGACCAGACGCAGGAGGAGATCAGCGCCGAACAAGAGGCCGACTGGGTCGAATCCCAATCGAACGCCGAGCAGGCGGCGCTCGCCTACCTCGACCAGCCCGCCGAGCTCCGCGTGATCGCCGACGGCGGCGGCCTCCTCGAAGGCGACGTGCTCCTCCAAGTCGCGGGCACCGACATCGAAGCGCTCACCGACCTCAAAGATTTCGCTGAAGGCGAAACCGAGGTGACCGTCGGCCGCGACGGCGAACAGATCACCGTCGTGACCGCCCTCGGCGAAGCCGAACTCGAACTGACCCGCGAAGACCCCTTCGGCATCGAGATCGACACTGAAGCGCTCAACATCGGCGGCCCCTCGGCCGGACTGATCTTCGCGCTCGGCATCGTCGACACCGTCACCGAAGGAGCACTCGTCGGCGACCTCGTCGTCGCCGGTACCGGCGAAATCGACGCCCAAGGGAACGTCGGCGGCATCGGCGGCGTCCAGCAGAAGATCCGCGCCTCTGCGGAGATCGGCGTCGAGGTGTTCCTCTCTCCGGCCTCGAACTGTGCGGATGCCGTTTCGGTGGCGCCTGAGAACATGACTATTGTCAAGGTGGAGACCCTCGCGGACGCGGTCGTCGCACTGGAAGCCATCACAGCCGGTGAATCGGTGACGACCTGCTGAACAGTGCCGCGCGTCGGCTCGATGAGACACAGAGGAGTTGCTTAGAGTGGCGAACCGGACGCCCACGCCCCCGCGGATGAGTCGACGAGGACGGTATGTACTGATCCTCCTCGTGGCCGCCATCGTGCTGCTGTCAGTGCTCGGATGGCTGGTGAGCCTCCGCACCAACTACCTGTGGTACGCCTCGGTCGATTACACGACGGTCTTCTCCACCATGATGTGGAACCGGATCGGGCTGTTCGCCGTGTTCACCCTCGCCATGGCCGCATGGACGGGTCTCAACCTCTACATCTCCTGGCGTTTCCGGCCCGACACCTGGCCGGCCACCTCCGAGCAGGAGGGCCTCGAACGCTACCGGGAACTGATCTCCCCGCACGTCGGCTGGTGGATCGCCGGACTCGCAGCCCTCGTCGGCGTCTTCGCCGGCATGTCAGCCCAGTCCCGCTGGGAGACCTGGCTGCTGTTCCGAGAAGGCGGCGAATTCGGCTGGAAAGACCCGGTCCTGAACATGGACGCCGGCTTCTACGTGTTCCGGCTGCCGTTCTGGGAGTTCCTCATCGGCTTCGGCTTCGCCGCCGTCGTCGTCGCCATCATCGCCTCCCTGAGCGCCTACTACCTGTACGGGGCGCTGCGCTTCTCCGGCCAGGGCGACCGCATGTCCAACGCCGCGCGCATCCACCTCTCGATCCTGGTGGCGCTGTTCCTCGGCCTCAAAGCCGTCGCCTACTACTTCGACCGGTTCAACTTCACCACGCAGGAGAACGAGGTCACCAACATCGTCGGTGGCGGCTACACGGAGATGACCGCCCTGATGAACGCGAAGAACGCGCTCATCTGGGTCTCGGTCATCGCCGCGCTCGTCATCCTGGTGTTCTCATGGGGCTTCACGAGGTCGCTCGCTCTTCCCGGCGCCGCGCTCGGCCTGGTCGTGGTCACCGCGATCGCCGCCGGCGGCATCTACCCGGCCGTGGTCCGCAACTTCCAGGTCGAACCCAACCGTCCCCAGCGCGAAGGCGAATACGCCCAGCACACCATGGACGGCACACGGTTCGCCTACAGCATGGAAGAGCTCCAGCAGGAGACGTACTCCGTGGCCTCCAGCCCGGATGCCCAGCAGCTCCAGAGCGACAGGGGAACGGTGCCGTACACGCGCTTGATCGACCCGTTCGTGGTCTCCGACGCGTTCACCCAGCGCCAGCAGCCGCGCAGCTTCTACGACTTCAACAACAAGCTCGACATCGACCGCTACACGTACACCAACGCGGACGGCGAAGAGGTCACCGAGGACTTCGTGGTCGGCCTGCGGGAACTCAACGCCGACCAACTGACCGGTGAGCAGCAGGACTGGACCGTCCGCCACACCGTCTATACGCACGGCTGGGGATTCGTCGCGGCCTCCAGCAGTGAGAACTGCAACGGCGGCCCGTACTTCATGAACGGCGTCATGCGCTCCGACGACGCCGAGGCCGGGCAGTGCGAGGCCACCGAGGACTTCCTCGAAGTCGACTGGCCCCAGGTCTACTACGGGTTGCTGACCGACGAGAGCCACTACGCGATCGTCGGCGTGCCCGAGGGCGAGACGCCGCGCGAGTACGACCGCCCGGCCGATATCGCCGTCACCACCGAGGACAGCGATGAGCCCGAGGCCGAGGAGATCGGCTCGGACCGCTACACCACCTACCAGGGCGAGGGCGGCGTCCCGATCGGCTCGTGGACCACGCGGCTGCTGTACGCCTGGGAGTTCCAGGAGCCGCGGTTCCTGCTCTCGGACCAGATCAACGCCGAGTCGCAGCTGCTGTACAACCGCAATGTCCGCGACCGCGTCCAGGACGTGGCGCCGTTCCTGACCATCGAGGCCGACCCGTATCCGGCGGTCGTCGACGGCGAGATCGTCTGGATCGTCGACGGCTACACCACGACGAACGACTTCCCCTACTCCGACCGGGTCAACCTGGCCGAGGCCACCAACGACACCTACTCCGGTCAGGGCGTGGCCAACCAGGCGGCCGAAGAGGTCAACTACATCCGCTCGTCGGTCAAGGCCGTGGTCAATGCCTACGACGGCTCGGTCGAGCTCTACGAATTCGATGAAGAGGACCCGATCCTCAAGGCGTGGAACTCCATCTACGGCGGTGACCTGGTCATTCCGAAGGAGGAGACCCCGGCGGAGCTGGTCGAGCACTTCCGTTACCCGCAGGACATGTTCAAGGTGCAGCGCCACATCCTCCAGCGCTACCACGTCGATGAGGCCCGGACCTTCATCGAGGGCGGCGAGGCATGGGCGACGCCCGACGACCCGGCGGCGGGCAACGGGATCACCCAGCCGGCCTACTACGTCTTCGCGCAGTATCCGAACCAGGACCAGTCGCACTTCCAGCTGACCAGCACGTACGTGCCGCGCAACCGCGAGAACGCGCTGGCGAGCCTCATGTCGGGCTACTACGACGAGAACGGCGATCCGCAGCTGGTGATCTACGACGTCTCCGGCGGCGACGACCAGTCGGTGGGTCAGGTGCACCAGATCATCACCTCCACCACCGATGTGGCCGAGGAGCTGAGGCTCTTCCAGCAGCAGGGCACCGAGGTGGAGTGGGGCAACCTGCTGGCGCTGCCGGTGGGCGACGGCATCCTCTACATGGAGCCGATGTACCTGCGTCGTCAGTCCGGCGGCGAGGGCACCACGCTGCCGCTGCTGCGCCGTGTCGCGGTCAGCTACGGCGGCTATGTCGGCTACGCGGCGGAGTTCACCTGTGTGGACCCCGATGACCCTGAGCGCGGCTGCGACTTCAGTGAGACGCCGATCACCGAGTACCCCAGAGACCAGCTGGGGGCGCTCGAACAGGTGGTCCAGGACTACGTGCGCGGTGCGCCGACCGCGGCCGAAGAGGTCGAGGAGGGCATCGAGGACACCGAAGAGGTCCCCGAGGCGCCGATCGATGAGGAAGAACCGACCACGGAGACCACGGAGGAGGCGCAGCCGCCCACCGGCGACGAGCCGCCGGAAGTGGAGGCGGCGATCCAGGACGTCCTCGACGCGCAGTCCGCTTACGAGGAGGCGCGCACGTCCGGCAGCGAAGCCGAGGCCGGGGCGGCCCTGGACGAGCTGTTCGCGGCCCTCGATGCGCTCCAGGCCGCGCGGGATGCGGCCGGCCAGTAGCGTCTGAGCGAGGCCCGCACCGATTGAGGCCGAAGGCTCCCGGCGACCCGCTACGGGTCGCCGGGAGCCTTGTTCGTGGTCACGGCTCGGGCCTCGGTTGCGGGGTGTCCGAAGGCGGCGAGGTCGTGTCGGATTCGGTCTTGCACGATTCCTTGTCGGCCGCCCTCTGGACGGTGATCTGCACCGTCGAATCGGGGTCGACGTCGGCGTCCGCTTCGGGGAACTGGTGGACCACGCCGCACCGGTGGCGGCCTGCACCCTCATAGGAGATGGCCGACTGCAAACCGGCCTCCCGGAGCCGATGCCGCGCCGCCCATTCGGACAGGCCGACCAGTTTGGGCACGGAAACGGCCTCGGGTGCGGAGGTGGGGCTCGATTCGCTGGGCGCCGCTGAGCCGGTCGTCTCGTCGGTGGGTTCTTCGGACGGCGGGGAGGTCGGATCCTCGGGGGTCTCCTCGGCCTCGGTGGATCCGTCCGCCTCATCGGGCTCGCTGCCCGGAACGGGCAGGGCGTCCTCTTCACCGCCGGAGACCGGTTCGTGGTGGTCATGGCCGCGCATGTCGGTGTCGCCGCCGTTCGCGGTGGTGGTCGCGATGCCGGGGTTCAAGGTGTCATACCACGGGCTCGCGGCTGCGATCGCGGCGCCGGCGGCGAGTACGGCGAGCGTTCCGGCGAGCGTGGCCCACAAGCGTCCGCGCCGTGGGCGGCTCTCGCCCTCCGGCGCGGGCGCTGCAGCGGATGCCGGTTCCGGCGCCGGATTCGCACCGGTATGCGGTCCGGTGTGGATGGTCGGGGCGTTCGGAGGCGTCTGCCCGCGGGCCTCGACCTGAGGCGTCGCCGTATCCTGTCCCGCCGCGGTGATCATCACGCGGACCTTGTGGCAGGCGCGGGCGAACGCCGCCGCGTCGGACCAGCGATCCGAGGGCTCCTTCGCCAGGGCCCTGGCGACGATGGCATCGACCTCGCGGGGCACTTCGGGCGGCAGCGGCGGTGGGTCGTTGCGCAGGTGCGCCGAGAGCACGCCGAGCGGTGTATCGGCCTTGAACGGCGGCGAGCCGGCGAGGCACTGGTGAGCGACGACGCCCAGGGAGTACAGGTCCGAGGCGAAGGTGAGGTTCTCGCCGGCCGCCTGCTCGGGGGACATGTAGGTCACGGTGCCGAGGACGACGCCGGTGGTGGTGAGCGTCAGGTTGTGGCCTGCACGGGCGATCCCGAAGTCCACCAGGACGACCGATCCGTCGTCGCGGACGAGGATGTTGCCGGGCTTGATGTCGCGATGGACGATGCCGGCGGTGTGGGCGACCTGGAGTGCTTCGGCGACCCCGCCGATGACGCGGAGCGTATCGGCGGAGCCGAGCCGGCCCCACAGGCCGAGCAGCCGCGACAGCGGTCTGCCGTCGACGAATTCCATGATGAGGTAGGCGATGGCGGCGTCGCCGTCGTCGATCTCACCGTAGTCGTAGACTTCGACGACGCCGGGCCCCTTCATGACGGCGATGGCCCGGGCCTCGCGCCGGAAACGTTC
Source organism: Actinomycetes bacterium (assembly GCA_021793335.1). Classification (GTDB taxonomy): domain Bacteria; phylum Actinomycetota; class Actinomycetes; order Mycobacteriales; family Micromonosporaceae; genus Glycomyces. Next base: position 13,188 of record JAJYSW010000013.1, read on the forward strand.
GCGGAAACCGCGATCGTCGACGAGGTCGGCCAGCAGGATCTTGACGGCGACGGTGCGCCACAGGATCGTGTCGGTGCCTTCCCAGACGTCGCCCATGCCACCGCCGCCGACGCGGCGTTCGAGCCGGTATCGCCCGTCCAGGACGTCGCCTGACTTGAGGTTGCGCGTGCTCAGCATCCGGCGGCTTTCCCCTTCGCGGCGAAGCCCGCGAGCCGTGGTCTCGCCTTCGCGGCGACGCTCGCGAGCCGTACATTCGCCCAGAGTCGGTTCTTCTCTCAGGGTTTAACGACCGTGACCGGCTGAGGCTACGCGCTAAGCAGCGCTCTTTTCCCGCTGCCCGCTGACGGCGAGTCGCCGGGCGCGCGCGTGGAGGGGCGCGGCCTCGCTCATGCGCGGATCGGAGACGGGCCGGGTCTCGGCGTCGGCGCGCTTCCCGGTTTTGCCGGGCATGCGGACGGCCTCGCCGAGCTGGCCGTCCCAGCAGGCCCAGGAATGGCAGGGCCACGCCTGGAGGCAGTGTCCGCAGACCGGTCGCCGCGTGCTGCGCTGGTCGAGTGCGGGCGTGTGCCGTTTCCACCATCGAGCTTGGACGCGCCACAGGCTCGGCACCAGGACGCCGCTCGGGGGTTCGTCCGGCGGCGGGTTGTCGAGTGTGTACGGGCTTCGCAACGCGGGCTGCCTTTCATGTCATATCAACGTCGATCTCGCCTGTGCGAGTGGGTTTCGATGCCGTTTTTCGGTCGCGACCAGTCGGTTTCGGGTCGCGGTGTCGAATCGGTACAGTCGGACGAAGCGGGTAGCTCCTCCGTCAAGTAGAATTGCACATGCAGATTTTCGATGCAAGGGGTATAACCGGATCGGGTGGTGAAAAATCACCTCCTGTCCTCGGGACCGCTTGCACAGTCGTGAATGTGCGGCCCCACAGCGGTCACGCGGGCCTCGACGAGCCCGGTGACTCTTGTGGAGCCGCGAAGGCGAAGAGCCCGCGGAGGCATCGATGCGATGGGCCCGTGGAGCCGTAGCAGTGTACGGCGCACCGGTGAGCGGCCAGAAGTCCTCCCTGGCCGGTGCGTCCTCACCCAAACCGGAGGGATCAGGGTGTCAAATGGGAACACCGAACGACGACGCTGACAACGATCTGCCGAAGAGGTTGGGGGGCAAGGCGATGCCTTCAGGCGGCAGCCCTACCGTGCGCCGTAGACGCGCGGGCAAGATTCTGCGCCACATGCGCGAGCAGTCCGGAAGGGACGCGCAGGCGGCGGCCGATGCGCTGGAGGTCACCACCTCCACGATCTACCGCATGGAGCTCGGACGTGTGGGCATCAAACCACGGGACGTCATGGCGCTCACCGAAGTCTACGGAGTGACCGACACCGCCCAGATCGAGGAGCTGGTGCGCTTGGCCCGCGACGGGCGCAAACGCGGCTGGTGGGCCCGCTACTCCGACACGATATCCCCGCCGTACGCGACTTATGTGGGCTTGGAACAGGACGCATCGAGCCTCTACCTGTACGACGGGCTGATCATAAACGGCCTGCTCCAGACGCCCGATTACGCTCGCGCCACCTTCGATTTCGCGCTGGAGCATTCGCGGCGGTTCATGGAGGAGCGCATCAACCTGCGCATGGAGCGCCAGGCCAGGCTTCGCGACGACCTGAAGATCTGGAACGTCATCGACGAGGCGGCGATCCGGCGGGTCCTGGGCGGGCCGAAGGTCATGATCGACCAGCTCCGGAATCTGTTGGAGCTCGCGGCACTGCCGAACGTGCACCTCCAGGTGCTGCCGTTCGACGGCGGCGCCTATCCCGGCATGCTCTCCTCGTTCACGGTCCTGGGTTTCGGGGAGCTCGACGGCGAGGTCGACCCCGGCTACCGGCACCCCGATGTGGTCTACATCGAAGGCCACAACGGTGATGTGTACGAGGAGGGCGACGACGTCGCCCCGTTCCACGAGGTCTTCGGCAATCTTCGTTCGGCGGCCCTGGGGCCCGGCCAGAGTCTGGAGTTCATTGAGCAGCAGGCCGAGCGCCTCAAGGGCATGTGAGGGGTGAGGACGTGAAGGGGCGGCCGCGGTGCGCACCGCGGCCGCCCCCTCGTCAGTCGGTCATCGACCTTCTTGTTGCAGCAGCGACAGCCAGTCAGCTCGGCTGGTCCGCAGGATCGGGCTCTGGGCGAGCTTGGTATCCCTGATCTCAACGACACCTGTTGCGAGCCTGACCTCTACGCAGGCGCCGTTCGGGCCTGATCTACTGCTCTTCCTCCATGTGTGGGTCAACATGGACATCCTCCTTTCAAGGAGTGTTCGAGTCCCCAGGTCGGTGTTCACCATAATCAACAGGTCCGGTGGCGAACGTCATGAACTTGTCACTATCGGTTTCCTGACACACTTTCGGGGTCTCACCATGCGGGCCGATCGCATGCGCGGCCGGGGCTCCCTGGTTCTATTTGGACTGTTGTATGGGAGATGCCGAAGCGTGTGGCCAGCGTCTTCTGTGCATCGGTGAGGACCGATCCCGGGTCGGCGTCCGATCGCAGCGCCAGGTGCACCGTGGCCACGTCCATGCCGGAGGTGAGCGTCCAGAGATGCAGGTCGTGTACTTCTTTCACTCCATCGAGCGTTCCCAGAGCGTCCTCGACCTCCGCCACGCTCACGCCGGCGGGCGCGTGCTGTAGCAGGATTCGCAGGGCGTCGCGGCCGAGTCTGGCTGCCCGCGGCAGGATGAACAGGCCCACGGCGACGGCGATGATGCTGTCGACGTAGTACCAGCCGGTGAACCAGATGATCACCGCCGCGGCGATGACGCCCACGGAGCCGAGTGCATCACCCAGGACCTCGAAATAGGCGCCGCGCACGTTGATCGACTCGGCGGCCCCCGGGCGCAGCAGCAATAGCGCGGCGATGTTGGCGATCAGTCCTACGATGGCGACCGCCAGCATCGGCAGCGATTCGACCTCGGGCGGGTTCTGGAGTCGCACGATCGCCTGGACGGCGACGAAACCGGCGACGCCGAACAGCAGCAGCGTGTTCGCGAGCGCGGCGAGCACTTCGAGCCGGTACATGCCGAAAGTCCGGCGGGGTTTGCGGGGGGCTCGGAGGAGGTGGCGGTTCGCGGCGTCGCGTTGGACGGCCGTGATCGCGGCCAGCGCCATGGCGATGCCGAGGGTGTCGCCGGCGACGTGGGCGGCGTCGGAGAGCAGAGCGAGCGAGTGGGTGTACCAGGAGGCGACCGCTTCGAGGAGCATCACGGCGGTGGCCAGACCGAGCACGATCCAGAGTCGTCCGCGATGTCGGGCGCCGAGGCTGGCGACGCCGTGCGAGTGGTCGTGTCCCATGCGGGCGTTCCTTTCCCGTGGCAGGGCCGGTGGGCTGGCCGGACAGGGTATGCGGCGAGGCGTGCCCTCGCCGTAAAAAATGCTAACATGCGCATCTGTGCATGAAAAGCTCGTGCATGAGGGCGGCGAAGGAGGGCCCCGTGCAGGCGATCGCCGAAAATATCCCGAGGCGTCGTCACTCTTCTGGTGAAGGGGGAGCATGGGTGCCCTCCAGTAGTGGAATAATATTCGTGAGAGATATATCAACACTGGTCACGGGGGGTGACGATGCAAACCGCCATTGAAGTAGCAATCGCCTCGTTCGGGGCAGTCCTCGCGATCGTCCTCAGCTTCGCCGCCGTTCTCGGGCTGCGATCGAGCATCGAGACCAAACGACGCCGAAAAGCCCGCGCCAAGGCCGACGCCGAGGCATGGACCAGGCTCCTCGCCAACCAGCTCACCATCGCGCCCAGCCATGTCACGGACGCCGAAGCCGCCGCCGCACTCGACCGGGCGCGCAAGCTCCACCGCAATGCCGACCAGAAGCTCAAGACGGCCAAGAATGCCAAGCAGTACCAACGCATCCGCACCTATGCTCTGGCCGGACTGCACAACCTCAACGTGGTGCGACGCCGGCTCGGCAAGGCGCCCGGGCCCCAAGGGCCCATGCCCTTCAACGGCACCAGCTACGCCGGTCTCGACCGGACCGAGGACCGGACCGATGTCCAGCGGGACACCCCCGCCGGACTCTACTTCTACTGAGGATGAGGGGCGGTGGGCCCTGCGCCCGCCGCCCCTCGCTCAACGCCCGACCTCTTGACGTCGCGGCATGAGCAGATCCATCACCCACATCGCCACCCAGACGATGATCGCGCCCCAGAACGCGGCCCAGAACCCGTCCACGGCGAAACCCATCTCGAACTGCTCCGAGACCCATCCGGTCAACCAGAACATGAGCGCGTTCACCACCAGACCGAACAGGCCCAACGTCAATACGTACAGCGCGCAGCCGATCGCCATCACCACCGGCTTGACGAAGGTGTTCACCACCGTGAACACCAGGGCGGCCACCACCAGCGACAAGATCTCGCCCCACAGTGAATCACCGAACAGCGTGATGCCGGGCACCAATGCCGTCGCCAGCCACAGGGCCGCCGCAGTGAGCAGCAGCCGTATCAGAAAACTCATGGCGTCAGTATCGCCCCGAACAGGGCCGCACGTCCACCGACTCGGACGAGCGACGCCGCCCCCACACGATCGCCGAGGCCCCGTTTCGGCCCGGAGACGGCCTCGCGTCCGCATCGGGGCGCTCACGGTCGACCCGACCGGACGACCCGCCATCGCCGCCCACGATGCGCAGTGAATAGCGAGCACCGAGACCGAGGAGACCGGCGCCGGCAATCACCGAAACCGGCTATCACAATGGATATTCTCCGGCGGACCCCGCGCCGATCCCGCCCCTCGATCTCCGGTGCCGAAACGTCCCCGCACCGGGCCGCCGGAGCAGGGACGCCCGGAACGGGGCCGGCCGCGAACCGCTAACGCCTGTCGATCGCGAAGCGAGCCGAGATCACCCTTGACAAGATCGTGAACAGGAAGACGATCCCGATCAACGCCAGCGCCGCACCCCAAGCGCGCTCTTGAGCCGCCGCGAACGGCTGCGTCGCATTGCGGTAGATCTGCGCCGCCAGTGTCGTGTTCCCACCCGAGAACAGATCCGGGTTCGCCGCGAACGTCAGACCCACCGTGACGATGATCGGCGCGGTCTCACCGGCCGCACGCGCGATCGCCAGCAACGCACCCGAAGTGATGCCCGAGGAGGCCGTCGGCAGCACCACCGTCATCGTCGTCCGCCACTTGCGCGCGCCCAGCGCGGCCGAAGCCTGCCGCAGCTCGTCCGGCACCAGCCGCAGCATCTCCTCGGTGGAACGGATCACGATCGGCAGCATCAGGCACGCCAGCGACAGCGCGCCGCCGAAACCGTTCTTCTCGCCGACGACCAGCACCCACGCCACGTACACGAACAGCCCCATCATGATCGACGGGACACCGGTCATGACGTCGGCCATCGTGCGGATGAACCGCGCCAGCGGACCGTTCTTGCCGTACTCGTTGAGATAGACCGCGCCCAGCACACCGATCGGGATCGAGATCAGCGCCGCCATGCCGGTCAACAGCAGCGTCCCGAGAACGGCCGGGCCCATGCCCGGGCCCGCGTTGCGGTAGTTGCGCGGTATGTCATCGATCAGGAACGACGGACTCATCGCCGAGCCGCCGCGCTCGACGACCTGCCACACCACCAGCGCCAGCGGGAAGGCCGCCACCAACACGCACAGGGCGATCCCGGCCGTGGCGGCCCGGTCGGCGAAGGCACGCCGGGCCGACAGGCTCCGCCCCGACAGGTCCGGCTGCGGAAGGAACGAACTCGTAGGCGTCGGACTGCTCATGCGATCACTCCGGTCAAGGCGTGGGAATCGGGGAACGCGGCGCGCTCGCGCCGTGAGAGAAGGGTGCGGGAGCTCACGAACGGGCCCCCTTCATCTGGATCTCCGCCCGGCGTACCACCCAGCGGGCGAGGAAGTTGATGAGCACGGTGATGGCGAACAGGATCACGCCGATGCCGACGAGCGCGTCGGTGTGCAGGCCGGAGGACTCACCCCACTGCTGCGCGATCGCCGCGGCCATCGTGTTGCCGGGCGCGAACAGGTTCGCCGAGATGTGGAACGAACCGCCGACGACCAGCGCCACCGCGATCGTCTCGCCCATGGCGCGCCCCAGACCCAGCATCGAGGCGCCGACGAGGCCGCCGAAGGAGTGCGGGAGCATCGCGCCCTTGATCATCTCCCAGCGGGTCGCCCCCAGCGCGTAGGCGGCCTGTTTGTCGGCTTCGGGCACGGTCGCGAAGACCTCCCGCGAGATCGAGGTGATGATCGGAATGATCATGACCGCCAACACCAGCCCGGCGGTGAAGTAGTTCCGGCCGGTGTTGGCGGTGCCGAAGACCGCGTTCAATCCGGGCACGGACGCGACCGAATCCGCGAACCACTGATAGGCGGGCGTGATCGCCGGGACCACCACCAGGACGCCGACCAGGCCGAACACGACCGAGGGCACGGTGGCGAGCAGATCGATGACCGTGACGATGTATTTGCGGGCGCGGCGGTGCGCCACCTCGGCCACGAACAGCGCGATGCCGATCGAGACGGGCACGGCGATGACCATGCCGATCAAGGACGTCACCAGTGTCCCGTGCAGCATCACGAAGGTGCCGAAGACATCGTCGTTCGGGGCCCACCGGGTGCCGGCGACGAACCCGATGACGCCCTCCTCTCGGACGGCGGGCAGGGCGCGCAGGGTGGTCGTGATGAGGATCAGGCCCAGCACGATGAGGACGGTCAGCCCGGCGAAGGTCACCAGGCCCCGAAAACCGCGGTCGGTGGCCCGCGCTCGGGAATCGCCGCCGAGATCGAGATCGTCGGGGGCTCGGGATGATGCCGTTGCGGTCAAGATGGTCACTCCGGTCTCGGTAGTGGAACGGCCGAAGACCCCACCGGCGCGCATCGCGCCGCTGGGGTCGCCGGACGGCGGTTCCTAGTCGGTGATCGTCTCGTCGAGCGCCTCGAGCGCCCGCTGACGGAGGCCGTCGGGCAGCGGCGCGAAGTCGTTCTCGGCGGCCAGCTCCTGGCCGTCGGTCAGCAGCCAGGTCAGGAACTCCTTGACCCCGGCGGCGACATCGGCGTCCTCGTAGTCGGTGCGGATGATGAGGTACGTCGGCGCGGTGATCGGGTAGGCATCCGGGCCGGTGGCGTTCAGCGGGTTGTACGACAGGTCGTCGTTGACGACCGCGCCTTCCAGGCCCGCGGTGGTGCCCTCCAGGGTCGGTTGCGTGAAGTTGCCGTCGGCGTTCTCGATCGAGGCGGTGACCAGGCCCGAGGCGTTCGCATCGGCCAGGTCGACATAGCCGATCGCGCCCTCGGTGTCCTGGATGGCCTGGGCCACACCGGTGTTCTTCTCGCCGCCGACCGCGTTCGCCGGCCATTCGACCGTGTCGCCCGAGCCCAGCGTCCACGAGTCGGTCGCCTCGTCGAGGAAGGTCGTGAAGTTCGAGGTGGTGCCCGAACCGTCCGAGCGGTGGGCGATGGTGATGTCGATGTCGGGCAGTTCCGCTCCCTCGTTGTCGGCCGCGATGGCCGCGTCGTTCCACGAGGTGATGTCGCCCTGGAAGATCTGTGCCAGCGTCTCCTGGCCCAGTTGGAGCTCTTCGACGCCGGGCAGGTTATAGGACACGGTGATCGGAGCGGCCACCGTCGGGATGTACTGGTAGGAGCCCGGCTCGATTCCCTCGTCGTCGCCGACCGGGGAATCGGTGCCGGCGAAGTCGTTGATGCCCTCGCCGAACTCGGATTTGCCGGTGCCCGAGCCGACGGCGTTGTAGGTGAGCACGAGGTCGGGGTTGACCTCGGCGTAGGCGTCGATCGCCGCGGCGTAGAACGCGTCGGGGAAGCTGGCGCCCGAGGCGGTGAGCTCGCCGGAGATTCCCTCTCCGCCGCCGCTGTCACCGCCGCCGCAGGCCGCCAGGCCGAAGGCGAGGGCGCCTGCGGTGATCGTGCCGAAGATGGCTCGGCGGTTCGATTTCATGTTCACAGCTGGTCTCTACTCCGTTTCCCGGATCCACCGGGTTACTGATTTCTCTGTTCGAGACGATCAAAGCCGAACCCGGTGTTCACCCGGCGACTTGGAGTTGAACTCGAAGTGAACGCCTGAGCGCGATTCGCAACGGCCCGGCACGGACCTCCGTATAAGCCCCGGTGACCAGGGGGTTCGCTAAGGACCGTGTCCTGCTGTGACTTGAACTTCATGAGCGGTCGAGGCGGACGTCTCCGGTCACCAGGTACACGACCTGGTGCGATATGCGCACCGCGTGATCCCCGAAACGTTCGAAGAACCGTGCCAGCAGTGCCGCGTCGACCGCCGCTTGCGGTCCGTACCCCAGGCCGGGCAGTTGCTCGTGAATGCGCCGCTGGACCGCGTCCAGCTCATCGTCGTCCAGACTCATCTGCGCGGCCTGGAGCCGGTCGTGTTCGGCGAGGATTCGCACCAGCTTCTCCGATATGCGCACCGCGGCCCTGCCCATCGTCGTGAAGTCTGCACGCAGCGATTCCGGGATCGCCGGGGCCGGCGAGCGCCTGACCACGGTCTTCGCGACGTGCTTGGCCAGATCGCCCATCCGCTCCAGATCCACCGAGATCCGCACCGCGCTGAGGATGAACCGCAGATCGGCGGCCACCGGGTCGTATTGAGTCATCAAGGCCACGATCCGGTCGTCGACCTCGAACTGCAAGGCGTTGATCTCCTGGTCGGCCGCCACCACCGTCTCGGCCGCCGTCGTGTCGACCTCCAGCAGCGCCGCACCGGCCCGCTCCACGGCCGCGCCGACGCGGCGCGCCATGTCCACGAGGAGCTCGTTCAGATCATCGAGATGTTGGTGAAAAATATTCGCCATGATGGCCCAATCGAGGGTCGAAAATGGGGCTCAGCGCCCGAAACACGCACAGTGTAAGCACGCGCCGAGGCTCGTCACCAGGCGACGAGACCCCACGGCACAGCGTTACAGTGAGAACGGACCCACGAACGATCCCCGGGAGCAAGCGAGTGTCATACCCTTCGCAGCCGTCGTATACGCCCCCGTACGGGCAGCCGCAGCCGCCGAGCCGAAGCGGCAACCTCTGGCTCGGGGGAGCGGCGATCATCATCGTGCTCATCGTCATCATGACCGTGACACTGCTCATCATTCAGCGCTCCAGCGGCGGTTCCACGACCGGCGACGGCGGAACGGAGGAACCGGCCGACACGGCCGAGTCCCCCGCCGAGGACACGACGTCACCGACCGAAGACGACGACGGTGATGACGACGACGAGGGTGACGATGACGGCGGGCCCGAACAGGCCGGTTTCTACGAGGACACCTGCAGCGACTTCGACCTGTCGCTGCTGGAGGAGCTCTACGACGCCCAGATCGACCCCGGCGAGACCCACACCTCGGCCTCGTCCAGCGGCGACACCGGCACATTGATCTGCAACTTCTACACCGAGAACTTCGATTCGGCATCGGTGTCCGTCTCGGCGGTGGGCGGCGCCGACTACGCGGTGGACTGGCTGGAGGGCGACAGGGAGTACTGGGGAGCCGAGGACGACTACGAGATCACCGACTTCACCGAAGTCGGCGACGACGGATACCACACGGTCTTCGGCGACGAGGGATACCAGAAACGCGCCGTCACCGTCATCGCGGGCGCCCTCTATGTCGATACCAGCCTCTGGATCTACCCCGATGAGCACGATCCGTCCGACGCCGACGAATACCTCCGGGACGTATGCGAGCAGGCGCTCGCCATGTTCGCCGACTACATGTAGCGGGCCGCTTCCGGCGCACGGCGGTGCCATCGGCGACGACCGCCGGCGTCAGACCCCCGCTTCCGCCCGGCCGAATCGATCGAGGCACCCGAAGCCGGCACGGTATGCGCCGCCGCCGGCTCGAACTCCGGGCGAGAACGGGTCTTCGGGACCGCACCCGAGCCCATGGCCTTCTTCTCGCCTGGAGGAGCCGCCGGTCTCAGGGCCTCGGGACGGGGCGCCCACTCGATCAGAAGCGGACTCTCGGCCGCCCCAGCCGATATCCTCGCTCGTGGTGATCGGATCCGGCGGCAGCGCGCGAGCCGCTGGCTGCGAAGAGGTTCGCGCTCTCTGTCTGTCGAAAGAACAGTGCCCGGGCCGCTGTACCAGAGGCGGACCTTACGGCTCCGGCCCCTGCAGGACGGCGCGCAACGAGGCGCTGAGGAACTCGATGAGACGTTCGGAGTCCATGTCCGCCAAGGGGCCCGATCCGATGACATAGCGGCTGAAGGTGATGCCGATGAGTTGCGAGGCGAGCAGGTCGATCCGCTCCTCGGCATCCGGGCCGGTCACCACCGTCCGGTAGGCCGCGGCACTGCGCTCGCGCATCGCGCTGTAGAGCCCGGCAACAGTCGGTTCATCGGAGGCGGCACTACGAATGAGTGCGATGAACGGATCGTTGCCATCGGCGCGGTCCATCCGTTCGATGAACGCTCGGGCGATCCTTTCGGGCAGCGTCGACGCCGGTCCGGGCATCAGCTCCTCCAGGTCCTTGGGGCCTGGCATGGCGGCGATGAAGAGCTGCTCCTTGGAGCCGAAGTGCCGCATGACCAGACCGTGGGTGATGCCCGCCCGCCGTGCGATGTCGCGGATGGTGGCACGGGCATAGCCGCGTTCGGCGAACGCGGCCCGGGCCGCTTCGAGGATGGCGGTGCGGTGAGCCTCGGGGTCTCGGACGCGTCGCCGTGGCGTCGCTTCATGATCCATCACGCTATTGTACATGTGGTCATTAGCGGGTACCGTTACTAATGACCAACCGTTCATTACCTTTGGAGGAAACCATGGTCCACCAGCCGCTGACCCCCGCCGACACCACGATCGTCCTGGTCGACCATGCGGTCGGGTTCGCCAACGTGCTGCGTTCCCATGACACGGCCCAGCACATTGACAACGTCGTCGGACTCGCCAAGACCGCGCTGCTGTACGAAACCGGCCTGGTGGTCACCAACGGCCTGCCCACCAAGCCGTCCGGCCCGCTCTACCCCCGACTCCGGGAGGTGCTCGGCGACCACCCGGTCATCGAGCGCGGCGGCAACTTCAACGCCTTCCTCGACAAGGACTTCGCGGAAGCGGTCCGCCGCACCGGACGCCGCCGCCTCGCCATAGCCGGAGTGTCCACCGAAGGCTGCGTGTTGCAGACGGTGCTCGGAGCACTGCGCGAGGGATACGAGGTCTTCCTGGTGGTCGACGCTTCGGCCAGCCTCACCGAGGAGACCCACTCGGCGGCCGTGCGGCGAATGGCCCAGGCCGGGGCCGTGCCGGTCACCTGGTTCTCGTTGGCCGGAGAATTCACGGTCGACCACCGTTCGGCGCTCGCACCGCACTTCCAACTGCTGATGCGCGAGCACGTCCCGACGATGGCGATGGGAGTTCAATCCTTCCTGGCGGCCACCGCTCAGGCACCGGTGCCAGCTCAGTAAGAGAGGGCGCTGCAACCCTCGGAACCGGCAAGAGGCACGGCAACCGGAACGGCATGCCGCCCGCCGAGCTCATGAGCGTCGGGCCACCGCTGTACGGCGGTGGCGAACTCGCCATTGGTCAGCGAAGTGCCGCTCGCATCGACGTGCACGGCCAAGCGCTGCCGAAGTCGCTGGGCCGCCGCCCGGTGCCGCAGGCATTCGCGAGGCGGCGCGGCTCGCCGGCACCGGGACGGGGCAGCGAAGACACAGGTCTGGAACCAGCCCCCGTGGAAAGGGCACTCCTGCGCCCATGCGGCTTCGTGGTCGCGATGACGATGCCGGGGTGGGCTTCCCCTGAGATGGTGAGGCGGTACCAGCACGTCCCGGACGCGCATCTGATCGCCGCTGCTGACCGGCTCGGGGAAGCGGCGTTCCGGGGTACTGCAACCAGCCGTGCAACCAGAGTTCATGAGACGAGTCATGAGTAAGGAAAAGGCCGGTCAATGACCGGCCTGAACTGGGATAATATGTGCGCCGCCAGGGACTCGAACCCCGAACCCGCTGATTAAGAGTCAGCTGCTCTACCACTTGAGCTAGCGGCGCTTGACGATCGAGCTATTCTAGATCGCTCGGATCCATGTCGCTCGCACGAGGAGAAACTTTAGCACGCGTCGCGGGCACTCGCGTCACGGGGCCGCCGCTGGCTACGCTTGGTCGGTGACAAGTTTCGTTGACCGGGTGAACCTACAGGTCATAGCCGGTAAGGGTGGGAACGGCTGTGTGTCGGTCCACCGCGAGAAGTTCAAGCCCCTGGGCGGGCCCGACGGTGGCAACGGCGGCCACGGCGGCGACGTCGTGTTCGTCGTCGATCCAAACGTCCACACACTGCTCGACTTCCATTTCCAGAGCCGCCTGCAAGCGGGCAACGGCAAGCACGGGAAGGGCTCCAACCGGCATGGCGCCGCAGGTGAGACACTGCGCGTCGCCGTACCCAACGGCACAGTGCTGTATGCCGACGGCGAGCAGCTCGCCGACCTCACCGGTATAGGCACTGAGCTCACGGTCGCCGGCGGCGGACGCGGCGGACGCGGTAACGCCTCGCTCGTCAGCTCCAAACGGCGCGCTCCCGGCTTCGCCGAGCTCGGCGAGCCCGGCAATGAGCTCGACGTCACCCTCGAACTCAAGAGCGTCGCCGACGTCGGCCTCGTGGGCTTCCCCTCAGCGGGCAAGTCCTCGCTCATCGCGGCGATGTCGGCTGCGCGCCCGAAGATCGCCGACTATCCGTTCACGACGCTGGCGCCGAACCTCGGCGTCGTCTCCGCAGGCGAGACGACCTACACGATCGCCGATGTCCCGGGCCTCATCCCCGGCGCGGCGCAGGGGAAGGGCCTCGGTCTGGAATTCCTTCGGCACATCGAGCGCTGCGCCGTCCTGGCGCACGTCGTCGACTGCGCGAACCTCGAAACCGACCGCGATCCGGTGTCGGACATCGACGCGCTCGAACATGAGCTGGCCGAATACGGCGGCCTGGCCGATCGGCCGCGCATCATCGTGCTCAACAAGGTGGACATCCCCGACGGGCGCGAGCTCGCCGAGTTCGTCCGGCCCGACCTGGAACGGTACGGCTGGCCGGTCTACGAGGTCAGCGCCGTCAGCCGCGAAGGACTGCGTGAACTGTCCTTCGCCTTCGCGCGGACGGTGGAGGACTACCGTGCCGAGCAGCCGCTGGCCGAGTTGACAGGTGCGGTCATCCGGCCCACCGCCATCGACGACTCCGGGTTCGAGGTGCGCGAACTGAAACCCGCCTATGAAGGCGATGTCGAATTTGTCGTCATCGGGCAGAAACCCGAGCGGTGGGTCGGCCAGACGAACTTCGAGAACGAAGAGGCCGTCGGCTATCTCGCCGATCGCTTGGCGAATCTCGGTATCGAGGAGGAGCTCGCGCGGCAGGGCGCCGTGCCCGGCTCGGTGGTGCGGATCGGTGAAGTCGAGTTCGAGTGGGAGCCGACCGATCCGGCGGTCATCGCCACGGTCGGCCCGCGTGGCACGGATGCACGGTTCGAGCGCACCGACCGCAAAGGGGCGGACGAGCGGCTCGCCGAACGCAGGGCACGACGGACCGAGCTGCTCGATCGCGTCGCCAAGGAAGAGGAAACCCGCGGCAAACGTCGCCGCGGTTAGTCCAATACCAGTGTTGTCCTGCGAGAACACGGAGTTTACAAGGGTGTGGCGCCGAACACGCACCCCCCTTGTAAACCCCGATTCCGGGTCGCGTAACTTAGTTCTTGCCCGCGGGGGAAACGGACAGGAAAGCCGAAAGGCACTGGCCGAAACCGAAAGGGCAAAACTCCGAACGAAGAGATCGGGGCCGATAACGGCCGAAAAACTGATCTGATAAGTTTCTGGAGTCGCTCTGATTGGGGCTGGGACATCGTTGGTGTTTTGGTTCTGGTTGTGGCGTGTTGTTTGAGAACTCAACAGGGTGTTTGGATGGTCAGCGTGTGGGCTGGTTGA
>JAJYSW010000238.1 GCA_021793335.1 Actinomycetes bacterium
GTCGGGTGCGGCCCGCAGCCGTTCGGCGGCGGCATCGCGCAGCCGGCGGGCCTCGTCGGCGGTGCCGGCCACGAGCGCCACCCGCGCGTGCCCGGCCGGGATGGCCTCCTCCGGTTCGGCGGCGGCGTCGTCGGATTCGATGAGCGCCAGGAGCGTTCGCGGGTCGGCGGCATGCCAGAGGTGGACTCGGGCGGCGGGGCCTCGCACGGTGAGCTCGGCGCCCTCGGGGTCGTGCTCTTCGAGCAGGCAGTGGAAGTTCGTGCCGCCGAATCCGAAGGAGGAGACGGCGGCGCGGCGGCGCTCCCGGGCCGGGTCGGCGATCCACGGCTTGGCCGAGGTGTTGAGGTGGAACGGCGAATTGGGGAAGTCGACGGCCTCGCGCGGCCGCTCGACATTGATGGTCGGGGGCAGCACTTTCTGGTGCAGGGCCATGGACACCTTGATCAGGCCGGCCGCGCCCGCCGCGGCCTTGGTGTGCCCGATCTGCGATTTCACGCTGCCGACGGCGGCGAACTGCCGCTCCTCGGTGGCCTCGCCGTACACGTCGCCGAGGGCGGTCAGCTCGGTGAGATCGCCGACCGAGGTGCCGGTGCCGTGGCACTCCACGAGCCCCACCTGTTCGGGCCCGAATCCCGCGTCCTCATAGGCCCGTCGCAGCGCCGTGACCTGTCCTTCGCGGCGCGGCGCGTAGATGCTCTTGAACCGGCCGTCGCTGGAGGAGCCGATGCCTTTGAGGACCGAGTAGATCCGGTCGCCGTCGCGCTCGGCGTCCTCCAGTCGCTTGAGTGCGAGCATGCCGGTGCCCTCGCCGATGAGGGTGCCGTCGCTGTCCTCGTCGAATGGGCGGATGCGGCCGCTCTTCGAGAACGCCGGCGTCTTGGAGAAGCACAGGTACATCAGGATGGTGTTCTCGGCGTCGCAGCCGCCGGTGAGCATCAGGTCGGCCCGCCCGGACACCAGTTCCGAGACCGCCATGTGCACGGCCGCCAGGGAGCTGGCGCAGGCCGCGTCCACGGTGCAGTTGACGCCGCCGAAGTCGAAGCGGTTCGCGATTCGACCGGCCACGACGTTGCCGAGCATCCCGGGGAAGGAGTTCTCCTCCCAGGGGGCGAATGCCTTGCCGAACTTGGCGGCGATCTCCTCGGCGTCCCGTTCGGTCAGCCCGCAGCTGCGCACGACTTCTTTGAGGACGGGGGTCTGCAGCCTGGCGGCCAGCGGCTGGGTCAGCGAGTTGGCGCCGGTGACGCCGAGTACCACGCCGGTCCGCGAAGGATCGTACCAATCGGAGTCGGTGGCCCCGGCGTCTTCGAGCGTCTGCTTGGCGACCATCAGGCTGAGCAGCTGCAGGACATCGGTGACCTCCAGCGTATTCGGCGGCAGGCCGAACTCCATGGGGTTGAACGGCACCGTGGGGACGAAGCCGCCGCGCTTGGAGTACGTCTTGTCCGGCGCCTGCGGGTCCGGGTCGTAGTAATCGGAGACGCGCCAATGGGTCTCGGGGACTTCCTCTATGCAGTCGATGCCTTCGACGACGTTGCTCCAGAATTCACCGAGGTCGTTCGAGCGCGGGTAGAGCGCGCCCAGGCCGACTACGGCGATCGGGGTATCGGCGAGTTTCGAGCCGCCGGTGTTGTGCCGGACCATATCGATTCAGTGCCTCCAGGGGGACGAGGTCGATGCGTGCTGATGGGTAGATGAGCGTGGAGTTGCCGTTTCGTGTGTCGTGCGCACGGGCGCGCCTCGCCCGGCGCATGCGGGCGGCGCGTCCGGCGCGCGCTCAGCCGACCGAGGCCGAGGTTCTGGCGGCGTCCGCGACCAATTTCACGGCCACGGGGTCGCGCAGCATCGAGTAGTGGTCGCCGGGGGTGTATTCGAGGGTGAGGTCCTCGCTGAGCTGTTCCCAGCCCAGCGGTTCGGGGGTTTCGAGCAGGCCCCGGTCCGGCCGCATCAAGGTGACCGGCGTCCGCGAACGGTGCGGGGCGAAGGTCGCCACGAGCCGGTTGTTGCGGCGCAGGCCGTCGAGGTAGGTGACGTAGACCTTGCGCAGGCCGGGGAGTTCCGTTCCCGGTTTGAGCACGTTGCGGGCCAGTGCCGCATCGAGGACTTCGGTGAGCAGCTCGTCGAGGTCCGCTCCTCGTTCGAGCGCTGCGGTCGGGACCGGGACGTCTCCTCCGCGCTTGGTGCCCAAGTACATGCAGAACCAGGGCAGGACCAGGCGGGGGGCGATCTCCTCGTCGCGGGGCGTGTACGCGGGGACGGGCGCGACGCTGTCGAGCAGGAGCGCCCGCTCGGGCAGTTCCGCTTCGGTCAGCAGCGCGGTCATGGCGTGCCCGACCACGCCTCCGAACGACCACCCGAGGAGTGTCCAGGGGCGGTCGAACAGTTCGGCGGCCCGCAGTTCGGCCACGACCCGTTCGGTGAGCTCGGGGATCGTGACGGTCGCGCGGCCTCCGTGGAAGGCGGCCTGGAAGTACGAGGCCTCCCGCTCCAGGTCCGCCACGTGCAGTGCGACGTCCGGTTCCAGGGCCGAGGCCAGCGGTTCGTAATGCGCGACTGGCAGCGCTCCGGGGTGCACGACGATGACGCGTCGCTCGGCGGAGCGGGGCGAGCGGTCGAGGGGGCCGGCGAGCAGGCCCTGTCGGGGCGCTCCTCTAGACCGCATTCGGCTCTCCGCTCCGCTCGCGCTGCTGTTCGACGATGTAGCGGGAGAGTTCGGCGATGGTCGGGTGGTACCACAGGGCCGTCGTCTCCAGTTCGAATCCCAGCCAGTTCTCCAGTTCACCGGAGAGCACGAGGGCCTCGGTGGAGTCGAGGTCGAACTCGTCGAAGTACCGGTCCGGGTCGATCTCCGATCGGTCCACGCCCATCTTGTGGGCGACTTTCTCGATGAGCCATTCCTGAACGGTCTGAGGGGTCAATGTCTTTTCGGACACGGCTGTGCTTCCTCTCTGCGAGGTGGTGCTTGCTGGTGAAGGGGAGGTCTGGGTGAGTGATCGTCAATCGCTCGGCGCATCGCCCGGTCGGCTTCCCGCTTGCTTCGTCCTCGAATGTCCGTTCACGGCGCTGAACGGGTGGGCGTTCGGCCGCTTCGGGAGGGCGGGGAGACGTCCTCGGGCGCTGCGGACCGCTGGACGGGCGATCGCTCGTCTAGCGGAACGCGGCTGCGCGGATGGACTCGGCCGCTGCGGCGCCGGAGTCGAAAGCCGACTCGTGGGAGCCGATGATGTCCGGGCCCATCTTCCGGGAATGGAAGTAAGAGCCCGCGAGTTTCACGCGTGATCCGGAGCCGTTGATGGAGTGGATGTCGGATTGCAGCCGCCGGGCGGGCAGTGAGAACACCGGGTGGCGGTAGGACAGGTCCTCGATGATGCGTTCTTCACGGATCGGCGTTCCCGCGTCGAGCGTGAGGAAGTAGTCCTCATCGGCGTCGAAGCACTGCAGGTCGTTGAGGTAGTAGTTCACCCACGTCAGCTGCCGGCCGTCCTCTGCGCGCTTGCCGTAGTTCCAACTGCGCCAGGATTCCCGGTCCGAGGGCATCACCGCGGGATCGGTGTGCAGGGTGGCCCGGGTGGGATGGTAGCGGACGACGTCGATTCGTCGCTGCTGTTCATTGGGGTTCTCGAAGATGCGCATCGTGTCGTCGGCGTGTGTGGCGAGCACGGCGTAGTCGTACGTCTCGGCCTCGCCCGAGCCGATCCGCACCTCGACGCCCTCGTCGGTCTCGCGCACGCCGGTGACCGGCGAGTGCAACCGGATCTCGACGCCCGCGGCGTCGAGCTCGCGTTGCACGGCCCGCAGATAGCCGATGCTGCCGCCGGTGACGGTCCGCCAGGGGGCGGTGCGTCCGCCGAGCCCTTCGGCACCGTGGGCGTAGAAGAATGCGATCACCGTGCTCGCGGGCATCTCCCAGACCTGTTCGGGGGGAACCGACCAGGCCGCGGTGGCGATCAGCACGACGAAACCGTGGCGGAACTCTTCGGAGTAGCCGTGCCGGTCGAGGTATTCGCCCAGCGGTATGTCGGCCTGCCGGCGAATGAAGTGCCGCGGCGACTCCTCCAGGAAGCGCTTCGCCTCTTTCCACAGCCGGACGAACGCTTCCGGGTAGCGTTCGCGCACCTCGTCCTCCGGCTTCTCGAAGTCGTCCGACACGTATGTGGTCGGGCCGTCCAGGTCGAAGAAGCAGAACCTGCCGGGGTGCTCCTGCGTGGTCACCCCGAGGTCACTGAAGAAGCGCGACAGCCTGGGGTAGTGGGGCTCGTTGTAGACGATGAACGCGGTGTCCAGGCCGAGCGTGCGGCCGCCGCTTTCGACCTCGATCGTGTTCGCGTGGCCGCCGAGGCGTGAATCGGCATCGATCAAGGTCACTCGGGCTTCGCCCCGCAAGTGGTAGGCCGCCGAGACTCCCGCCACGCCACCGCCCACCACCGCTACTCGAACACTCAAATTATGGCCTCCAATTAGTACTAGATTCAGAGTTGGCACACCAATGGAACAAGGCATGCCCATGGCAGCGTCATGCCTCTTTCGTCCGCGCGGAAACATAGCCCGACAGGTCGGATCAACGCATCACGAAAGAACTCCATCGATTATTTTTCAAGACTTCCATACCCTGTCTGAGTAATAGAATCCAACCTCCATTACAAAAAGGAAGTCATTGTGTTTCCAACCCCGGAACACGACTTGATCATAAGCACAACCAAACCACTACGCAAGGGTGTCCATCGACTGCCACCTTTTCCCTCGGCGCGTCTTCCTCAATCCGCGAAATACTGTAGTTCACCACAGAAGCCCTTGTGACCCAAGGGAAAACTGATATTCCCACCAACCACAACTTGCACACGAGCAACCACATTCAGTGGCAAGTGATTTATTTCACTACACACGAAGCACAATTCAAGCGCGGGATACGGTATAAATTACCGCCTTTTGCGGACAGCAAGAAAGTGCATTTGTCTGTTAATTAAAAATCGCGCATAAAGTTCCTTATGCCATCTTCCCGGAATCGTCGGCACATCAC
>JAJYSW010000239.1 GCA_021793335.1 Actinomycetes bacterium
GGTCACCCCCGTACTGGCATTGTGGACTGATCCGCATCCGGTGACGCCCGACGGGACGGAGGTCGCCGCCGCCCACCACGTGTCCATCCCCGGCCTCGCCGACCCCGACTGCCGCGGCACCGTCCGCTACCCCTCCGGCCTGACCGGGCCGGCGTTCCGCGTTCCCGGCGTACCACTGATCTGGGGCTTCACCGCGGGGGTACTGTCGTGGCTGCTCGACCTGGGCGGCTGGTCGCGCCCGTGGAACACTGGCCGAATGATGGAACTCGAAGGGTTCTGACACACCCGCTCACACACCACGGGAGACGCGAGGAGGGCCGATGGGGGCGACCGACGGGGGCCTGCTGGTCGATGTCGTCATCGTCGTGCTCGCGCTCCTGTTCGCCATCAACGGGTACCGGCAGGGATTCATCATCTCCACCGCCACGTTCCTCGGATTCCTCGGCGGGGCGCTCCTCGGCGTCCAGCTCGCACCGTTCGCCGCCGACTTCTACACCGACCCGCTCCCCAAACTCATCGCCGCGCTCATCGTCGTCTTCGTGCTCGCACTCGGGGGGCAGGCCGCCGCGACCGCGATCGGCTTCAGGCTGCGCCGGAAGGTCAGACGGAACGGCTCGATGCGGCTCGATCACCTCGCCGGGCCGCTGGTCTCGGTCGCCGCGGTCCTGCTGGTCACCTGGATGGCCGCTGCACCGCTGGCGAATTCGAGCATGCCCGCCGTCGCCTCCGCCGTCCGCAATTCGAGCCTGGTCGGCGGCATCGACCAGCACATGCCCGAGCCGGTCAAGGGCGTCTACGACTCGATGCGCGAGTCGCTGAACACCTCGCAGATCCCCGACGTGTTCTCCGGGCTCGATCCGACGCAGGTGCGCGAGGTCGCGCCGCCGGACCCGGAACTGGCCGTCTCCAGCGCGGTCGTGAACGCGCAGCCCTCGGTGTTGAAGGTCCACGGCTCGGCCCCGCAGTGCGAGCGGCAGATAGAGGGCTCCAGCTTCGTGTACGCCGAGGGCCTGGTGGCCACCAACGCGCACGTGGTCGCCGGGACCGATGCGGTGCGGGTCGAATCCGACGGGCGGCTGCTCGACGCCGAAGTGGTCGTGTTCGAGCCCGAGAAGGACCTGGCGGTGCTGTCGGTGCCCGGCCTGGACGCCCCCGTCCTGGCGATGACCGACGAGGTCGGCGCCTCCGGGGACGACGCGATCGTCGTCGGCTACCCCGGCGGGGGCCCCTATACGCCGACCGCCGCGCGGGTGCGCGAGGCCCGCACCGTCTCCGGGCCCGACATCTACGATTCGGGGACGGTGACCCGCGAGGTCTACCAGCTGTACGCCCACATCATCGGCGGCAACTCCGGGGGCCCGCTGCTCAACGGCGATGGCGAGGTGTTCGGTGTGATCTTCGCGGCGGCCGTCGACGACCCGCAGACCGGATACGCGCTCACGATGGCCGAGACGGCTCCGGTCCTCGACGCCGGCGAACGCGCCTCGGGCGAGGTCGACACCGGCGTGTGCACGTGATCGCCGACTCATCTCCGGCTCGATATGCGGGCCTGGGGCCAACTCGCTGTTGGGCGGAGCGTCACAATAGCGGTAGGCTGTAGCGGTCGCCGCCGACGTGACTCTCGTTTTCGAGCAAATCCCCTGATCATCGGTGAGCAATGCTCACGCCGTGAAACTCGGTAACAGCGGAACCCGCTCGTTCGGGTACGAAAGTCGAATTCGGCGTCGGCAGTGCGCATGTGGATTTACGGGGGTCTCGCTCCCGCAATGCGGACAAGAGGCATAGACTCAGTACTTGCACTAGCGGTGCGTTGAAGAAAGGTGCGAACGGACATGGAAGATGTATTGGCCAGGGCCGCCCTGTTCAAGGGCGTCGACCCCGAAGCTGTCGAGTCGCTCATCAAAGAGATGGAGTACGTCGACGTCAACAAGGGCCAGACCGTCTTCACCGAGAACGAGCCGGGCGACAGTCTTTACATCGTCATGTCCGGGAAGGTGAAGCTCGGACGCCGCTCCGCCGACGGCCGCCAGAACCTGATCGCGGTCATGGGCCCCTCGGACATGGTCGGCGAACTCGCCCTGTTCGACCCCGGCCCCCGCACCGCCACCGCCACCGCGCTCACCGACACCCGCATGGCTCGGCTGTCCAAGACCGCGCTGCGGCCGTGGCTGGCCAACCGGCCCGAGATCGCCGAGCAGCTGCTGCGCGTGATCGCCCGCCGCCTGCGCCGCACCAATGACTCCATGGCCGACCTGATCTTCACCGACGTGCCCGGCCGCGTCGCCAAGGCGCTGCTGCACATGGCCAGCCGTTTCGGCACCCGCGACGGCGGGGTCCTGCGCGTGACGCACGACCTGACGCAGGAAGAGCTGGCTCAGCTGGTCGGGGCCTCCCGCGAGACCGTCAACAAAGCGCTCGCCGACTTCGCCGGGCGCGGCTGGCTGCGCCTGGACGGCAAGAGCGTCATCATCATGGACCCCGAGCGCCTGGCCCGCCGCGCCCGCGTGTAGCGGAGCCGCCGACACGGATCGTTCGACCTTGAAACCCCCGGCCGACGCCGGGGGTTTCGCCGTCTCACGGCCCCCTCATGCGGGTGATCTTCGGATCCGCGCCGGGTGGCCGGTTCGACGGCGACGCCCCCGGCGTCTAGAATTCCCGTATCCATCCTCGGAGTTTGCTTTAAGGAGCGTTGTGGCCAAGCAACTGAACGTCGAACTCGTGGCCGTCGAGTCGAAGGTATGGTCCGGCAAGGCGACGGCGGTCTACGCTCGCACCACCGAAGGCGAACTCGGCATCCTCCCCGGCCACCAGCCGCTGCTCGGCGAGCTCCGGCTCGGCAGCCGGGTCCGCATCCAGGTCGACGGCACCGAGCACGTGTGGGAGACCGACGGCGGTTTCCTCTCGGTCACCACCGACGGAGTGACCATTCTCGCCGAGACCGCGGAAGCGGTCGCACCCACTGCGGCATAAGCCATGATCGAAGCACTGCTCGTCGCCGCCGCCCTGGTGGTCGCCGTCGCGGTGTTCCTCCTGCTGACTTACGTCCGCAGATCCGTTCTGTCCAAACACGGTGCGGTCGCGATGGCGGCGAGGCTCTCACGGCGCATGCCCGGACGCGGCTGGGCCCCCGGCTTCGCCGTCTACGAGCGCGGCTCGCTTCGCTGGTATCGGATGTTCTCCCTCGCGTTCGGGCCGCGGCACACGCTGCTGCGCACCGATCTTCAAGTGTCCGATCGGCGTCGACCGGTCGGCGCCGAGGCTCAGATCTTCCCGCCCGAGGTGACGGTCCTGCGGTGCGAGGGCTCGGTCGGCGAGGTCGAGTTGGCCATGACCGAATCGGCCGTCACCGGTTTCCTGTCCTGGCTGGAGGCCGCTCCCCCCGGGGCCTTCTACACCGATAAGTGACGGCTGCTCCTCCTTTCGGTGGAGTAGCCGTCGATACCGCTCCTCCCACCGATTTAGGCGAATTTCATCCACGTTACGGTGATATCCGGTGCTGCGGGCACTTAGGATCGGCCCATGCGCAAACGCCTACCCATAGCGGCGGCCATGGCACTGATCCTCCTCGCAGCGCCGGCCGCAGCATCCCCCACGAACGCCCCGCCACTCGATACCGACCTCCTCGAAACGAAACTCGATGCGCTCGCCGCCCTCGGCGACCACTCGGTCATAGCCGAAGTCCGCTCCGGCGGCGAGGAATGGGAGGAGGATCTCGGATACCGCTCGATCGACGGCACGGGCGGCCGCGTCGACACCGACGACCGGGTCCGCATCGCGAGCCTCACCAAATCGATGGTCGCCGCCATCCTGCTCCAGTTGCAGACCGAAGGCACCGTCGACCTCGACGACTCCCTCAGCGATCATCTGCCCGGCCTGCTCCCGTACGAGGAGGAGCCGACCGTCCGTCAACTCATGCAGCACACCGGCGGCCTGTTCGACTACTTCTACTACCTGTACGAATCATTGATCGTCGACGGCGACACCGCCGACTTCCGCGAGCACTACCGGAAGCACTCCAGCCACGAAGACCTGATCGCGATCGGCACTCAAGACCCGCTGCTGTTCGAGCCGGGAACCGACTGGTCGTACTCCAATACCGGATACATGGCCTTGGGCCTGCTCATCGAGGAACTGACCGGCGAGAGCCTCGGTCACCAGCTCGAAAAGCGGATCTTCGAGCCCGCCGGTCTGGACGATACCTATTTCCCCCGCCCGTACAGCCACGGCATCCGCGGGCCCCATCCCCGCGCGTACCTCACCACCGGCCGGGCCGAAGCACCGTACTTCGACTCCACGCGGCTGTCGAACAGCCAGATGTGGGCCGCCGGAGGCGTCGTCTCCACCGCCGAGGACGTCAACGACTTCTACGACGCCTACCTCGACGGCACGCTCCTGAGCGAGGAACAGCTCGCCGAGGCCATGCAGTTCGTGGACACCGGCGCGGGCATGGGCTACGGGCTGGGCCTGCTGCATCTCGACCTGGCCTGCCCCGACGACCCCGAACGGACCTACGTGGGCCACACCGGCGGCGCGCTCGGGCACCAGACCTATTCGTTCCACTCCGTCGACGGCGAACGACAGATCACCTTCACCTGGAACGTGGACGACCGCCACGCCTACATCGACCCGGCGGAACTCGACCACGCGCTCTCGGCGCTCCTGGTGGCGGGCCTGTGCGGCGTCGACATGGACGCCCCGGGCACACTGAACGCCCGGGATCTGCCCGACCTCGCCGCGCTCGATGACCTGACGGTCCTCGGCTGACCGGCAAGGGGACCGCGTGGTCGCCCGCGCGGTCCCCTTCGCATACTCGACAACGGCTTCGAGGCGGCGCTCCGGTCTCACCGATCCTTCGGCGGCGAGTCGACCTTGACCGCCGTCAACAGTTCCGCGTGTGGCGGTTAATCGCCGAAGACCTCGGCCATGTTCGACGCGGTGGCGGCGCGCACGGTCCACCTGAGCAACCGCTGCTGGTCGGTACAGGAACGAATGCGATCACGGTCAGCCTATCGGAAGA
>JAJYSW010000240.1 GCA_021793335.1 Actinomycetes bacterium
AGAAATCACAGATCGACGAGTACCTGGAGTTCTACGGCGGCCCCGGCGTCCAGCACATCGCCCTGGCCACGAACGACATCCTCGCCGCCGTGGACGCGATGCGCGCGAACGGTGTGGAATTCCTCGAAGCGCCCGACGCCTACTACGACGACCCGGAGATGCGCGAGCGCATCGGCGAGGTCCACGTGCCGATCGAGGAGCTCAAGGCGCGCCGCGTGCTGGTGGACCGCGACGAGGACGGGTACATGCTCCAGATCTTCACCAAGCCGCAGCAGGACCGCCCGACGGTGTTCTACGAGATCATCGAGCGGCACGGTTCGTTGAGCTTCGGCAAGGGCAACTTCAAAGCGCTGTTCGAGGCGCTGGAGAAGGAGCAGGCGCGGCGCGGGAACCTCTGAGTCCGCGGCGCCGTCGCGAGCGGTCGGGCGCGCCCGACCGCTCTTCCCTCCCCATGGGGCGGAAGGCCCCGTGCTCGCCGTCCCAGCCGCCCCCCGGCGGCCCCGAACTCTGCAACACTGGCATCACCTCACACCGAAGGCGGATCGGATGCGCGCACCACACGGCACGACCCTCCACTGCCGCGACTGGCAGGCCGAAGCGGCCTGGCGGATGCTCCAGAACAACCTCGACCCCGATGTCGCCGAACGCCCCGAGGACCTCGTGGTCTACGGCGGCACCGGCAAGGCCGCCCGCAGCCGGGCCGACCTGGAGACGATGCTCCGAACGCTCCGGACCCTCGCCCCCGATGAGACGATGCTCGTCCAGAGCGGCCGCGCCGTCGGCGTGATGCGCACCCACGAATGGGCCCCGCGCGTGCTCCTGGCCAACTCCAACCTCGTCGGCGACTGGGCCACCTGGCCCGAGTTCCGCCGCCTCGAAGCGCTCGGACTCACCATGTTCGGGCAGATGACCGCCGGTTCCTGGATCTATATCGGCACCCAGGGCATCCTCCAGGGCACCTATGAGACCTTCGCGGCCGTCGCCGCCGAGCGCTTCGGCGGCACCCTCAAGGGCAAGCTCACGCTCACGGCCGGGTGCGGCGGCATGGGCGGGGCGCAACCGCTCGCGGTCACCATGAACGACGGTGTCTGCCTCATCGTCGACGTCGACCCCGAGCGCCTGCGCCGCCGTGTCGACCAGCGCTACCTCGATGCGATCGCCGGCGACCTCGACGAGGCCCTGTCCCGCGCCCTGGCGGCGAAGCGAGCGGGCGAGGCGACATCGATCGGCCTGGTCGGCAACGCCGCCGCCGTCCTCCCCGAAATCCTCGCCCGAGGCGTGGAGGTCGACATCGTCACCGACCAGACCTCGGCGCACGACCCGCTCGCCTACGTCCCCGAAGGCGTCGACCACCGGGCGGCCCCCGAGCTGGCCCGCCGGGACCCCGAGTCGTTCACCGAACGGGCCCGCGCCTCCATGGCGAAGCACGTGGAGGCGATGGTCGGGTTCCAGGACGCCGGGGCCGAGGTCTTCGACTACGGCAACTCGATCCGCGGCGAAGCCCTCGAAGGCGGCTTCGAACGCGCCTTCGACTTCCCCGGGTTCGTGCCCGCCTATATCCGGCCGTTGTTCTGCGAGGGCAAAGGCCCCTTCCGGTGGGCCGCGCTCTCGGGCGACCCGGCCGACATCGCCCGCACCGACGAGGCCGTCCTCGACCTGTTCGGCGACAACCCCTCACTGAGACGCTGGATCACCCTCGCCCGCGAACGCGTCGCCTTCCAGGGTCTGCCCGCACGCATCTGCTGGCTCGGCCACGGCGAACGCGACCGGGCCGGAGCCCGCTTCAACGAGATGGTCGCCGACGGCACCCTCAAAGCACCCGTCGCGATCGGTCGCGACCACCTCGATTGCGGCTCGGTCGCCAGCCCGTACCGCGAGACCGAGGCCATGCGCGACGGCTCCGACGCCATCGCCGACTGGCCGCTGCTCAACGCCCTCGTCAACACCGCCTCGGGCGCGAGCTGGGTCAGCATCCACCACGGCGGCGGTGTCGGCATGGGCCGATCCCTCCACGCCGGGCAGGTCACCGTCGCCGACGGCACGCGGCTCGCGGCCCGGAAGATCGAACGGGTCCTGTCCAACGATCCGGCCATGGGCGTCATCAGGCACGCCGACGCCGGATACGACGCCGCCGAACGGGTAGCCGAGGACCACGGGATCACCATCCCGAGCAGGGAAGCGTGACAGCGGAGACAAAACGGCCGCAAGGGCCCGAGGACGCGGGGGCCGCGACCGCAGAGCTCGCGATCGCGGGGCACGAGAGCGGCGAACATGCGACCGTAAGCACAACTGCGAACACGCTCACGGGCGCCGCCGCAGCGACGGCCGAGAGCACACTCACCATCACACCGACAAGCACATCTATGAGCACGCCAAGGGGAGAGCAGATGGACGCCGCCGAGTTCAGAGCGCTGTGGAATGAGCTGACACCGATCGGGCGCACCCCCGAAGGCGGCTACCTGCGGTACTCGTGGAGCGAGGCCGACCAGGAATGCCGCAACTGGTTCCGCGCCCAGGCCGACCGCCGCGACATGGAGGTCGAGACCGATAAGAACGGCAATATCTACGCCTGGTGGGGCTCCCCGCACGAGGACGGAGCCGTCCTGACCGGCAGCCACTTCGACTCGGTGCCGCACGGCGGCGCATTCGACGGCCCACTCGGCATCGCCTCGGGATTCCTCGCCGTCGACGTCCTGCGCGCCTCGGGAGCGAAACCCCGCCGCCCCATCGGCGTCGCCGCCTTCACCGAAGAAGAGGGCGGCCGATTCGGCGTGCCGTGCGTCGGCTCCCGACTCATGACCGGCGTCCTCGACCCCGAGCACGCCCGCAAACTCACCGACGCCGAGGGCATTACCCTCGCCGAGGCCATGGACGCCACGGCCGCCGATTCGAGCATCCTCGGCCCCGACCCCGAACGCCTCGAACGCCTTGCCATGTTCATCGAACTCCACATCGAGCAGGGACGCGCCCTCGACGGCGTCGACGCGCCAGTCGGCGTCGCCAGCGCGATCTGGCCGCACGGGCGCTGGCGGTTCACTTTCACCGGCGAGGCCAACCACGCCGGGACCACGATGCTGGCCGACCGCCGCGACCCGATGCTGACCGCCGCGTTCATGACCCTCGCCGCCCGCAAGGAGGCCCGCATCGCCGGGGGCCTGGCCACCGTCGGCCGCGTCGAGACCGACGCCGGGGCCGCCAACGTCATCCCCGGCACCGTCAGCGCCTGGCTCGACGCGCGAGCCCCCGACGCGGCCGCCCTCTCCGAGATCCTCGACGCCATCACCTCCAAAGTGACCGAACGGTCCGAGCGCGACCGCACCCGGGTCGCCGTCGAAGCCGAGTCCACGATGCCGCTGGTCGAATTCGATGCCGGACTGCGCGACCGGATCGCGGCGGTGCTGGGCGGCGTCCCGGTCCTGCCGACCGGCGCCGGGCACGACGCGGGCGTCCTCTCCCTGCGCGTCCCCACCGCGATGCTGTTCGTCCGCAACCGCACCGGCGTCTCCCACGCCCCGGCCGAATACGCCGACGACGCCGACTGCGCCGCCGGAGTCGACGCGCTCGCGGCCGTCCTGAGGGAGTTCGCATGCTGACCTACTGGGCCGAGCGGGCCTGGCTGGAGGGCCCCGAGGGCCCCGGGCCCGCCGAGTCGGTCGCGATCGAGACCGCCGAAGGCCGCATCACCTCGGTCATCACCGGCGTCCCGCCCGCCGGAGCGACGATCCTGCGCGGCCTCGTCCTGCCGGGCCTGGCGAATGCGCACTCGCACGCCTTCCATCGCGCGCTGCGCGGCCGCGCCCACGACCGAGGCGGCACCTTCTGGGAGTGGCGCAGCCGCATGTACGCGCTGGCCGGCCGCCTCGACCCCGACTCGTACTTCCGGCTCGCCAGAGCCGTCTACGCCGAAATGGCCCTCGCCGGGATCACCTGCGTGGGGGAGTTCCACTACCTGCACCACGCGCCCGGAGGCCGCCCCTACAGCGACCCGAACGCCATGGGCCACGCCCTCACCGCCGCCGCGGCCGAGGCGGGAATCCGCATCACCCTCCTCGACGCGCTCTATCTGACCGGCGGGTTCGGCGAACCCCTCGACGGCGTGCAGCGGCGCTTCGGCGACGGCGGACTCGACGCGTGGATGAACCGCGTCGACAAGATCGAGGCGGCCCCGCACGTCGCCGTCGGCGCGGCCGTCCACTCCGTCCGCGCCGTCCCCGAAGCGGCCATCGCGGCGTTCGCCCGCTCCGGCGACGGCAGGCCCGTCCACGTCCACGTCTCCGAGCAACCGGCCGAGAACGCCGCCTGCCGCGCCGAACACGGATGCAGCCCCACCGAACTGCTCGAACGGTGCGGGCTGCTCGGGCCCGACACGACCGCCGTCCACGCCACCCACCCGACCGAACACGATCTCGAACTGCTGCGCCGCTCGGGAACCACCGTGTGCCTGTGCCCCACCACCGAACGGGACCTCGCCGACGGCATCGGCCCGGCCCGGGCCATGGCCGAGGCGGGCATTCCGCTGACGCTGGGCACCGATTCGGCGGCCGTCATCGACATGTTCGAAGAGGCCCGCGCCGTCGAAATGCACGAACGTCTCGTCTCCCAGCGGCGCGGCCATTTCACCACCGCCGAGCTGCTGGCGGCCATGACCGGCCACGACAGCCTCGGATGGAGCGACGCCGGACGCATCGCCCCCGGGCGGCGCGCCGATCTGGTGGCCGTCGCGCTCGATTCGACGCGGACCGCCGGGATCGCACCGGACGGCATCCTCCACGCCGCGAGCGCGGCCGACGTCACCGACGTCGTGGTCGACGGCCGCCGTGTCGTCGCGGACGGCCGCCACACCGCGATCGACGCCGCCGCCGAACTCGCCGAGACGATAGCGGAGCTGTGGACATGAGCTTGTTGATCGACGGCATCGGCGAGCTGTTCACCGCCGATCCCGGCCACGGCGGTGAGGGCGGCGTCCTGCACGACGCGGCCC
>JAJYSW010000241.1 GCA_021793335.1 Actinomycetes bacterium
TCTGTGCCGAGGGGAGCGCACCGGTGCCGCGCCGCAACAAGACGCCCGAGGGGCGTCGACTTCCAAGGTCCGGGGTCCCGGCCGCACTGGAGGCGCCCGCCCGGGGCGGGCGGTACCGTCGTGGGATGTCCATGCCGCAGACCACCGAGGCCGCGAGATGGCTCGCGGAGGCCGCCGCCGTCACCGTGATGACCGGAGCCGGGATCTCCACCGACTCCGGCATCCCCGACTTCCGAGGCCCGCAGGGACTCTGGACGAAGGACCCGGCCGCGCAGCAGCTGTTCACGATCGATCGCTACGTGGCCGACGCCGAAGTGCGGCGACGGGCGTGGCGGGCCCGGCTGGACAATCCGGTCTGGGCGGCCGAGCCCAACGCCGCCCACCGGGCCCTCGTCGACCTCGAAGCGGACGGGCGGCTGAAGGCGATCCTCACTCAGAACATCGACGGCCTCCATCAAGCGGCCGGCTCGACGCCCGAGCTGGTCGTCGAACTCCACGGCACCGCCCGCCAAGCGGCGTGCCTGGCGTGCGGCGACCGCACCCCCATGCCCGAGGTGGTCCCCCGGATCGAGGCGGGCGAGGACGATCCACCCTGCACGCGCTGCGGCGGCATCCTCAAATCGGCCACGATCTCCTTCGGCCAGGAGCTCGATCGGGACGTGATCGCCACGGCGCTGCGGGCGGCCGCGGCGTGCGATCTGTTCATCGCAGTGGGCACGTCGCTGACCGTCCACCCGGCGGCCGGGCTGTGCGACCATGCGCTCGATGCGGGCGCCCGGCTGATCGTCGTGAACGCCGAGCCGACGCCGTACGATTCGTACGCCCATTCGGTAATACGCGAACCGATCGGTGAGGCCCTCCCCCGCATAGTGGCAGCGATTCAGTGAAATGCCTGTTGAAGGCAGGTACCGGAGGCGCCATGACACCCGGAGAGACAGCGCCCGACGCTGGCAATTTGTCGCACATGTGAACTAAAATTGACGGTGAGGGTGCAGTCGGGGAAGAGGAGTCGCATGCAAATGACGCCGATCGATACACACGCGAGAACGTCCGCCGGACCGGTCCGGCGGCACGCAGCCGTCCAGGCGTGGAGCGGGCGCGCCGTCGACGAGGCCGGGACACTGTCGTTCCCGCCCGCCGACGCCCATATCACCACCGATCGGGTGGCGCGGTTCTACGAAGTGCCGAGCGAGGACGTCAGGCGCCTCGCGCAGCGGCACCGCCGGGAACTGCGGGAGGCGGGCCTGGTCGACCTCCGCGGTGAGCGGCTGCGGGCGTTCAAGGAAGAGCACGCGGGCGAGCTGTCGGCGAACGAGCTCCGTTCCTCCCAGCTGACCGCGTGGCCCCGCAGGGCCGTCCTCGCGGCCGGGCAGCTCCTGCCCGACTCCCCCGTCGCCGAACGGGTCCGCCGGTTCCTGCTGGCGGCCGAGGAGACCGCGGCGCTCGAACACCGCCTGGAGACGGCCCGGCTCACACGCTTCCAGGAGCGGGCCGACTACCGGGGCGTCCTCAACTCGCTCAAGCTGGGCGGCGCGGTCTCCGAGGATTACCGGCTGATCCAGAACACGCTCTACGCGGGGCTGTTCGGGATGACCGCGGCCGGCATCCGGGAGAGCCGGCAGCAGCTGGACGGCGACCTGAAACGCGACGGGACGTTCACGGCCGCCTCGGCGAGGATCGCGAAGAACTACCTCACCGAGGACGAGCTGGAGCTGCTCGACAACGTCACCGTGACCGTCAACGCCCAATTGAACGTCAAGTATCCGAGCGGAGCGACGGTGGACCAGATGCTCGGCGTCGTCTACAACGCCGTCGCCCTGTTCCGGCCCCGGATCATGCGGGTCTCGGCGTAGCCGGGGCTTTGGTGCGGCCCGGCCGGGCCGCACCAAAGCCTCCGCGCCGACCGGGTCACCGGCTCAGGGTCGCGGCCCGGCGGGACCATGCGCCGGTCTCGACGAGACCGAGCATGAACTCGGCGGCGTCGGCCCGGCTCAAGCCCGACCCGATCCGGCTATTCGGGGCCTGGGTCGCGGTGTACCTTCCGGTGCGCGGCCCGTTCGTGAGCAGCAGCGGGTATACGAGCGTCCAATCCAGATCGCTGGACCGGATGAGATCGTCGGCACGGGCCCGGTCGGCGAGCGACCGCCTCCTGGCGAGCCTGATGCCGATCCTCGGCAGCGGAGCGACCTGCTCGATCGTGCGGCCCGCGCCCAGAGCGGACAGCCACACCAGCCGAGCGACCCCGGCGGTCTCCGCGGCGGCGAGAACGGCGCGGGCGGCCCGGCTCACGGCATGGGGACCGCGGGCCGGACCGGAGTCGAGCGCGGCGATCACGGCCTCGCTTCCGGGCATCGCATGGCGGAGGGCCTGGGCGTCGGTGGCCGCTCCGACCACGAGGCTCACGCGGTCGTCGTCGCGCTGGGGCAGCCGCGCGGGATCGCCGACCAGGGCCGTGACTCGGTGGCCGGAACGCAAAGTCTGCTCCAGGACTCGCTGGCCGGTGGCGCCGGCGGCGCCCAGGACCGTGAGATGCACTTCTCGCCTCCTGTGATCGAGTGGCGAGCGCCCTCGCCGCGGGCGCCGGGTCGAGACGGGGGTACCCTCACGGGCGCGAACGACGCGGCCCGGGCCGCAGGACCGTCCCGCGATCAGCCCCGCCGGAAGTCGCCGTCGAGCTCGATGGCGTTCTTGACCCGGTCCACCGCCGGTTCGCCCCCGGGATCGGCGTCGCGGTCGCCGGTGGCGAGCGCCTGGTTGCACTCGACGAAGGGGCGCATCCGCTCCTCGTAGCGCTCGAAGGCGGCGCGATGGCCTCCCGGTCGCCCGGCCAGCTCCTCGGCGAGCACATAGGCGCCGACCAGCGCGAGGCTCGTCCCCTGGCCCGAGAGCGGGGAGGCGCAGTGCGCGGCGTCGCCGATCAACGCCACTCGCCCCAGAGACCAGCGGTCCATACAGATCTGCGACATGGAGTCGAAGTAGAAGTCGTCGGCGTGCCACATCTTCTCGATCATGCGGGGCACCTCCCAGCCCATGCCGCCGAGGCGGTCGGCGACCACTCGCTTCTGGGCCTCGGTGTCGCGGTGGTCGTAGTCGAACGGTTCGGCGGCGAAGCCGAGATTGATGCGCAGTTCGGTGTTCTCGCGGACGGGATAGACCGCACCGCCGTTCCCGCCGTCGTTGAACCAGTACTGCCAATTGTCGAGCTCCAGGAAGTTCTCGGCGCTGAAGATCGACACGTACGTGCCCAGATGGCGGATGAACGGCGTCTCGGGGCCGAAGACCAGCCGTCGAGTGTTCGAGTGCAGGCCATCGGCGCCTACCACGAGGTCGAACCGCTGCGGGGCTCCCCGTTCGAACCGGACGGTGGCTCCCTCGTCGTCCTGGTCGAC
This sequence comes from Actinomycetes bacterium, assembly GCA_021793335.1. GTDB lineage: Bacteria > Actinomycetota > Actinomycetes > Mycobacteriales > Micromonosporaceae > Glycomyces. Next base: position 3,390 of record JAJYSW010000241.1, read on the forward strand.
GGCGAGGACCGAATCGTCGAAGCGGTGTTCGACGCCGTCAGTCCGGGATCGGATCAACTCGACGAGGTCTTCGCGAAGCAGCTCGATGTCGTCGGAGTCGAGCCGGCCGGAGGAGAGGGTCGCCTCCTCGGAGCGCCACAGCTCGTCACCGTTGCCATCCAGCATGGACATGCCGAGCATGGTGGTGCGTCGTTCACGGGCGGCGTCTTCGAGGCCCATGCGGCCCAGCACGGTCAGTGCCGCGCCGCGGACATCGACGGCCTGGCCGCCCGGATGCGGGCCGGGAGCGCGCTCGACGACGGTCGGAATGAGGCCGCGGCGGCGCAGCCAGTAGGCGAGGGCGGTGCCGGCGATGCCGGCTCCTGAGATGAGCACGGTGGTCACGGGTCCTCCAAGGTCTTGTACATCGATGAGCCCCGAGCGTAGGGTTATACGTCCTCACCTGCAATTTCATGCGTCCACTGGCCTAGTACAGAAGCCGCTTTCGGTGACTGGTTCGGCTATCATCTGTACTAGTACAGTTCTCGGAGGGGTGGCACAGTGGCGACATCGGCGGAGCCGCGTTATGCACGCATCGCGGCGGACCTGCGCAGGCGAATCGCCGACGGCACGCTCGCTCCCGGGCAGCGCGTGCCCTCGACTCGGCAGCTCGCCGGCGATTGGGGGGTGGCCTTGGCCACAGCGGCCAAGGCGCTCGACCTCCTGCGCTCCGAGGGTGTCGTGAAAAGCCGGCCGCGTTCGGGGACAGTGGTGGCCGAGACGACGCCGCATGCCGCACGCGGCGCCTCCGCCGCGCGCGAACTGAGCCTGGAGCGGATCGTCGAGGAGGCGGTGCTGCTCGCGGACGCGGAAGGGCTGGAATCGGTCTCGATGCGGGCGGTGGCGAGCCGGTGCGGAGTGTCCGCCATGTCGCTGTATCGGCATGTCGACGGCAAGGACCGGCTGATACTGCTCATGGCCGAGTCGGCCTTCGCCGCGAAGACGGCCGCCTCGGGAGCCTCGGGGGCCTTGGACTGGCGCGGGCGCGTGGAGCGCGTCATGAGATCACTGTGGCGGGTTCATCGAGCGCACCCGTGGCTGGCCCAGATCTCGCCACTGACCAGGCCGCTGGCCGTTCCGAGCCTGACCTCGGCGGGCGAGGTGATCCTCAAGGCGCTCGATGAGCTGCGGTTGCCCGCCAAGCAGCACTTCGACGCCCATGTGCTGCTGTACAGCCATGTCGTGGGCCTGGCGGCGAACGTGGAGCGGGAACGCAAGGCTTTGGCCGAGACGGGGATGTCCGCGGACGAGTGGATGCGTTCGCTGATCGTCCCGGCCATGGGCGTGACGGCGGGGAGCCGCGAGGCGTCCATGCACGCCGAGCTGTTCGGCCCGGCAGGCGAGTTGAGCGAGGGCTACGACTTCGACTGGGACGAGCTGTTCGAGTCCGGGCTGCGCATCATGATCGACGGCATCGAGGCCCTGGCGCGTCGAGTGGGGGACGCCGGAGCCCCGCCGGGCTGAGCGGGGCCGGGCTCCCGCGATCGCCGGGCTCGGCGCTCACGGGAGCGCGGACGCCCGCGGGGTCCGCGC
>JAJYSW010000242.1 GCA_021793335.1 Actinomycetes bacterium
TCCACCGGCCGACGACGGCACTGCGCGACGCGCTGCGCGCTGCGATCATGTGACCGCCTCGAACGGCGGCCCGAGTCCACCGGTGCTCCACTCCGGAGTGCCGGTTTTCTCATGGGCCGCTTTCGCCCTGGGAACGCCCCGGCACGCCGGGGCTCAACCGGAGGATCGGCGTTCGCGGAGGATTTCGAGGGCCCTGTCGGCGTGGGCGCTCATCTTCACCTCGCTCTTGACGACGCCGAGGACGGTGCGGTCGGTGTCGATCACGAAGGTCTTCCGCTTGGTGGGCAGGATGCTGATCTTGCGTTTGGCGCCGAAGGAGGCGGCGGTCCGGCCTTCCGGGTCGGACAGGAGGGGGTAGCCCAGGGAGTGCTTGGAGGCGAACTCGGCCTGCTTCGCGATGTCGTCGGTGGAGATGCCGACCGCTTGGGCGCCGAGTTCGGCGAGCTCTCCGGCGAGGTCACGGAAGTGGCAGGCTTCGGCCGTGCAGCCGGCCGATAGGGCCATCGGATAGAAGAACAGCACTACAGGTCCATTTTCGAGCAGCTCGTCGAGGCTGCGCTCCCGCCCGGTCTCGTCGGGAAGGGCGAAATCCGGGGCGGTGTCACCGATGTCCATGACCCGAGTCTATATCCGATACGGGGCGATCACGGTCCGTGGCATTTGCCAAAACCCTCCCTATATCGATATAGTCGAATATCACAATGCATGACCGGACCATGCATTGGCCGCACACCAGAGTCCAACAGTCAGGCGCGGGTTCTTCAGAACCAGGTTGGGAGCGCTCCATGATTGTCAGAGGAGTACCACATGTCCACAACTACAGCCGTGGCCCTGCACAGCAGGCGCCGCAGGCTCATCGCGCTATTCGCGCTCATCGTCGCCGCAGCGATGGCGGCCGCCATGTCGGTGGTCTTCACCCAGACGAAGGCCGAAGCACACGGCGCCACCGTCTTCCCAGGGTCACGACAGTACTTCTGTTATTTTGACGGGCTCGCCGGCAACGGCGCCCTCGACCCGACCAATGAGATGTGCCAGGCCGCCCTCGACGAGGCCGGCTCGGGCGCCTTCTACAACTGGTTCGGCAACCTCGACTCCAACGGCGCGGGCAAGACCGTCGGATACATCCCCGACGGCCGCCTGTGCGACGGCGGAGGCAACGGCCCGTACAACTTCGAGCCGTTCAACGCCGCCGGCGACTGGCCCAAGACGCACGTCACCTCCGGGGCGACCTACGAATGGCGCTACAACAACTGGGCGCACCACCCGGGCTACTTCGACCTGTACATCACCAAGCCCGGATGGAACCCCGACCAGCCCTTCGGCTGGGACGACGTCGAGAAGTTCGCGACGATCCAGGACCCGCCGCAGTCCGGCGGCCCCGGCCACGACGGGAACTACTACTACGCCAGCCTCACGCTTCCGGAGCGCTCGGGCTACCACGTCATCTTCACCCACTGGGTGCGCTCTGACAGCCCCGAGAACTTCTACGCCTGCTCCGACCTGATGTTCGACGGCGGCAACGGCGAGGTTTCGGGCATCAACCCGAACGCCGACCTGCCCGGCAACGACAGCGGCGTGACCGACCCGGACCCGACGGACCCGACCGACCCGGACCCGACCGACCCGACGGACCCGGACCCGACCGACCCGGACCCGACGGACCCGGACCCGACCGACCCCGGCACGCCGGGCGACCTCACCTGCACCGCGGAAGCCTCGATCAACAGCTGGGGCTCGGGCGCGACCGTGGAGATGACGGTCACCAACACCGGCACGGACAACATCGGCGACTGGATGATCCACTGGCTGTGGCCCCCCGAATCGGGGATCACGATCACCAACGCGTGGAACACCGAGATCTCCACCATGGGCGACATGGAGATGGCCAGTCCCTCGGGATGGAACGCCAGCATCGCTGCGGGCCAGTCCATCACCTTCGGCTTCAACGTCAACGGCTCGTTGACCTCGATGCCCGCCCTCGACTGCATCCCGTCATAACCATCCGTCGAAAACACCGTTGACCCCCTCCTCCCGGGGCACCGCTGCGATACTGATCGCAGGGCGACCCGGGAGGAGGGGCCATGTCGACGCCCTCCGTGGCAGGCGGCATCCGCCCTGAACCGATGCGCACGACCACCCCCGCCGGCGTCGTCGTCCGCACCTACATCGGCGGCCAGATCGACACGCTGAACCAGGCCATCGCCCGGATGCAGCGCTACGAGCCCGGCTCGGTCGGCCTCACCCGCACGATCATCCACCGCATCCGCACCGTCATACGCGGCTACCGGCGCCTGTTCGCCGATCCCCCGTACGGCGGCCCACAGCTCGACCGGCTCCTGACCGACCTCAAACACGCCGAAGATCTCGAAGCGCTGCGCGTCCACTTCGCCGACCGGTTCGACCAGCTCGCCCTCACCGTCGCCGAATACCCACGCTGGCACCGCACGCTCAGGGCCGAGCAGGACGCCGCCTACCGGCAGATCGACCGGATCAGCACCCAGACATGGGTCGCGGCACTCTTGGGGCACGTCCGAGTCTTCGCCGACCGCGCCGAGCTCACTCCCGACGGCCGCGAACCCGTCACTTCGCTCGGCGAGACGCTCACCCGCGCCAAGCACCGCCTGCTGGACACCTACGCGAAACTCCACTACGCCGCGGACCTCTCGGCCGCGCGCGACGAGATACGCCGGGCCGCCCGCCACGCCCGCTACATGGCCGAGGCCGTGCGCCCGGCCCTCACCTGGGTCGCCGACGACGTGATCGTGCCGGTCGCCGGCCTGGAGCGTCTGCTCAGACAACACCGGCAGGCGACCATCGCCGAGAACTGGTTGCAGCGACTGCCCGGCGCCGACCGGGCCGACCGGCTCACCGCCACCCTCCTGCAACTGGAACGGCAGCAGCTCCAACAGCTCGGCGAGGAGATCGATCAGATCGCCGCCGCCATGATCGGCCTGTGGCGCTGACGCCGCCGGCTGTGCAAGGGCTCGGAGGGAAGCGGCGTCGAACCCCTTGCTCGACCGCGAGGCGAAGGGCCTCCCAGATCCGACACCGGGATCTGAGAGGCCCGAGAACGTGAGCGGGGCACGATCCGGACGGCGACCGTCCGGCGCTCGAACAGGTCCTAGCCGCGCAGGACCGCCGCGAGATTGTCGAGCCCGATCGGCCCGAGGTTCAGCGCCTTCGTGTGCCATGCCTTGAGGTCGAAATCCGAGCCCGCCGCGGCCGCGGCCTCATCGCGCGCGGCGAGCCAGGCCCGTTCACCGAGCTTGTAGCAGATGGCCTGACCGGGCCAGCCCGCGTAGCGGACGATCTCGGCGTGGGCCCGGTGAGCGGCGATCCCGCCGCGCTCGCGCAGCACTGCCAGCGCCACATCGTAGTTCCAGCGCTCACCGTGCCGCGCGGCCTCGGCCTCGGGCAGCGGCAGATCCAGGTGCCAGCCGATGTCGATGACGACGCGGGCGGCCCGCATCGCCGATGCCTTCAACATTCCAAGGCGCGTACCCGGCTCGGTGTGCCAGCCGAGTTCGTCGGCGAGCCGCTCGGCGTACAGCGCCCAGCCCTCGCCGTGGCCCGACAAAGACCCGTAGACCTTCGCGAAGCGGCTGAGGCCCTCACCGGCGATCTTCGTCTGCCCGATCTGAAGATGATGGCCCGGGACACCTTCGTGGAAGACGGTGGTGAGCTCGCGCCAGACCGCGAAGCGCTCGCGTTCGGCGACGGGCCACCAGGTGCGGCCCGCGCGCACGAGGTCTTCGCTGGGCCCGGTGTAGTAGGGGGAGCCCGCCGAAGAGCCGTGCACGAGCTCGACGTCGAGGCGCATCAGGCGAGGATCGATGTCGAAATGGACGCCGTCGAGGGTCTCCAGTGCACTCTGGTGGCGTTCGACGAGCCAGGCGAGGTAGGCGTCGTGGTCGGTGAACGACGCGGCCGAGTCGAGGTGCGCGGTGGCCTCGTCGACGTCGGCCCCCGGAAGGATCTCGACGGCCTCGGCGGCCATCTCCTCCTCGATGCGGTGCAGCTCCTCCCAGCCCCAGGCGTAGGCGTCTCGGGCGTCGAGGGCCGCGCCGAGCGTGTGGCGGGCGTGGAGCAGGTAGCGCTCCTCGCCGACGCCGTCGCGGGCCTCGGCGTGCGGCGCGTAGTCCGTCTCCAGGTACGCGGCGATGTCGCCGAACGCGGCGTACGCGGCTTCGGCGGCCTCGGTGATGTCGCGGAGCCGGGGGCCGTCACCATAGGACTCGACATGCTTGTCGAACACGCGCGCGTCGGCGTTGCGGCGGGCCTGCTTCGCCCCTTCGAGGACCTGCCGGATCGCGACGGTCTGACCGGCGGACACGCCCGCGTCCATGGTCCGGCGCCAACCGGCGAGCATCTCGGGGACGGCCCGGATGCGGGCCACGGTCGTGCCCCACTCCTCCTCGTTCCCGCGCGGTGCCAGATCGACGTACGAGCACAAGCTCTGGAGGAAGCCGTAGGGCACGCGCAGGGCCCGGCGCCACTCGCCGGCGTCATAGAGGGCCAGCTGTGATTCGAGCCGCTCGGCCATGTGCAGTCGGGCGAGGTCGTCGGCGGCCCCGGTGGATCGGAGGGCGTTCAGGCGCGCGAGGGTGCCGCGGGCGAGCTGTGCGCGCTCGGCTTCGGCGTCCGGTCCGAGATCGGAGGCGACGCCGAAATCGCCTTTGATGCCGAGGGCGCCGGCGGCCATCGGGTGCAGTTGTGCGAACGAGGTGATGTACTCGTCGGCCAACGCGAAGATCGCTGAGGTCATGGCCGGTAGCCTACCGCGCGGCCAGTCGCCGCTCGTGGCGTGACGATCGCCCGAGACGGCTCCGGCCGGAGCGGCGATTGCGCTGCTCAGGGCCGTGGTGAGCGGGGCCCGAGCGGGGGTCGTCCCGGTTCGCAAGGAGCCGCCTCGCTCATGGCGGCGCCCCTCGTTCCGGGTTCGGCGGGGCTCGCGCGGCTC
>JAJYSW010000014.1 GCA_021793335.1 Actinomycetes bacterium
CCGATCTGCCTCCGGGCTCTCGAGCTGCTTGAGCGCAGTCACCGTCGCGTGGACGATGTTGATCGCGTTCGCCGAGCCCAGCGACTTCGACAGGACGTCCTGAATGCCGGCGCATTCGAGGACGGCGCGGACGGGGCCGCCCGCGATGACACCGGTACCGGCGGAGGCGGGCTTGAGCAGCACCTGGCCGGCGGCGTCCTCACCGAAGACCTCGTGCGGGATGGTCCCGCCGATGCGCGGCACCTCGAAGAACGCCTTCTTGGCCTCTTCGACGCCCTTGGCGATCGCCGCGGGGACCTCTTTGGCCTTGCCGTAGCCGACACCGACCTTGCCGTCGCCGTCGCCGACGACGACGAGCGCGGTGAACGCGAAGCGGCGGCCGCCCTTGACGACCTTGGCCACGCGGTTGATGGTGACGACGCGTTCGATGTGCGGCGACTTCTCCACGCGGTCGCGACCGCGGCCCTCACGGCCGCCGCGACCGCCGCGACCGCGACGGTCGCCGCCGTCCCGGCCGCCCTGTTGCTGTTGATCAGCCACGAGACTGATTCCTCTCACTGCTCAACGCCGGACCCCGAGGGTCCGACTCGCTTCGAAATGTCCGGGTCCGAGCCCGGTGGAACGCTGCGCCTGGGCGCAACCTCTCGATTATGCCTGCTAGGGCCCTATAGACCCAACGGCGGGGTGGCGATGAGGCAGCGAACACAGCGGGTCGGGCGCCCGGAGGCCGAGCGGCGCCGTACCCGCTGAGGGCACGGCGCCGCCGGCCTCACTTGATCGCCCCGGCGGTCAGGCCGGCCTGGATCTGGCGCTGGAAGATCAGGTAGGCGAGGAAGATCGGCACCATCGCCAGGACCGTTCCGGCGAACAGGGCCCCCGGGTCGCCCTCGTAGCCCTGCCGCATCGCCAGGTTCGCCAGGCCCTGGGAGATCACCGCGTCCTCGGGGTCGCTCATGAGCACCAGCGGCAGCAGGAACTGGTTCCACTGCCCGATGATGTTGAAGATCGTGATGGCGATCAGGCCGGGCTTGGCCATCGGCAGCATGACCTGGAAGAACAGGCGGTAGTGTCCGGCGCCGTCGATCAGGGCGGCCTCGGCCACGCCCGAAGGGAGGGTCCGGAAGAACGCGGTCAGGAAGAACACCGTGAACGGCAGTGAATAAGCGATGTAGACCAGGACCAGGCCCGTGTAGGTGTTCAGTAGGCTCACGTTGTCGAGGGTCTTGAACAACGGGAACAGCGCCAGGAAGACCGGGAACATCATGCCGCCGGCGAATCCGAAGTAGACGAGTCGATTGCCGCGGAACTCGTACCGGGCCAGCACGTACGCGGCCATCGCGCCCAGCAGCATGGTGCCGCTGATGGAGAACACCATGACCTGCAACGTGTTGACGAAGTAGTTGCCGATGTCGCCGTTCGTCCAGGCGTTGACGTAGTTCTCCCACTGCGGGGCCGCCGGGAGGCCAAGCGGGTCGGCGGCGATCTCCCGGGTGCTCTTGAACGAGCTCAGGACGATCCACACGACGGGGACGATGACCATCAGCCCCCACAGCCACAGGAAGGCGTGGGAGAAGACGTTCATGACCGTGCCCTCGGTCCTGGGCCGAGGCGGCACGCCGGCCGGCTCGGCCGCGGCCGTCCGGGGCTTGGTCGGGGTCTGGGTGGCCATGTTCGCTCCTCAGTATTCGATCCGCTCGCGGCGCCCGACTCGCAGCGAGACGACGGCCAGGGACAGGGCGGCGAAGAACAGGACGACGCCGAGCGCCGAGGCGAACGCCTGTTCGCCGTGCTTGAACGCGTACTTCCAGATGACGCCGCCGACGACCTCGCTGGCGCCGTCGGGGCCGCCTTGTCCGGGCGTCATCATGTAGACCAGGACGAACACGTCGAGCGCGATGATGCTCAAGTAGATCCATGCGGTCTGGACCGACTCCCACAGCAGCGGCAGGGTGATCTTGAAGAACGTCTGGAAGCGTCCGGCCCCGTCGACGATGCCGGCCTCGTACAGCTCCCGTGGGATGGACGCCATCGCCGAGGAGAAGAACACGAGGTAGAAACCCACGGCGCTCCATACCAGGACGGCGATGACGCTCGCCAGGACCAGCCGCTTGTCCGCCAGGAATCCGTTGACCGGGGCGGGCAGTCCGAGGGTCCGGAGCCCGCCGGCGATGAGGCCGCCGAAGTTCTCGGGGGCGTATACCTGCTTCCAGAGGATGCCGATGATCGCCAGCGACAACACCTGCGGGAAGAAGAAGACGACCTTGTGGAACCGCGATCCGCGCACGCCCTCGATGCGGCCCTGTCTGGAGCGGCCGCCGATGTTGAGCATGAACGCGAAGAACAGGCTCAGTCCGATCGTGACGACCGGCAGGACCACCAGGATGATCCCGGTGTTGCGCAGGGCCGGCAGCACCAGCCGGTCGTCCTTGAACAGGTTGACGTAGTTGTCCAGTCCGATGTATTCGAACTGGTTCGAAGATCCGCTCCAGTCGGTGAGCGAGATCTGGAAGGCCTGGGCGAACGGCAGGATCACCAGCCAGGCGTACAGTGCCACCGGCAATGCCAGGAAGCTCAGGATGAACGGGTATTTGCCGTGTCTCATGGGTAAGCCGCTCTGCCTCAGGCCCTCCTCTTCTCCGCTCAGGACTCGTGGGTGAACTTCTCGACGCCGTCGTCCTCGGCGGTCTCGTCGGCGACGTTCTGCATCCGGTCGACGAACTGCTCGGGGTCGATCTCGCCGGCCATGAGCCCGCCCAACGCGGGCCGCACCTCCTCGTCCATCTTCGTGTACCAGAAGCGGAACCGCGGCTGGAACAGATCGTCGGGATTGGAGACGAGCTCGTCGGTCAGCTGCGCGGCGAGGTTGTCGAGTTCGACGCCCTTGACGATGGTCGCGGCCTGGACGGTGTCGCCGAAGATCTGCGAGCCCTGCTTGGAGAGCATGATCCGCAGGTATTCGTAGGCCCCGGGCTTATTGGCGGCCTTCTCGGGCACCACGAACGGCTCCTCGCCGCCGGCGCTGATGAGCCCGGGCTGGACCGAGCCTTCGAGATGGGGCACGCCCATCGGCGCGTACTCGAAGCCTTCGGGGGCGATGCCCTTCTGCTCGTTGGGCAGCCAGGAGCCGACGGGGATGAACGCGGCCTCGTGGTCGTTGAACGCCGTCTGCGACTGGATGTGGTCGATGCCGGGCGTGCCTTCGAGGATGTAGCCGGCCTCCCAGAGGCCGTACATGGCCTCGGCGGCGGCGACGACCGAGTCCTGGTGCCAGGCGTGGGGTTCGAGGTGGTCGATGGCCTTGAGGATCTCGACGCCGCCGTGGCGTCCGGCGAGCATGAGGAACATGTCGTACAGGTACACCGGGTGCTGTCCGGCGTAGGTCCACGGCGCGATGCCCTCGGCCTGGATGTCCGGGCACAGCGCCAGCATCTCGTCCCAGGTGGTCGGCGGGGTCCAGCCCTTGTCGGCGAACAGGGCCGCGTCGTACCAGATCGTCCACGCAGAGAACACGTAGTTCATCGCGTAGACCTTGCCGTTGAAGGTGCCGGCGTCGAGGACGCCGTCGCGGAGGGTCTCGCGGACGGTGACGTTCGGGTCGTCGTAGGAGGGCGCGTCGAGCAGCGGCGTGAGTTCGGCGAGCTCGCCGTCGGAGACCAGCGCGTCCATCGGGATCTGCTGGGCGCCCGAGTTGTCGAGCACGTCGCACGGCTCGCCCTGCGCGAAGCGGGTCTGCTGGGTCTCGGCGATGGCCTGGGTGGCCAGGTGGGCGATCTCGGCGTCGGGGAAGGCGCTCCGGTACATCTCCTGGTGTTGGACGGCGTATTCGTCGCCGAAGCCACCGTCGAAGATGACGACGTCGAGCGGCGCCGAACCGTCGACGCCGAAGGGGTTCTCGGCGTCGTCGCCGACGGTGACGGCCTCGGTGTCCTCGTCGCCTCCGCTGGTGGCGCAGGCGGCGAGCGATGTGGCGGCCACTCCGGCCGCGGTGGTCCCCAGGAGCCGGCGGCGGCTGAAGTTAGGGGCTGCGGATGACTTCCTCATGGGATGTGCTCCTCGGGATCTCTTGTGGATCGGTTGTCGTCCGGTGGGACGGCCGTGGGGTGAAGTTCCGTCAGGTTCGGGGCGGGGGCGGTGCGGGCCGGTGGCCCACGACCGCCCTGGCGCGGGATTCCAGCGCCTCCATCGTCTCGGGGAATCGCCGCTGTGCGACGGCGATGTGGACCAGGTCGGCGACGAGGAGCTGGGCGTGCCGGGTCGCCAGCATGTCGGCGCGGAACCCGGTGCGGCGGGCCGCCGAGAGCAGTTCGACGTCGGCGATCTCGGCGATGGGCGATCCGTGCCGGGCGGTGATGGCGACGGTCAGCGCCCCACGGCTCCCAGCCTCGGTGAGCATCTCGATGGTCTCGGCGGTCGCTCCGGAGTGGGAGACGGCGATGGCGACGTCCTCGCCGCCGAGGAGGGCGGCGCTGGCGAGCGCGTCGTGGACCTCGGTCCAGGCCCACGCGGCGACGCCGGTGCGGTAGAAGCCCATCTGGAGTTCCCGGGCGACGATGGCGCTGCTGCCGACGCCGTAGACGTCGACGCGGCGGGCCGAGGCGACCTTGGCCGCGACCCGTTCGACGGCGTCGAGGTCGAGGGTGTCCACGGTGTCGCGCAGCATGGCGGCGTCGACGGTGATGAGCTGTTTGAGGACCTGTTCGAGCGGGTCGCCGGGCGAGATCTCCTGGCCGATGTTGACGTCCCAGCCGGTCTCGCTGCGGGCGGAGGCACGGCCGGTCTCGGTGGCGATGGCGACGCGCAGGGCCGCGTAGCCGTCGTAGCCGAGGTGGCGGCAGAAGCGGGTGATGGTGCCCGGCGAGGTGCCCGAGAGTTCGGCGAGATCCATGATGGTGGCGCGGGCTGCGGCCTCGGGATCGGCCAGGACCTGCTCGGCCACGCGAGAGAGGGCCTCGGAGAACTCGCCGGCCTGGCTCCGGATGCGGTCGAGCACGCCGGTCGGCGTCGGGAGGACGTCGTCGGCGGTGTCGGTGATGCTTCGGCTCATGTGGTCTCCCTCACGGGTGGTATAAACAAAAACTATTATCCGAATGGCTTGAATGTCAAGCTCTCAAGAATTATTTTTACAGACACTCGGGCTTTCGCCGCCCGGTGCCGTGTTCCGAGGAGAATCGCCCCATGCACCCACCCTTGTTCCTGGGCATCGACGCGGGCGGCACCCGCACGCGGGCGCTATGCGCCGACTCGACCGGCGCGGTCGTCGGCTTCGGCGAGTCCGGCCCGGCCAACATGTCCGGTCCGGACCGGGACTCGGCGCTGCGGCACCTTCGCGAAGCGGCCGACGCCGCGCGCGGCCCGATCGGTCCGCAGGCGATCGAGGCGGTCTGCGTCGGCGCCGCCGGGGTCTTGTCGATGCCGGGCCCCGCCGAGCGTTTCGGCGCTCGGCTGCGGACCGCGCTCGGCGTCCCCGGACCGGTGGCGTTCCTCGGCGACGCCGTCACCGCCTTCGCCGCGGGCACGGCCGAGCCCGACGGTGCGGTCCTCATCGCCGGCACCGGCGCGGTCGCGCTGGAAGTGCGGGGGCATACCGAGATCGCCGGACGGGCCGACGGCTACGGGTGGCTCCTGGGCGATGCGGGATCGGGATTCTGGCTGGGCCGCGAGGCGGTGTCGGCGGCGCTGCGCCACCTGGACGGGCAAGGACCCGGCGGCCGGATGGTACGGGCGGTCCTCGACGCGATCGCCCCGGCGAACCGAACCTCCGGAGGGGTCATCGCACGGTGCATGGCCGAGGCGCCGGCCCGCCTGGCGCGCTTCGCGCCGACGGTGTGCGAAGCGGCCGAAGACGGCGACGGGCTCGCGCGGGAGATCGTGGCCCGCGCGATCGCGCACCTGGCGGCGACGGCGGAGGCGGTGGCCGAACGGGGCCGGCCCCTCGTGCTGGCCGGGAGCCTCCTGGCCGAGCGGACGCCGGTCGCGCGGGGGCTCGACGAACGGCTGGCCGAGCGTCTCGCGGACACACCGGTCCTGACCGCCGCCGAACCGGTGCGCGGCGCCGCCTGGCTGGCCGGCAGGGTTTTCGCCCCCCACGAGGCCGCGCGCCGGGAACTGCACCGCCGCCTCACCGCTGCGTGAGCGGGCGGTTCCTCCGGGGCCTATGGATTATCGGCTCGGAAGCGCTGCGGCCGTGCGGTGTCGGCGGCCAATGCCCCGGCCAGACGGCCCCCGGACGTCTCCAGGAGGCCGTCGGCCGCGGACGCGTCGAGACCGAGCTCGATCATGACCACGGCGGTCTTGACCCGGTTCCCGGCCGCTTCGAGCGCGGCCTGAGCCGCCGGGCGGTCCGCACCGGTGATCTCGCCGATCATGCGCACTGCGCGGTCGGCGAGCTTGGTGTTGAGCACCCGCATGTCCACCATGTAGTTGCGATAGACCTTGCCGAGCTTGATCATGCTGATCGTCGAGATCATGTTGAGCACGAACTTCTGCGCCGTTCCCGACTTCAATCGGGTCGACCCGGCGACGACCTCCGGCCCGACCTGGACCTCGATCGCATGTTCCGCCGCCTCCGACAGGATGGCCCCGGTGTTGCACGACAGACCGACGGTGAGGGCCCCGCGGCGCCTGGCCTCACGGACGGCGGCGACGACGAACGGGGTGCGGCCGCTGGCGGCCAGGCCGACGACGGCGTCGGCCGGCCCGATGCCCTCGGCGGCGATGGCCGCGGCGCCCGCCTCGGCATCGTCCTCAGTGCCTTCGACGGCTCCGCCTTCGGCCGCCCTGCCTCCGGCGAGAATCGCGCCCACCAGTTCAGGAGGGGTGGAGAACGTCGGCGGGCACTCGGCCGCGTCCATGACCGCGACCCTCCCGGCCGTGCCCGCGCCGACGTAGCGCAGGCGACCGCCGGAGGCGAGCCGCTCGGCGACGGCGTCGATCGCCTCGGCCAGTTCGGGGAGGACGGCGGCGACCGCCTCGGGCACGGTGGCATCGGCTTCGTTCATGGTCCGTGCCAGTTCAAGGGTCCCCAGGCGGTCGATCGCGGCGTATCTGGGATCGGCCCGCTCGGTCGACAGCGTCGCCAGCGTGGCGTCCATCCGGTCACGTTCCTCGCTCGTGTCACTCACAGCTGCGAGCCTAACTCAATGAAGAGAAATTTCATTGCGGTCTTGGTCTATGAAGAAATATACCCACGGCTCGGGTGTACCGTGATCACATGCCTGCCAGCCGCACCGACACGCCGAACCTCCTGGTGCTCATCAAATCGATCCTTCCCTCGCTGTCGAAGGCCGAGACGAGGGTCGCCCAGGAGATCATCCGTGAACCCGAGGCCGCCTCGACGCGCACCATCACCGATCTGGCCCGCGCCGCCGGGACCTCGGAGGCCACCGTCGTCCGGTTCTGCCGTTCGCTCGGGCTGAGCGGGCATCGCGAGCTGCGGATGCGCGCCGCGCAGGCCGTCATCGGCACCGCCGAGGGCCCCGACCGGGAGATCGCCGGCGGCGACATCCCCACCGGCGCCGACATGGCCCGCATCATCGCCACCGTCAGCTACGCCGACATCGGCGCCATCACCGACACCGCCGACGCACTCGACACCGCGGCGTGCGAGGCCGCCGTCGCCGCGCTCGCCGGAGCCCGGCGCATCGACGTCTTCGGCGTCGCGGCGTCCGGAATCGTGAGCGCCGACCTGACCCAGAAACTCCACCGGATCGGCTGCATCGCGTTCAGCTGGCCCGACGTCCATTCCGCGCTCGTGGCGACGGCCCTCGCCGGGGATCGCGACGCCGCCGTGGGGATCTCGCACTCGGGAGCGACGACGGAGACCGTCGAGTTCCTGGAGTCCGCGCGGGCCCGTGGGACGGCGACGGTGGCGATCACCAACCACGCCCGCTCGCCGCTGGCCTCGGTCGCCGACCACGTACTGACCACCGCCGCCCGGGAGACGACCTACCGCTCGGGGGCGACGGTCAGCCGGATCGCCCAGCTCATGGTGGTCGACTGCCTGTTCGTCGGCGTCGCGGCGAAACTGCGTCGACGCAGCGCCAAGGCGCTGGCGGCCACCGCCGCCGCGGTCTCGGACCGGTTGCGGCCGGCCTCGTGACGGGCCCCGTCCTTCGGCGCGGCTCAGAGGCCGCGGGCCGCTTCGACCTCGCCGCGCAGCCGAGGCAGCCGATCGTGGATGATCCCCGGGCATAGCGTCGAACCGAAGTCCATGTGCCCGTAGATCTCACTCGACGGGATCGCGTACCGCTCGCACGCATAGGCGCACAGCGTCACCAGCGTCTCCCATTGCGCGGCGGTCGGCTCGTCGCCGTCGTGATAGGCCCCCTCGTTCGCGATCCCGATCGCCTGCGAGTTCTGACCCGCGGTGTGGATGCCCTGGACGAAGTGATCGCCGGCCACGAGCGCGGTCAGGGAACCGGTGGCGCCCTCGGTGATCCAGCCGCCGCGGCTGACGATGAAATGGTATCCGCTGTCGCGCCAGCCGTTGTCGTCCATGTGCAGATCCTGCACCCAGTGCGCGTGGGCGTGCGCCTGCCCGCGCGAGAAGTCGGCGGTGTTCGCCGAGACCGTGTGATGCACGATGAGCTTGTCCGGGACGCCCCAGATGACGGGGTTCGCGATGCTCGGGGGCCGGGCGCCCCACTCGGCGGTCGAGTCGATGTCGGGTTCGACGGCCGCGGGCGTCGCCGGCGCCGCGTGCGAGACGGCGCCGGAGAGCCCCGCGGCACCGAGCAGCCCGGCCGCCCCGGCTCCGAACAGGAGCCTGCGTCGGATGCGTTGATAGTCCATGTCTGCCTCCAGAAGGCCCGGAGGCCGGGGGTCGCCCGGCCTCCGGATCGGGGGAATCACGTGTTGTTCGCCAGGGCCAGCAGGCGGGCCCGCGAGCCGTTGAAGTGGTTGCGGTCGACGTCACCGGAGATGCCCGAGACCGATCCGGTCGCGGAGTACTGCCAGAACGTCCAGGTGGTGTTGTTCCATCCTGCCGGGAGGGAGGGACTGGAGACGCCCCAGTGGGCGATCCACAGCGGGCTCTTGGAGGCCATGCCCGTCCACGAGCCGGTGCAGCTGTTCCACCACGATGCGGTGGTGTAGATGACCATGTCGCGACCGGTCCTCGCCTTGTACGTGTTGTAGAAGTCGGTGATCCAGTTGCGCATCTGCGTGGTGGAGAGGCCGTAGCACGCCGCACCCGAGGGCGGTGCTTCGAGGTCGAGCGCGCCGGGGAGGGTCAGGTTGTCCGCCGACCAGGCGCCGCCGTTCGAGGCGAAGAACTCCGCCTGCGCCGCGCCGGACGAGGAGCCGGGACGAGCGAAGTGGTAGGCGCCCCGGATGACGCCCGCGTGGTAGGCGGCCGGGTAATTGGTGTTGAACTGTGGGTCCTTATAAGCGGTGCCCTCGGTCGCCTTGATGTACGCGAAGTCGACCCCCGCGTTCTTGACCGAAGTCCAGTTGATCGAGCCCTGCCAGTGCGAGACGTCGATACCGGTCGGGTTGGACTGAGCCGAGGCCGGGCTCGCCACGACCAGCAGTGCCACGGTGAGCACCGCCGAGGCGAGCATGCCGACGAGAGCGATGACCCCTCGTCGTCTTGGGACGATTTTGTCGTTCGGGCGATTGTTCATACGAGACTCCCTGCTTGTCAGGAGATCTGCCGATGGGGGAAGAGTGCGAGGTATCGCACTTGCATCCCAGTATGGTGAAAAACTCCACAGAAAGTCAAGGTGCTGAAAAAACTTTCCACAACGCCGGAGTGAAATCGCGGTGGCCACGGCTCCGTGCCGACGCAGGGCACACCGGGTGCCGGTCCGACGGGGACCGGCTCATCGAAGGACACCGCCGGGGCCGAAGCCACCCGGCCGCGAAGCGGCGCGCCCCGGCAGCGGGGTCGGCGGCGCGATCCTCACGCACGGCCTCCCGGTATCCGGCTGCGGTCGCTCATCGCCGAAGCGGCGCGCCCTGACCATCACGGGACGGCGCCGCGGCCGCGGCCTTCGCGCCCTGCCGCCTGCCGCCCGGCGGCAGGCGGTCATGACCGTGCCCGCTCGGACCACGGACGGCGAGGACTCCTCAGTAGCCCTCGCCGGCACCGAACTCGAACAGCACACGCTGCGGGTCGTCGGCCTCCGGAACGTCCACCGGCAGCCGCCCTTGCGGGTTCACCTCGCCGGTGATCGCCCCCGCCAGCGAAACGAGCGAACCGGCCGTATAGGAATAGGTCGCCAGCGCCGCCCCCGCCTCGGGCAGGTACGCGGCATCGTAAGGCGTGCCGACCGCTGCGACGACCACCGGCGTCCCCGTCGCGGCCACGGCCTCGACCAGATCGATCTGCGGCGAGCCGGCCGTGACACCGAACGTCACCACCACCGCCAGGTCCTTATCGGATGCCTCGGTCGCGGCCGCTCCGATCGCCGCGGCATCCGGCTCCTCGCCGGTGGCACGGACTGCGACGCCGAGCCCGAGCGCTTCGAGCGCTTCGGCGAGCCTCGCCGTAGTCTGCTCGCCCCAGCCGGTGACCAGCACACTCGCGCCGGAGGCGGCCAAAGGCAGCACCCCGTCGTTGCGCAGCAGCGTCACCGCCCGGTCCGAAATATCGTCCGCGACCTGCCGGTGCTCCTCGACGCCGACCGTATCGAGGACCGCCTCGGCATCGGTCGAGGCGTCCTCGACGATCCCGCGCCGCCACTTGAGGCGCAGCAGCCGCTCGACCGAGGCGTCGATGCGTTCCTCGGTCAGCTCCCCCGATTCGACCGCTCCGAGCACCGCGTCGCGGGCCAGGCGGAAATCCGGCGGCATCAACAGCAGGTCGGCGCCGGCCAGCAGCGCCAGGACCGGGACGCGGTCATCGCCGTACTGGACACGCACCCCCTCCATCTCCAGAGAATCGGTGGCCACCACGCCTTCGAAGCCGAGCCGTTCGCGCAGCAGGCCGGTGAGGATCGGCTCCGAGAGCGTCGCGGGGACGAGCGAATCGTCCAGGGCCGGGAACTGGAGGTGAGCGGACATGACCATGTCCGTGCCGGCCGCGATCGCGGCCTCGAACGGCGGGGCGTCGATCCTGGCCCATTCCTCTTCGGAGTGGGAGATCGACGGCAGGCCCACGTGGCTGTCCACGTCGGTATCGCCGTGTCCCGGGAAATGCTTGGCGCAGGCGGCGACCCCGCCGGACTGGTAACCGGTGACCTGCGCGGCGGTCAACTCCGCGGTCAACTCCGGGTCCGAGGAGAAGGAGCGCACCCCGATGACGGGATTGGAGGGATCGACGTTGACGTCGGCATCGGGCGCGAAGTTCTGATTGAGCCCCATGGCCCGCAGCTCGGCCCCGGCGATCTCGGCGGCGCGCTGCGCGGCCTCGGCGTCCCTGGTCGCCCCGAGCGGCATCGCGCCGGGGAACTGCGTGACCGGCTCGCCGATCCGGTTCACCACCCCGTACTCCTGATCGGCGGCGATGAGCAGCGGCACGCCGCCGTCCGCGGCGGCGGCCTCCTGAAGGCCGTTCGAGAGCCGCGCGATCTGCTCGGGATCGTCGACATTGCCCGCCCAGGAGAAGTAGACGATCCCGCCGGGCCGGTAGGCGGCGATGAGCTCGGCGGCATTATCGACGCCGAGGTGGTCTTGATTCGAGGCGATGGCCTCGGGGTCGTCGGTGTCGACCGAGGCCCCGTAGGCGTACACCATGAACAGCTGGCCGACCTTCTGCTCAAGGGTCATGGACGCCAACTGCTCGGACACGTATGCCTGCGCGCTGTCGATGGACTCATCCTGCCCGGTGTCCTCGGCGGCGTCGTCACCGGGGCCCTCTTCGGAGCAGCCGACAACAGCGGTGAACGAGGCGGCCGCACCGGAGGCGAGCACCGCCTTGCGGGTCATCTTCGGGAATCGCACCGAACCAGTCTTCACCACGGCCTTCGAAGGTTCGAGGCAGGTCGGGGGTGTGTCACGCCGTCCACAGCGAGCCGGACCGGGCCACTCCCGCCCCGAACGAGAAGCCGGAACGAAAAGCCGGGAGGAAGCAGCGCTCCCTCCCGGCTCACGAACCGTTCTATCGCGTTAGAACTTCAGGCCGTTGTCGCGGGCGGCGTCGGCCAGGGCCGCGATGCGGCCGTGGTACTTCAGCCCACCGCGGTCGAACACGACCACTTCGACGCCGGCTTCCTTCGCGCGCTCGGCGACGAGCTTGCCGACCTCTTTGGCCTTCGCGGTCTTGTCCCCCTCGAAGGAGCGCAGTCCCGGCTCGATCGTCGAGGCGGCGACCAGCGTGCGGCCGTCCACGTCGTCGATGACCTGGGCGACGATGTGCTTCGAAGAGCGGAAGACCGCCAGGCGCGGCTGTCCGGCCGTGCCGCTGATCTTCTTGCGGCCACGGAAGTGACGCCGGTTCTTCGCGATCCGACGACGCTGGGAGACCGACCCAGACGGGCGACGGCGTTCGAGTTTGCTCGCCATTACTTACCTGCCTTCCCGGCCTTGCGGCGAATGTGCTCGTCGACGTACTTCACGCCCTTGCCCTTATAGGGCTCCGGCGGACGCAGTCGGCGAATATTCGCCGCGACCTGACCGACCAGCTGCTTGTCGATGCCTTCGATGTGCAGCAGCGTCGGCTTCTCGACCTTGAACGAGATGCCTTCCGGCGCGTCGACCTGGACGGTGTGGGAGAAGCCGAGGCTCATCTCCACGCCGTTGCCTTTGGCCTGCGCACGGTAACCGGTGCCGTTGATCTCCAGGGACTTCTTGTACCCCTCGGAGACGCCGACGACCATATTGGTGACGAGGCTGCGAGCCAGACCGTGCAGGGCCCGCGACTTGCGCTCATCGTCGGAGCGGGTCACCTGGAGCGAGCCGTCCTCGTTCTTCTCGATGCCGATGGACTCGGGCAGCTCATGGACGAGCCGGCCCTTGGGGCCCTTCACGGTGACCGTCGCGCCGTCGATCGCGATATCGACGCCGGAGGGCACCTGGATCGGCTGCTTCCCAATGCGGGACATGCTTCATACCCTCCTTGACTACCAGATGTAGGCGACGACTTCGCCGCCCACACCGCGCTTGCGAGCCTGGCGGTCGGTCAGCAGGCCATGGGAGGTGGACACGATGGCCACACCCAGGCCGCCGAGCACACGCGGCAGCTCAGTGGACTTGGCATAGACCCGCAGGCCCGGCTTCGAGACGCGGCGCAGGCCCGCCAGGGACCGCTCGCGGCGCTCGCCGAACTTCAGGTCGACGACAAGCTTCTTGCCGACGTTGCCTTCCTCGGGCTCCTCGACACGCCAGTCGGCGATGTAGCCCTCCTGCTTGAGGACCTCGGCGATGGAGGCCTTCATCTTGGAGTGCGGCATCGACGTGGTGTCGTGATAAGCCTGGTTGGCATTCCGCAGACGCGTCAGCATGTCTGCGATCGGGTCGGTCATTGTCATGCTTTTGATGTACCTTTCTCACCCCGGTTCCCCGGGCGAGACTCCGGGGCCTGTGGCGATCGACAGTATTCGGTGGCCGGCTCCGCCGGCGCGGAAGACCTACCAGCTGGCCTTGTGGACGCCGGGGAGCTCCCCCGCGTGGGCCATGTCGCGGAGGCACACACGGCACAGTCCGAACTTGCGGTAGACCGACTTCGGTCGACCGCACTTCTGGCAGCGGGTGTAGGCGCGCACGGCGAACTTCGGCTTGCGCTTGGCCTTCGCGATGAGGGCTTTCTTCGCCATTAGTCGTTCTCCTTGAACGGGAAGCCCAGGTGCCGCAGCAGCGCCCGGCCTTCGTCGTCGGTCTTCGCGGTGGTCACCACCGTGATGTCCATGCCGCGCACCCGGTCGATCTTGTTCTGGTCGATCTCGGGGAACACCGCCTGCTCGGTCAGGCCGAACGTGTAGTTGCCGTTCCCGTCGAACTGCCGGTCCGACAGACCGCGGAAGTCGCGGATGCGAGGCAGCGCGATCGACAGCAGCCGGTCGAGGAACTCCCACATGCGGTCGCCGCGAAGGGTCACCTTCGCACCGATGGCCTGGCCCTCCCGCAGCTTGAACTGCGCGATCGACTTCTTGGCACGACGCACGATGGGCTTTTGCCCGGTGATCGTCGCCAGGTCCTCCAGAGCTCCGTTGATGAGCTTGGAATCGCGAGCGGCCTCACCGACACCCATGTTCACCACGATCTTCGTCAGACCGGGGATCTGGTGGATGTTCCCGTACTTGAACTCGTCGGTCAGCTTCTGCCTGATCTCGGACCGGTAGGTCTCCTTCAGGCGCGGAGCGATCTTCTCTGCAACGTCAGTCATCACAGGTCCTTACCCGTCCGCTTCGCGACACGGACCTTGCGGCCGTCGTCACCGATCCGGTAACCCACGCGGGTGGGCTGGTTATCGGCGTCGAGCACCATCACGTTGGACACGTGGATCGCCGCCTCCTGGGTGACGATCCCGCCGGTGCGCGTACCGCGCGCCGACTGTCCGGCCTTGGTGTGCTTGGTGATCCGGTTGACGCCCTCGACGAGCACGCGATCGCGGCTCGGGTACGCCTCCAGCACCAGGCCCTCGGCTCCCTTGTCCTTGCCCGCGATGACGCGGACCCGGTCGCCTTTCTTCACCTTCACTTACAACACCTCCGGTGCGAGGGAGATGATCTTCATGAACTGCCTGTCGCGCAGTTCGCGGGCGACCGGCCCGAAGATACGGGTCCCTCGCGGTTCGCCGTCCTTGACGAGGACGGCGGCGTTCTCGTCGAACTTGATGTACGACCCGTCCGGGCGGCGACGCTCCTTGACGGCACGCACGATGACGGCCTGGACGATGTCGCCCTTCTTGACACCGGCCCCCGGGATGGCGTCCTTGACGGAGGCCACGATCGTGTCGCCGATACCGGCGTAGCGTCGGCCCGAGCCGCCCAGCACCCGGATGCACAGGATCTCCCGCGCACCGGTGTTGTCGGCGACCTTCAGCCGCGACTCTTGCTGAATCACGTCCCGATCTCCCTACTTGGCCTTCTCAAGGATTTCGACGACCCGCCAGCGCTTCGTCTTCGACAGCGGCCGGGTCTCCATGATGGAGACGCGGTCGCCGACGCCGCACTGGTTGTTCTCGTCGTGGGCCTTGTACCTCTTGGTGGTCCGCATGACCTTGCCGTACAGCGGGTGCTTCTTGCGGTCCTCGACCTCGACCACGGCGGTCTTTTCCATCTTGTCGCCGACGATGACGCCTTCAAGCACCTTGCGCCGGGCGCGAGTCTCCACGGTCTCCTCGCTCATTCTTCAACCTCCTCCGGCGCGGCGCTGAGGCCCAACCGGCGCTCGTTCATGACGGTGTAGATCCGCGCGATTTCCCGACGGACCAGGCTGAGCATGTGGTTGTTCTCCAACTGGCCGGTAGCGCCCCGGACCCGCAGGTTGAACAGCTCTTCCTTCTTGTCCAGGAGTTTCGCCTGGAGCTCCTTGTCGCTGAGCTCGCGGAGCTCACCTGCGTCGATACCAGTAGCCATTACAGCTCACCTGCACCTTCACGGCTCACGATGCGGCACTTCATGGGCAGCTTGTGGATCGCCCGCATCAGCGCCTCGTGGGCGACGGTCTCGGTCGGGTAGGACAGCTCGAACATCACCCGGCCCGGCTTGACGTTGGCCACCCAGTACTCGGGCGAGCCCTTGCCCGAACCCTGACGGGTCTCGGCCGGCTTCTTCGTGATGGCGCGGTCCGGGAAGATATTGATCCAGACCTTGCCGCCACGTTTGATGTGGCGGGTCATCGCGATACGAGCCGCCTCGATCTGGCGGTTGGTCACGTAGCCGTGCTCCAGCGCCTGGACGCCGTACTCGCCGAACGTCACTCGGGTGCCGCGAGTCGCCTTGCCCTTGCGCTTGGGCGCGTGGGGCTTGCGGTACCCACGCGGCGGTTTCCGTGGCATGAGCATGTCGCTTAGCCCTCCTGCTTCTTCGTCTCGGCGGCGCCGACGTCGGTCGCCGGAGCGGCAGCCTCGCCCGAAGGCTGAGCGCCCTGCTGCGCACCCGTGTTCGCGGTGCGACCCCGGCTTCCACGGCCACCGCGGCCGCGGCCGGGACGTCCGCCCCGCTCGCCGCTGTCACGCCGGCGCTGGACCTGCTCGGCCTGCTCCTTGAGCGTGGCCTCGCCCTTGTAGATCCACACCTTCACGCCGATGCGGCCGAAGGTCGTGTGGGCCTCGAACAGGCCGTAGTCGATGTTCGCGCGGAGCGTGTGCAGCGGGACCTGGCCCTCGCGGTACTGCTCCGAACGGCTCATCTCGGCCCCGCCGAGGCGGCCGGAGCACTGCACCTTGATGCCCTTGACCGTCGGGTTGCGCATGGCCGACTGAATGGCCTTGCGCATGGCGCGACGGAAGTTGACACGGCTGGCGAGCTGCTCGGCCACGCCCTGGGCGACGAGCTGAGCGTCGACGTCGGGGTTCTTGACCTCGATGATGTTCAGCTGGACCTGCTTGCCGGTCAGCTTCTCCAAGCGGCCGCGCAACCGGTCGGCCTCGGCGCCCTTGCGGCCGATGACGATGCCCGGGCGGGCGGTGTGGATGTCGACGCGGACCCGCTCGCGGGTGCGCTCGATGTCGACCTTGCTGATCCCGGCGCGCTCAAGACCCTCGGTCATGAGCTTGCGGATCTTCACGTCCTCGCCGACGTAATCGGCGTATTCCTTGTCGGCGTACCAGCGCGACGTCCAGTCGCTGCTGATGCCGAGGCGGTACCCGTGCGGGTGAATCTTTTGACCCATTTACTCGGTCTCCTCCTTTGCAGCGGACTCGGACTTGTCGTCGGTCTCGACCGGCGTCTCGGCCTTCGGCTCCGCCTTGGGGGCGGCGGCCTTGGGCCGACGGATCGAACCCGTGTCGACCGGGGCGGCCTGCACGGACTCCACCACCACGGTGATGTGGCTGGTGCGCTTGTTGATCCGGTAGGCGCGGCCATGGGCACGCGGACGGTAACGGCGCATCGTCGGGCCCTCGTCGACCCTGATCTCGGAGATCAGGAGCGATTCGGGGTCCAGGCCCAGGTTGTTCTCCGCGTTGGCCGAGGCCGACGCGATGACCTTGTACACGATCTCGGCCGCGCTGTAGGGCGCGAATTCGAGGGTCGTCAAGGCCTCGTCCACGGGCAGGCCACGCACGAGGTCGACGACGCGGCGCGCCTTGCGAGGAGCGACGCGGACGTACCGCGCCACCGCGCGCGCCTTCGGAGCCTCCTGCTCCAGTGTTGCCATCGTTCTATTCCTTCGTTCGGTCTTGAAGCCCGTGGCCTAGCGGCGACGGCTCTTGCGGTCGTCCTTCTCGTGGCCGCGGAACGTGCGGGTGGGCGCGAACTCGCCGAGTTTGTGCCCCACCATGTTCTCGGTGACGTACACCGGAACGTGCTTGCGTCCGTCGTGGACCCCGAAGGTCAGCCCGATGAAGTCGGGCGTGACCGTGGAACGACGCGACCAGGTCTTGATGACGGTCTTGGACTTGGACTCGATCGCCGTATCCACCTTCTTCTGAAGGTGATCGTCGACGAAGGGGCCCTTCTTCAGGCTGCGACCCATGGCTTACTTACCCCGCTTCCGGCTGGCCTTGCGACGACGGACGATGAGCCTGTCGTTCGGGTGGTTCTTCTTCCGGGTGCGCACCTCCGGCTTGCCCTGCGGGTTCACCGGGTGGCGGCCACCGGAGGTCCGGCCCTCACCACCGCCGTGCGGGTGGTCGACCGGGTTCATGACGACACCGCGGACGGACGGGCGCCAGCCCTTCCAGCGCATGCGGCCGGCCTTGCCCCAGCTGATGTTGCCCTGCTCGGCGTTGCCGACCTCGCCGACGGTCGCGCGGCAGGTCGCCTGGACCAGGCGGATCTCACCGGAGGGCATGCGCAGGTGCGCGTATTTGCCTTCGCGGGCGAGCAGCTGGATCGAGGCCCCGGCGCTGCGGCCCAGCGCGGCACCCGCGCCCGGCTTGAGCTCCACGGCGTGGACCGTCGTACCGACCGGGATGTGGCGCAGCTCCAGCGAGTTGCCCGGCTTGATGTCGGCCTCGGGGCCGTTCTCCACCCGGTCGCCCTGCTTGACGCCCTTGGGCGCCAGGATGTAGCGCTTCTCGCCGTCGGCATAGTGCAGCAACGCGATGTTCGCGGTGCGGTTCGGGTCGTACTCGATCTCCGCGACCTTCGCCGGCACGCCGTCCTTGTCGTGGCGACGGAAGTCGATCACGCGGTAACGGCGCTTGTGGCCGCCGCCGCGGTGACGGGTCGAGATCTTGCCCGAGTTGTTGCGGCCGCCGGTCTTGGTCAGCGGACGCACCAGCGACTTCTCGGGCGTGGAACGCGTGATCTCGACGAATTCGGAGACGCTGGAACCACGACGCCCGGGCGTCGTCGGCTTGTATTTGCGAATAGCCATCTTTACTCCCTGCGTCCCTACGAGATCTGTCCGCCGAAGATCTCACCGAGACGACCGGGGTCGCCCTCGACGGTGACGATCGCGTGCTTGACGCTCTTGCGCTGACCCCAGCCGTCGCGGGTGCGCTTGCGCTTGCCCTCGCGGTTCAGGGTGTTGACGCTCTTGACGTCCACACCGAAGATCTGCTTGATCGCGATCTTGATGTGGCTCTTGTTGGCGCGCGGGTCTACCTCGAAGGTGTACTTGCCCTCGCCGAGGAGGGCGTAGGTCTTCTCCGAGATGACCGGCTTGACGATGATGTCGCGCGGGTCGGCGACGGTCACTTCGCTCATGCCGCGACCTCCTGCTCGGTCCGGTCAGCGATGAACGCCTCGATGGCGGCCTCGCTGAACACGATGTCCTCGTTGTTGAGCACGTCGTAGGTGTTGACCTGACCCCAGTCGAGGATGTGGACCTCGGGGAGGTTCCGCAGGCTCAACCGGGCGACGGACTCGTCGCGTGCCAGCACCACGAGGACCTTCGCGGCCTCGGTGGTGGCCGCGAGAGCGGCCTTGGCGTCCTTCGTCTTCGGGGTGTCGCCCTCGACGATCGAACTGACGACGTGCAGGTTGCCGCCGCGCACCCGGTCGGTGAGGGCGCCGGCCAGGGCCGCCGCCTTCATCTTGCGGGGAGTGCGCTCGGCGAACGACCGCGGCTTGGGGCCGTGGACGACGCCGCCGCCGGTGAACTGCGGCGCGCGGATCGAACCCTGTCGGGCGCGACCGGTGCCCTTCTGGCGGTACGGCTTCCTGCCGCCGCCGCGGACCTCGGCGCGGGTCTTGGTGTTCGCCGAGCCGGAACGCGCGGCGGCGAGCTGCGCGGTCACGACCTGGTGCATGAGCGGGATGTTCGGCTCGACGTCGAAGATCGACGCCGGGAGCTCGATGGCCTTCCCGGTCTCCTTGCCAGCGGCGTCTTTGACTTTGATCTCAAGGCTCATTTGGTAGCCACCTGCTTCACTGCGCTGCGGACGAGCACCAGGCCGTTCTTGGGGCCGGGAACGGCGCCGACGATGAGCAGCAGCCCGCGCTCGGCGTCGACCGCCTGAATGCGCAGGTTCTGCGTCGTGTGGCGGCTGCCGCCCATGCGGCCGGCCATGCGCATGCCCTTGAAGACGCGGCCCGGCGTGGCGCACCCGCCGATCGAACCGGGGGCCCGGTGGACCTTGTGCGCGCCGTGGCTGGAGTTGGACCCGCCGAAGCCGTGACGCTTCATGACACCGGAGAAGCCCTTGCCCTTGGTGGTGCCGGTGACGTCGACGATCTCGCCGGCCTCGAAGATCGAGGCCTCGATGGTCTGGCCGAGGTCGTAGTCGGCGGCGTCGGAGGTGCGCAATTCGACCAGGTGGCGACGCGGAGCGACGCCGGCCTTCTCGAAGTGGCCTTGAATCGGCTTGGTGACGTTCTTGAGTTTGACGTCGCCGAAGCCCAGCTGCACGGCCGAGTAACCGTCGACGTCCGGTTTACGAATCTGGGAGACGACGTTCGGCCCGGCCTGCACCACGGTGACGGGCACGGCGCGGCCGTTCTCGTCCCAAACCTGGGTCATGCCGAGCTTGGTGCCCAGGATTCCCTTGATCTGCCTGTCCATCGGTGCCCCTACAGTTTGATCTCGATGTCGACGCCGGCCGGCAGGTCGAGGCGCATCAGCGAGTCGACCGTCTTCGGGGTCGGGTCGAGGATGTCGATGAGCCGCTTGTGCGTGCGCATCTCGAAATGCTCGCGCGAGTCCTTGTCCTTGTGCGGCGACCGGATAACACAGAAACGGTTGATCTCAGTCGGCAGCGGCACCGGCCCGGAGATGGCGGCCCCCGTACGGGTGACCGTCTCCACGATCTTGCGGGCCGAGGAGTCCACGACCTCGTGGTCGTAGGCTTTCAGCCTGATGCGGATCTTCTGTCCCGCCATGATTCCTTACCTTACGTAAATTGGCTGTTCAGACCGCTCCACGCGGTCGGGCGTGTCGCGAGCTTCAGGCACATGCGGACACAGTAGGACCGTGTCGAGATGTCTTGGCTCGCCCGCCTGCCCGCCGTGAACGGTCCCTCTCGACGCCTGGTGGCGCCGACCTGGGCCCGCGGGCCGGGCGTGAGCATCAGCGACGCCGAGCCTGAGGGCCCGGGGGCTTCATCGGAGACGAAGGCCCACTGATGCGAACGCAACCTGCATATTATGCCGGACCCGATGTTTCGCCAGCAAGCGGGGCCCGTGCGACAGTGGGGCAGATTACGCGTACGGAGCTGTTCGCATCGTCTGCGGCCCTCGGGCCTCAGACGACAGAACACCGGGGCGACCCGGGGTGCCGATCGGGCGCTCGCGAGCGCCGTCTCGGCGATGGGTCGCCCCGGTGCGCGGTCTTACTTGATGACCTTGGTGACGCGGCCGGAGCCGACGGTGCGGCCGCCCTCGCGGATCGCGAAGAGCAGGCCGTCGTCCATGGCGACGGGCTGGATGAGCTCGACCTTCATGGAGGTGTTGTCACCGGGCATGACCATCTCGGTGCCCTCGGGGAGGGTCACCACGCCGGTCACGTCCGTGGTCCGGAAGTAGAACTGCGGACGGTAGTTGTTGAAGAACGGCGTGTGGCGTCCACCCTCGTCCTTGGACAGGATGTAGACCTCGGCCTCGAACTCGGTGTGCGGGGTGGTGGTGCCCGGGCGGGTCACGACCATGCCGCGCTCCACCTCCTCGCGCTTGGTGCCGCGGAGCAGCAGACCGACGTTCTCGCCGGCGCGCGCGTCGTCGAGCGTCTTGCGGAACATCTCGATGGCGGTCACCTTGGTGTTGATCGAGCCCTCGTTGATGCCGACGATCTCGACTTCCTCGTTGGGCAGGAGCACACCGCGCTCGACACGGCCGGTCACGACGGTGCCGCGACCGGTGATCGTGAAGACGTCCTCGACGGGCATGAGGAACGGCTTGTCGATGTCGCGCACCGGCTCGGGGACCGAGTCGTCGACGGCCTGCATGAGCTCGGCGACGGCCTCGACCCACTTCTCTTCACCGTTCAGCGCGCCCAGCGCCGAGACCTTCACGACCGGGGCGTCGTCGCCCGGGAAGTTCTGGTCGGACAGCAGCTCGCGGACCTCCATCTCGACGAGTTCGAGGATCTCCTCGTCGTCGACCATGTCGGACTTGTTGAGCGCCACGACGATGTAGGGGACGCCGACCTGACGAGCGAGCAGCACGTGCTCACGGGTCTGCGGCATCGGGCCGTCGGCGGCCGACACGACCAGGATCGCGCCGTCCATCTGGGCCGCGCCGGTGATCATGTTCTTGATGTAGTCGGCGTGGCCGGGGCAGTCGACGTGAGCGTAGTGCCGGCTCTCGGTCTGGTACTCCACGTGGGAGATCGAGATCGTGATACCGCGCTGCCGCTCCTCGGGAGCCTTGTCGATCTCGTCGAACGGCGTGAACGGGTTGATGTCCGGGTGCTTCTCGTGCAGGACCTTGGTGATGGCGGCAGTGAGCGTGGTCTTGCCGTGGTCGACGTGACCGAGCGTGCCGATGTTGACGTGAGGCTTAGTCCGCTCGAACTTTTCCTTAGCCACTTCGTCCTCCTGTGGACTGAATAAATCTGGTTTGACTTAACTGACCCATTGCGTCGCGGCGAACCCGCGGCAACAGGTGGGTTCACGGACGGAAGGGCAGGCTTGCCCTCCCGGTCCGATTACTCGCCTGTCGCCTTGGCGATGATCTCCTTGGCGACGTTCGCCGGGACTTCGGCGTAGCTGTCGAACTGCATTGAGTAGTTCGCGCGGCCGGCCGTCTTCGACCTGAGGTCGCTGACATAGCCGAACATCTCCGACAGCGGCACCTGAGCCTTGACCGTACGGTCGTTGCCCCGTTCGCCCATCTCCTGGACCATGCCGCGCCGAGAGTTGATGTCGCCGATGACATCGCCCATCGATTCCTCCGGGCAGATGACCTCGACGGCCATCATCGGCTCGAGCAGTACTGGCTTCGCCCGCTTCGCGGCCTCTTTCAGCACCATCTTGCCTGCGATCTTGAAGGCCATCTCCGAGGAGTCGACCTCGTGGTACTGACCATCGGTCAGTTCCAGCTTCACGCCCACCAGCGGGTAGCCCGCCAGCACGCCGTCGCCCAACGCGTCCTCCGCGCCGGCCTTGACCGACGGGATGTACTCGCGGGGGATGCGGCCACCGGTGATCTGGTCGTCGAACTCGAAGATCGGAGCGTCGTCGCCCTCCATCGCCAGCGGCTCGACGTTGACGATGACCCGCGCGAACTGACCGGAGCCACCGGTCTGCTTCTTGTGCAGGTACTCGATCTTCTCGGTCCGCTTGGAGATGGTCTCCCGGTAGGCCACCTGCGGCTTGCCGATATTGGCCTCGACGCCGAACTCCCGCTTGATGCGGTCGATCGTGATGTCGAGGTGCAGCTCGCCCATGCCCGACAGGACCGTCTGACCGGTCTCCTCGTCGGTCTGGATCCGCAGGGTCGGGTCCTCCTCGACCAGGCGCTGGATCGCGGTGCCCATCTTGTCCTGGTCGGCCTTGGACTTCGGTTCGACGGCCACGTCGATGACCGGCTCGGGGAAGATCATCGATTCCAGGATGACCTGGCTGCCCGAATCGGACAGCGTGTCACCGGTGGTGGTCTGCTTCAGTCCCTGGATCGCGATGATGTCGCCCGCGTGCGCCTCCTTGCGCTCCTCGCGCTTGTTGGCGTGCATCTGGTAGATCTTGCCGATGCGCTCCCTGCGGCCCTTGGTCGAGTTCATGACCTGGGTGCCGGTCTCGACCGAGCCCGAGTAGACGCGGGCATAGGTGAGACGGCCGAGGTGCTTATCGGTCTGGATCTTGAACGCCAGGGCGCTGAAGGGCGCTTCGACGTCGGCGTGGCGCTCGACCGGGGTCTCGTTATCGGTGAGGGTCCCCTTGATGCTCTCGACGTCCAGCGGAGAAGGCAGGTAGTCGATCACCGCGTCGAGCAGCGGCTGCACGCCCTTGTTCTTGAAGGCCGTGCCGCACATCACCGGGTTGATCTGGCTCGCGATGGTGCCCTTGCGGATCGCGGCCTTGACCTCGGCGACGGTGAGCTCTTCGCCTTCGAGGTACTTCTCGGCGAAGTCGTCGTCGACGTCGGAGAGGGTCTCCAGGAGCTTCTCGCGGTACTCCTCGGCCTGCTCGACCAGGTCCGCGGGAATCTCCTCGGTCTCGTACGCCTCGCCGAGCCCGGTCTCGCCGCGCCACGTCTTGGCGTTCATCTCGACCAGGTCGATGACGCCGACGAAGTCGGACTCGGAGCCGATCGGCAGCTGGATGATGGCGGTGTTGGAATTGAGACGGTCGGCCATCATGTCCACGCAACGGAAGAAGTTCGCTCCGGTGCGGTCCATCTTGTTGACGAAGCACATGCGCGGGACGCTGTACTTATCGGCCTGACGCCAGACGTTCTCGGTCTGGGGCTCCACGCCCGCGACGCCGTCGTAGACCGCGATGGCCGAGTCCAGGACTCGCAGGGACCGCTCGACCTCGACGGTGAAGTCGACGTGGCCGGGCGTGTCGATGATCTGGATGACGTGCCCGTCCCACTCGCACTTGGTGGCGGCGGACGTGATGGTGATGCCCCGCTCCTGCTCCTGCTCCATCCAGTCCATGGTCGCAGAGCCCTCATGGGTCTCACCGAGTTTGTGCGACACACCCGTGTAGTACAGGATGCGCTCGGTGGTGGTGGTCTTACCGGCATCGATGTGGGCCATGATGCCGATGTTGCGGAGCTTGGCCAGGGCCTCGTTCGCTTTGTTAGCCACGATTGCCTTCTCTTGAGATCACTACCAGCGGTAGTGGGCGAATGCCTTGTTGGAATCGGCCATCTTGTGAGTGTCCTCGCGCTTCTTCACCGCGGCGCCGAGGCCGTTGGAGGCGTCGAGGATCTCGTTGGTCAGCCGCTCGATCATGGTCTTCTCGCGACGGTCGCGCGCGTAGCCGACCAGCCAGCGCAGGCCCAAAGTGGTGGCCCGCTGCGGACGGACGTCGACCGGCACCTGGTAGGTCGCACCGCCGACTCGGCGGGAGCGGACCTCAAGGGTGGGCTTGACGTTGTCCAGAGCGCGCTTGAGGATGACCACTGGGTCCTGATCGGCCTTCTGGCGGCAGTTCTCCAGGGCTTCGTAGACGATGCGCTCGGCGAGACGGCGCTTGCCGTCCCTGAGGACCTTGTTGATGAGCTGCGTGACCAGGACCGAGTTGTAGACCGGGTCAGCAGTCAGCGGCCGACGCGGCGCGGGGCCTTTACGTGGCATGTGTCTACTTCTCCTTCTTCGCGCCGTAGCGGCTGCGGGCCTGCTTGCGGTCGCGGACGCCCTGCGTGTCGAGCGCGCCGCGGACGATCTTGTAACGGACACCGGGAAGGTCGCGGACACGGCCGCCGCGGACCAGCACGATGGAGTGCTCCTGGAGGTTGTGTCCCACACCGGGGATGTAGGCGGTGACCTCGGTGCCGTTCATGAGCCGGACACGGGCGACCTTGCGCATGGCCGAGTTCGGCTTCTTGGGTGTCGTGGTGTACACGCGGGTGCACACGCCGCGAGCCTGCGGGCTGCCCTTGAGTGCGGGCGCCTTGTTCTTGTTGGCCTTGGTCTTGCGACCGTTTCGGACCAACTGCTGGATGGTTGGCACTGAGCCGAACCCCTCTCAACACGTTGACTGGTTGCGTATTCCTGTCTTGCCGGCGCCATCCGTCTGTCCTGCTCACCTGAGCAGAATCCCGTCCCCCGCGTTCGGGCGTGTCGCGTCTCTCCGGGCTCATGCCAGCCCTGTTCGAAGCGCACTTCGCCGCGCAGGCTGGTTCAGACGCGTTCGTGAACTCGGTGAGCCCTCCGGACCGGATCGGCCCGACTCAGGCGAGACTGACTATATGGAGTCAATATTCACGAAGCCCCCTGTACGAGGGTGTGCGTGCCGATGACGCCGGACGACTCGGCCTAATGAGAGCCTTGCCGCCTTGCAGGCACGCAACCTGGCCTGGCTCTCACGGGGACCGAGCTGCCGGAGTAGACAGGGCCACCATGCCGCTCAAAGCGGTGTCCAGGCGCAAGGGAGAAGCCTACCTAGCCTAACGAACGACGTCAAAGCCGATTTCGGCCCGCAAAGCGTCCGTGTTCGATGTCACGGACGGTATTCGGCCGAAGGGCGATGGCGACGGTTCGCATGAGCGCGGCAGACACACCATCGACTATCTTATCCCGCGGAACACCGGAGCCACGAGCGGGCCGCCCCTCAGTGTGAGTATCCCGCCTCACGTTCCGAGAAGCCCCTCGGCGACGTCCCCGACGTAACTCGGCTCCCCCACCGAACGGGCCGCATTGACGGCCCAGACCAGCAGCAACGCGATGACCACCGCCGCGGCGATTCCGAGGGCGATCCAGGCCAGCCGCCGAATGGGCCGGAGCCGCCCCGCCCCGAGCAGAAAACCTTCGGAGGCGCGGATGTCGTCCTCGGCCTGCCGGGCGAGCAGCAGCGCCAAGGCCGCGGGGATGACGCCGCCGACGAACGGCGCGAACACGACCGCGAGCACCGCGAGCGTGAACGCGGCCACCACCTTGGTCGACTCGACCGGATCGGGGTCATCGGGGTGCCGCACCCCGCCCGCCGACTCCGTCTCAATCACGCGCCCATCTTAGGACGTCGACGCGCCATCGCGAATGCTCCCCTGAAGCAGGCCGCGGTGCAGCGCGGCATCGCGATGCCGCGCGAAGCCGAACTGAAAGAGCAGTACCGGATCGCCTTGAAGGAATGGTTCGAGTCGCCCGACGCCGAACGCTGGGACGAAGTCGCGGGGGCGGTCTCGCCAATGACGAGGCGCGGACCGGGGGCCAGCACCGTTGTGTTTAGGTGATGGTGCTGGTTGTGGGGTTGGGTGTTCTTGCGGTTCGGTGATGGTCGCTGGTCGGTGGGGTCGCGTCCGGGGCCGGTGGGGTCTGCGAGATGCTCGGTGGCGTGACGAACACGGCTGATCGTGCCTCTTTTGGAGTGTTGACCCAGACGTTCGACCCCGGCCTGGTCGACACCGTCACCGCCGAGGGCGGCGCGGTGTGGGAGCGGCGACGCGACCTGCCCGCCCGATTGACGCTGTACCTGGTCTTGGCGCTCTGGCTGTGGCGCAGCCTGTCCTACAAGGAAGTGTGGCGTCGGCTCGCCGACGGCTGCGCTTTCTCCGGCGGGGCCGACGGTCTGACCGTGCCGGCCTCGGGCGCTCCGGAAGCGTCCTCGATCACCCGGGCCCGGACCCGGCTGGGGTCCGAGCCGCTGGCGCTGTTGTTCACCGAGACCGCCGGGCCCCTGGCCACGCCCGAGACGCCGGGAGCG
>JAJYSW010000243.1 GCA_021793335.1 Actinomycetes bacterium
GGTCTCGTCTTTCGCGCGCCTCTTCGGGCAAGTCCGCACCGGCCGCGCCCGTTCGGCGGGCGGCTCAGCGCGGCCGCGAGCGCCCCGAAGCCGCCGGAGACGGCTCAGTCGGGAGCGGTCGGGTTCAGGACGTCGACTCGATCCGCACCCCGGCCTCGGCGAGTTCCTCCAGGGCCTTGGCCTTCGTCTCCTCGGCCACCGCCGCGGTGTAGTCGAGGAGGACCGTCGCGGTGAGGCCCTCGCGGACGGCGTCCAGGGCCGTGGCGCGAACGCAGTGGTCGGTGGCGATGCCGACGACGTCGACCGCCTCCACACCGTGCTCGCGCAGCCACTGGGCCAGGCCCGTCT
Source organism: Actinomycetes bacterium (assembly GCA_021793335.1). Lineage (GTDB taxonomy): Bacteria > Actinomycetota > Actinomycetes > Mycobacteriales > Micromonosporaceae > Glycomyces. The sequence continues at coordinate 349 of JAJYSW010000243.1, forward strand.
CGCCGCTCGACCCTTCGAAACCGGAGTAGGCGGCCTCGTAGGCGCCCTTGTCGAACACGGCCTCGACCCGGGTGCGATCGAACGCCGGGTGGAACTGAGCGCCGTGCGTGCCGACCACGCAGTGCGGCGGCCACGAGTCGCGGAAATCCGGCTCGGCCGAGAAGTGGCCTCCCGGGTCGATGTGCCAGTCGCGGGTGGCCACGATGTGGTCCCAGCGGTGGCCTTCGTTCTTGATCAGTTCGGTGACCCCGCCGGCCACCTCCGTCCCGCCGGTGACACCCAGCGAGCCGCCTTCACAGAAGTCGTTCTGGACGTCCACGACGATCAATGCCCTGCTCATGTTTTAAGCCTAGCGAGACGGGTACCGATATGTCAGGGGTGGGACCTGAAAAGGGCCCGAGGAGCATGCTCCTCGGGCCCTTTTCCCATGATTTAGTGCCCCTTGTCCTCCTTGATCAAGTGGCCCCACTTCTCGTCGAAGACCGGACGTTCGGAGCGAATGCGCGGGATCCGGTCGAAGTTCCGCAGCGGCGGCGGGCAACTGGTGGCCCACTCCAAGGAACCGCCGTAGCCCCACGGGTCGTTGGTCTCGACCAGGCGGCCGGCCTTCCAGGACTTGAACAGGTTCCAGACGAACGGCAGCGTCGACAGGCCCAGCACGAACGCGCCCACGGTCGAGACCATGTTCAGCGTCGTGAACCCGTCCGATTCCAGGTAGTCGGCGTAGCGGCGCGGCATGCCCGCGTTGCCCAGCCAGTGCTGGACCAGGAACGTGGTGTGGAAGCCGATGAGCGTCAGCCAGAAGTGCACCTTGGCGAGCCGCTCGTCGTACATGCGCCCGGCGACCTTCGGGAACCAGAAGTACACGCCGGCGAAGACCGCGAAGACGATCGTGCCGTACAGGACGTAGTGGAAGTGCGCCACCACGAAGTAGGTGTCCGAGACGTGGAAGTCGATCGGCGGGCTGCCGAGCAGGACGCCCGAGAGGCCCCCGAGGAGGAACGTCACCAGGAAACCGATGCTGAACAGCATCGGTGCCTCGAAGGTGAGCTGGCCCTTCCACATGGTGCCGATCCAGTTGAAGAACTTGATGCCGGTGGGCACGGCGATCAGGAACGTCATCAGCGAGAAGAACGGCAGCATGACCGCGCCGGTGGCATACATGTGGTGAGCCCACACCGCCATCGACAGGCCGGCGATCGCCAGCGTGGCCGCGACGAGCGTCTTATAACCGAAGATCGGCTTGCGGCTGAAGACCGGGAAGATCTCGGAGACGATGCCGAAGAACGGCAGCGCCACGACGTAGACCTCCGGGTGCCCGAAGAACCAGAACAGGTGCTGCCACAGCATCGCCCCGCCGGTCTCGGAGGCGAAGAGATGCGCACCCAAATGCCGGTCGACGACGACGCCGAGCAGTGCAGCGGCCAGGATCGGGAAGATCAGAATGACCAGCAGGCTCGTGATGAGGATGTTCCAGGTGAGGATCGGCATCCGGAACATGACCATGCCGGGGGCGCGCATCGTCACGATCGTGGTGATCATGTTGACCGCACCGAGGATGGTGCCCAGACCGGAGATGACCAGGCCGAGGAGCCACAGGTCGGCGCCGATCCCGGGCGAGTGCACCGCGTTCGACAGCGGCTGGTAGCTGAACCAGCCGAAGGCCGCCGCGCCGCCGGGCGTGATGAAGCCGGAGACGGCGAGTGTGCCGCCGAACACGTACAGCCAGTACGCGAAGGCGTTGAGTCGTGGGAAGGCGACGTCGGGTGCGCCGATCTGGAGCGGCACCAGGTAGTTGCCGAACGCGAACACGATCGGGGTCGCGAACAGCAGCAGCATGATCGTGCCGTGCATCGTGAACAGCTGGTTGTACTGCTCTGGTGAGAAGAACTGCAGACCGGGGCGGAACAGTTCGGCGCGGATCAGCAGGGCCAGCACGCCGCCGATGGCGAAGAACGCCATCGACGTCATGAAGTACATCAAGCCGATCTGCTTGGCGTCGGTGGTACGCAGTGTCCGGGCGAGCCAGGAGCCCTTCGGTTCGCGGCGCACCGGCCAGGGGCGCGCGACGATAGGCGTTGGTTCGACCTTGGGCTCAACCGTGGTCACCTGTGGGCCTCCAGATTCTGATTCCAGGTAGCGAACGCAGAATAGCCCCCCGATCCGGCTCCCCTGCGGAGGGGGAAGAGCGAAGCGGTGTGGCGACACATGAGCGTTCTATTGTTATCGCAGGTGGTGCTCGTGGCGAGGGGGAACGGGGAGGGCCTGCGGGCGCCCTCCCGGGCTCGGCGGGGTCGTTCCGTGAGCAATCTCCTACACGTCCGCACGCGTGTGAGCAGGAACTTCCGACCGACGGCCCTCATCATGCCCGTGCGTCGGGCTCCAAAGCGGCATAGACCCGCTTGACGAGCAGCGCGGTCTCGTAGCCTACCTGGCCGAGGTCGCACCCGGCGTTGGCGAGCACGGCCACCTGGGCGCGGTCGCCGACGGCCATGAGCAGTAGGACGCCCTCGTCCATGTCGATCACCGACTGGCGGATCCGTCCGGCGTTGAGGACCTTGGCGGCTCCCGTGGTCAGGCTGGCGAGCCCCGAGGTGATGGCGGCGAGCTGGTCGGCGCGGTCGGTCGACAGGCCCTGGGACGCGGCCAGGGCCAGGCCGTCGACGGAGACGGTCAGGGCTTCGGAGACGTCGGGCACCTTCTCGACGAAGGAGGTGAGGAGCCAGTCGAGTTCACCGACGTTGTTGTCCTTGGTATCCATCTCGCTGCTTTCTACTGCAATTATCGTTGTTCGTGTTCCGAGGCCGCTGCGATCCCGGAGGCGAATCCGGTCAGGCGGTCTCGGATCTCGGCGGGGTCGAGGTCGACGCCGCCCGAACCGGGCTTGGTGCCCGGGACGGCCCCGGGCAGGAGCCGGGTCCCCGGCGCCCGCCGTGGCAATTCTGTGCCGTTCGGATCCCTGGGGGATTCGAGTGCTCTGTTCACCTTCCTGAAGGTAACATCCACCGACTCCGAACCGGGGCCCGCCGTGGGTTCCGAGCCGCCGGCAGCGCCGTACGTCTGCCCAGCTATCGGCCGTGGCTCGGGCGTCGCTCCCGCCTTGAGCGGTTTGGGGACGATCGGCTCGGCGGCGCCTTCGGCGGCCGTGTCGGAGCCCGTCCCGGTCATCGGCAGGTTCGCGGCGTGCGCCGACAGGGCGATCCTCGCCGAAGAGCCGCTCGGGACGGCCGGGACCAGGCCGCCGGCGCTCGGCTCGGCGTGCGCCGAGGCGGGGATGCGGACCAGCGCGAGCGTGCCCTTGCCCATCGTGGAATGCAACTGGACGCTGACGGCGTGCTCGGCCGCGAGCCGACCGACGACCAGGAGTCCCATCGTGGCCGTGAGCTCGGAGTTGAGCTGCGTGGGCTCGGCCAGGCGCCGGTTGATCGCCGACATCTGGTCGGGGTTGAGGCCGATGCCGTCATCGGCGATGGAGATGACGATCTCCGAGTTCGACCGGCGAGAGGTGACGCGGACCTGCTGCGTGGGCGGAGAGTAGGAGGCGGCGTTGTCGAGCAGTTCGGCGAGGATGCGGACGACGTCGCCGGCGGGCTTGGTCTCCAGGCGCGTCGAGACCTGGTTCTCGACGACGACGCGCCCGGCTCCCTCGATCTCGGAGACCGCGTCGCGGATGATCGTCTCGATGGCGACGGGGTGGCTATAGCGCCGCTGCGGCTCGCCGCCGGCCAGGAGCAGCAGGTTCTCCTCGTTGCGCCGCATGCGGCTGAGCAGGTGGTAGACGCTGCGCCATTCTTCGGGGATGTCCGAGGAGGTCCGCGACTCCTCCACCAGCGATTCCATGACCTGCTGCTGGCGGCGGATGAGGCTCTGGCCGCGCCTGGCGAGGGTCTTCATCATCGCCTCGACGTCGATGCGCAGCAGCGCCTGGTTCGCGGTCTGGCGCAGTGCCTGGTGGTGGGCGGCGCTGAACGCCTCGGCGAGACTGTCGAGCTCGTCGGAGTAGCGCGCGTCGGCGGTGATGGAGGTCTGCCGCTTGGCGGCCTGGAGCAGCCGGTCGACCTCGTCGGCGTTGGACGCCTGTGAGACCGCCGCGACGGTCTTGGGCAGCGTGTCATAGGCGGCGGTCAGCGTCGCCTCGCGCACGGAGTCGACACGCAGGCTGATGCGGCGGGCGAGCATGGCCGCGGAGATGATCGCGGTCAGCGCCAGCACGATGATGAGCGCGAACGTGGTCAGCAGCGTCCGCGTCGAGGAGTCGCGAAGGGCGTCGACGTCCCGGTTCAGGACATCGATGGCCTGGTACTGGGTCTGGTGCAGCGCGGCGACGACCTCGCCCTGGGCGGCCGAGAACTCGGTGGCCGACAACGTCGGGATGTCGCCGTTGAGGTAGATCGCCAGGGCTTGACGGGCGAGCCCGACGGCGTCGGAACTCATCGCCCGCTCATAGGCGCTGATGACCTCGGGGGCGGCGCTGGTCTGGAAGACGAGGATCTGCCGGTCGTAGGAGCCGGCGATCTTCGCGGTGGCGCCGAGGGACTCGCGGTCGACCAGGACCGCCCCCTCGGCGGACAGGAGCATCAGGT
>JAJYSW010000244.1 GCA_021793335.1 Actinomycetes bacterium
TTGGCGTCGCCACTGCATTGTCGAAGGCGGCCGTCAGGTTCCGTCTGGCGCACCAGGGGGAATCGGCGGCGTCGTCTCGGCAGATGCCTCGACCACGGTGATGGGCGCCGTGCGATTCCAACACTCTAGCCACCCGGTGCCATGCCGACGCGCGACGTGCCCCCCTTGACGAGTGCGTTACACGCTCCTCGCGACATGGCTGCCCTGCGGCGACGGCCTTGGAACGGAGACCGTCGCAGCCGAGCCGCAAGGCCGCGACGGCGGGAAGAGCGACACATTTCACCCGCCCGCAGGCCCGTGCCTTCGCACCCGCGCCGTCCCGTGCCCGGGCCTCGCCGCGTGCCGGTGCTCATGTGCCGAGGCCCTTGCCGGTGAAGGAGACCGAGATCGCGTTCCGCTCCGGTCGCCGAGCGAGACCCGCGCCGTCCGCGCGGCCGATCACCGACCGCGCGGAGGCAGGGCCGAGGCGGCGCGCAGGACGCTTCCGCATAGCCGCGACGCACCGCCACGGACCATGCGGCCACCGGTGAATTCCACCTCTCAACTGCTATGACCTCGCGAGGGTCCAGGCGCGTCGATATAAGCTCGGAGTGTGACTCGTAGAGCAAAAATCGTCTGCACCATCGGGCCTGCGACGGCCACGCCCGATCGCATGGCCGGCCTGATCGACGCCGGCATGAACGTCGCCCGAATGAATTTCAGCCACGGCACCCAGGCCGACCACGAGGCCGTCTATCAGATGGTCCGCGAAGCCGCCGCCGCCGCCGGCAAGCCCGTCGCCGTCCTGGCCGACATGCAGGGCCCCAAGATCCGCCTCGGGACCTTCGCCAACGGCTCCGAGCAGTGGAGCGCCGGCGACCGGGTCTTCATCACCTCCGAAGAGGTCGACGGCACCCACGACCGCGTCTCGTGCACCTATAAGAAGCTCCCCGCCGAGGTCACCAAGGGCGACCGGCTCTTGGTCGACGACGGCAAACTGGCCCTTGAGGTCCTCGGCGCCGACGAGACCGACGTCGAGTGCCTCGTCGTGGAAGGCGGCCCGGTCTCCAACCACAAGGGCCTGTCCCTGCCGAACGTGGCGATCTCCGTTCCCGCCCTGTCGGAGAAGGACATCTCCGATATGAAGTTCGCGCTCAACCTGGGTGTGGACTTCATCGCCATGTCGTTCGTGCGCCACCCCGACGACGTGCGCCTCGGCCACAAGGTCATGGACGAGGTCGGTGTGCGCCGCCCGATCATCGCCAAGGTCGAGAAACCCGAGGCCGTCGAACGCCTCGAAGCGATCGTGCTGGCCTTCGACGGCGTCATGGTCGCCCGCGGCGACCTGGGCGTCGAGATGCCGCTCGACGAGGTGCCGATCGTGCAGAAGGAGATCATCCGCCTCTGCCGCGAGAACGCCAAGCCCGTCATCGTCGCCACCCAGATGCTCGACTCCATGATCGACAATGCTCGGCCCACGCGCGCCGAGGTCTCCGACGTCGCCAACGCCGTCCTGGACGGCACTGATGCGGTCATGCTCTCCGGCGAGACCTCGGTCGGCAAGTACCCCATCGGGACCGTCCGCACGATGGCCAAGATCGTCGAGACCACCGAGGCCGGCCCCATCGACGTGACACGCATGACGCACGACCCGAAGACCAGGCCCGGCGCGGTCACCGCCGCCGCCGCCCAGGTCGCCGAATCGATCGGCGCGAAGGCCCTGGCCGCGTTCACGCAGACCGGCGACACCGTCAAGCGCCTGGCCCGCCTCAAGCCGAACCTGCCGATCGTGGGCATGACCTCGATCGAGTCCGTGCGCAATCAGATGGCGCTGTCGTGGGGCACCGACGCCTATCTCGTCGAGCACGTCGACCACACCGACGCCATGTTCGCGCTGGTCGACAAGAGCCTGCTGGAACACGGCCTGGTCGCGCACGGCGACCTGGTCGTCATCGTGGCCGGCACTCCGGCCGGCACGCCCGGCTCGACGAACACCGTCCGGGTCCACCAGATCGGTTCGTAGTGAACGAAGTACTCGTAGGTCAGGACGCCGTGGACTCGCTCCTCGGCGTCCTCGACCTGGAGCAGATCGACACGGGTCTGTACCGTGGGCCCCGCGCCGAGGTCGGTCTCCAGCGCGTCTTCGGCGGCCAGGTGGCCGGGCAGGCGCTCGTCGCCGCCGGGCGCACCGTCGATCCCGAACGGCACGTCCACTCCCTGCACGGCTATTTCGTGCGCCCCGGGGACTCGTCGAAACCGATTCTCTACCAGGTGGAGAACATCCGTGACGGCCGTTCTTTCTCGGTGCGTCGCACCGTGGCCCTTCAGGGCGGGCGGACGATCTTCTTCATGTCGGCCTCCTTCCACACCGGCGAGACCGGGCTGGAGCACGGCGATCCCGCGCCCTCGGACCTGGCCGCGCCCGAGGCCGTGCCGACGATCACCGAGCGGCTCAAGGCCGATCCGGACCGCCTCAGCATGTGGGCCCGCATCCCCCGCCCGATCGATGTGCGCTATCTGGGCGGCTCGGGTTATTTCCGTTCGGGCGAGCGTCTGCCCGAGACGCGTCAGCGGGTCTGGATGAAGGCCGACGGGACGCTGCCCGACGACCCGCTCATCCATGTGTGCGTGCTGACCTACGCCTCGGACCTGACGTTGCTGGACTCGGTGCTGAGCCGCCATGGCGCGGTGTGGGGACAGGGCGGCTACATGGGCACGAGCCTGGACCATGCCCTGTGGTTCCACCGGCCGTTCCGCGCCGACGAGTGGATCTTGTACGACGCGGAGTCCCCGGCCGCCTCGGGCGGGCGGGGCCTGGCGCAGGGCCGCTTCTTCGACCGCGAGGGCGCTCACATCGCCTCGGCCACGCAGGAGGGCCTGTTGCGCCAGACCCCCGAGTTCCCTCCCGGCGTGCCCTAAGGCAGCGGCGGCGGGCCGAGCGTCACTTGCAGTTCGCACGGTCGGGGAGGATGGGACATCGTAATGCTCAGCGGTTTGGACGCCTTGCCCGGCAAGGTGAAACCGAATTCGTGGACCATGTCCGGATAGAAGTAGTAGTGACCGCCGTCTCGCTCGCCCGGGTTCATGGCGGTGAAAGCGGTGGGGCTCACGAGGAAGAACTCCGCTCCCCATCCTGACCGGTGAGCGGCTTTGGCGAAGGCGCCGTGGTAATCGAAGCGCATCCCCCACGACTCCACATTGCTGGCGCTGACGTTGACGAGGGTGACTTCGACCCGGTGGCCCTGGAGCGCCCTCCCGGTGATCTCGTAGTAGAGCTCGACGTCGCAGGCGGCGGCCTGTGCCGGGGCGGGAGCTGCGAAGACGGTGACCGTCGCGGCCAGGATGACGGCCGAGGCGGCCCGCGCGAGGCGGACCGTTCGACTTCGGACAGGGGACATGGGCTCCTCCAAGGGGGGATGAGGATTCGGGCGTGCCGCCCGGTGAGGACCGGACGCTGATGTCCATGATCCCAGAATTCGAGCGAGATTCGGGTACGGTGACCGCTCGCCGGGGCCGCCGCGAGCCGGACCGCGCCCACCATGAGTCGATCCTCACTCTTTCAGGGCTGCGCGACGCCGATGGAAGAACACTGCTAGGGTCGGCAACCGTCCCGGCATCGATGCCGATTGTCAGCCCAGTGGTGCCCGACTGGGGAAACCCATGCCCGGTGAACCGTTCGGAGACTGACGCTCATGCGTTCGACCAACGCACCACGACCGACCGAGGCCGACGGGGGCGGAACAGCCGCCGCGGCGCCGAGACCGAAGGAGCGGCCCGGCCACTGGCGTACCGACATCGAGGGCATGAGGGCCGTGGCCGTCGGCGTCGTCATCGCCGCCCACGTCGGCTTCCCGTACATGACCGGGGGCTTCATCGGCGTCGACGTGTTCTTCGTGATCTCCGGTTTCCTGATCACCTCGCTGCTGCTGCGCGAGATCGACCGCACCGGCCGCATCTCGCTCGCCGGCTTCTACGCCCGCCGCGCGGTGCGGCTGCTGCCCGCCGCCGCGACCGTCCTGCTGGCGACGCTGGCCGCCGCCTGGCTGTGGCTGCCGCGCACCCGACTCGGCGAGATCGCCGCCGACACGGCCGCCGCCGCGCTCAACGTCGTCAACGTCCGCCTGGCCGTCGAGGGCACCGACTACCTCAACGCCGACGCCGATCCCTCACCGTTGCAGCACTTCTGGTCGCTCGCGGTCGAAGAGCAGTTCTACATCGTGTGGCCGCTGATCCTGCTGGCCATCGTGCTCCTGGGCGCCCGCCTCGGCAGGCCCGGCAGGTTCCAGGCCCGCTCGAATCGCGGCACCGCCCGCACCGCGGCCATCGCCGTGTTCCTCATCGGGGCCGCCGCCGTCTCGCTTCACCTCAGCGTCACCCGTTCCGGCGACGACCCCACCTGGTCGTACTTCGGCATCCACACCCGCGCTTGGGAACTGGCCGCCGGCGCGCTCATCGCCGTCGCCGAGGTCCGCATCAGACGCGTCCCGGCCAGGCTCGCGGCGATCGCCTCGTGGGCAGGGCTGGCCCTCATCGTCGGCTCGGTCTTCCTCATCGATGAGCGCACCACCTTCCCCGGCTTCGCCGCGGCGATGCCCGTCGCCGGCACCGCCATGGTCATCGCCGCGGGCTGCGTCCCGCACCACGGGGGCGCGGCGACGCTGCTCGGCGTCGCGCCCGCTCAGTACATCGGCAAGATCTCCTATGGCCTGTACCTGTGGCACTGGCCGTTCATCATGATCGGCCCGGTCGCGCTCGGCATCGAAGAGCCGCGGCTGCGACACCTTCTGGCGCTGATGGCCGCCGCGTTCGTGCTCACCGTCGCCACCTACCACCTGGTGGAACACCCGATTCGCAGCCGTAAGCCGCTGGTGCGGGTGCCCTCCCGAGCGCTCGCACTGGGCGGCGGGCTCATGGTGTGCGCTCTGGCGGCGTCGAGATCGGA
>JAJYSW010000015.1 GCA_021793335.1 Actinomycetes bacterium
GCCGCATCGCCGCCCCTCAGTGCATTATGTGCTTATTTCTCGAACCAGATCGCCGAGCCGCCCGGGAGGCGGCCTTCGACGAGATCGGCGCTCGACAGGAGCACCTTGCCGTCGAAGCCGTCCAGGCTCACCGGCTCGTCGCCGAAGTTGACGACGCACACCAGGGCGCCGTTGTCGAACGCGAAGGCGTTCTCGCCCGGGGCTTCCAGCCAGGTCAGGGCGCTCGCCTTGTGCGTTTTGCGAAGCGCGATGGCCTTGCGGTAGAACTCCAGCGTGGAGCCCTCGACGCCGTCCTGGGCCTCGACGGATTTCCGGGCCCAGTCCTCCGGTTGGGGCAGCCAGGGCTCGGCGTCGCCGAAGCCGAGCGAGGGCCCTTCGGTCTTCCACGGAATCGGCACGCGGCAGCCGTCACGGCCGATCTGCTCGCCGTTCGTCCGGAAGAACGTCGGGTCCTGGCGGAGTTCGTCGGGCAGGTCGAGCACCTCATTGAGGCCCAGTTCCTCGCCTTGGTAGACGTATACGACGCCCGGCAGCGCCAAGATCAGCTGCGTGGCGGCCTTCGCCCGGGCCAGGCCCGTCTCGCCGTCGCCGTAGCGGGTGACGTGGCGGTGCACGTCGTGGTTGGACAGCACCCAGGTGCACGGGGCGCCGACGCCGGCGTTGTTGGCGATCTCGGCGTCGATGGCCTGGCGGAAGTCCGCGGCGGTGAAGGGCGCGAGCACCAGATCGAAGTTGAACGCCTGGTGCAGCTCGTCGGGGCGCAGGTAGAGCGCCCGACGCTCGGAGGAGTCGGTCCACGCCTCGGCGACGAAGATGCGGTCGCCCTCGTACTCTTCGATGATGGGTCGCCAGGTGCGGTAGATGTCGTGGACGCCGTCCTGGTCGAAGAACGGCGCCTGCGTGGTGCCGATCATCTCGATCGAGCCGTCGCCGCCGGTGTCGGGGAGCCCTTCGGCCTTGACCATGCCGTGGGCGACGTCGATGCGGAAGCCGTCGACGCCGCGGTCGAGCCAGAACCGCAGAATCGAATGGAATTCGGCGTGGACTTCCGGGTTCTCCCAGTTCAGGTCCGGTTGTGTGGCGTCGAACAGGTGCAGGTACCACTGTTTGCCGTCGGGGGTCTTGGACCAGGCCGGGCCGCCGAAGATCGACTGCCAGTTGTTCGGCGGCATCTCGGACTTGGCGGGGTCGACGTCGCGGAAGTGGTAGCGGGCGCGCTCGGCGCTGCCCGGGCCGGCGGCCAGCGCGGCCTTGAACCACTCGTGTTCCGAAGAGGAGTGGTTGGGGACCAGGTCGACGATGATGCGGATGCCGGCCTCGTGGGCGGCTTCGAGCATCGCGTCGAAGTCGTCGAGTGTGCCGAATCGCGGGTCGATCGCGCGGTAGTCGGACACGTCGTAGCCGGCGTCGTTCTGCGGCGAGGCGTAGAACGGGGACAGCCAGAGCGCGTCGACGCCGAGTTTCGCGAGGTAGGGGATCCGTGAGCGGACGCCCGCGAGGTCGCCCATGCCGTCGCCGTTCGCGTCGGCGAAGGATCGTGGGTAGACCTGGTAGATGACCGCATCGCGCCACCAGTTGTCACTCATGGGTGTGTCGTCCTCTCTCATTGGGGTGCCGCACCGGTGGAGCCGCGTACGACGAGTTCGGGCCGGAACAGGTATTCCGACGACGGCGTGGGCTGCCCGGCGATCTCGTCGAGCAGCGCCCGGGCGGCGGCGGTGGCGATGTCGCGCACCGGTTGCCGCACGGTCGTGAGCGGGGGGTTGGTATGGGCGATGAGGGGGGAGTCGTCGTAGCCGACGACGGAGAAGTCCTCGGGCACGGACAGGCCGCGTTCTTCGGCGGCGCGGATGGCGCCGAGGGCCATCAGGTCGGAGCCGCAGACGACGGCGGTGGCACCGCGATCGATGAGGCGGGAGGCGGCGGCGTGTCCGCCCTGCTCGCCGAAGAGGGTCAGTTCGATCAGTTCGGGGCCGAGCGGCTGCATGGCGGCGCGGTAGCCGCGGATCTTGCGCTGGACGGGCCAGTAGCGGTCGGGTCCGGAGACGAGGCCGATGCGGGTGTGGCCGAGGTCGGCGAGGTGATCGACGGCGATGCGGGCGGCGGTGGCATCGTCGCAGGAGAATGAGGCGGCTTCGACGCCTTCGGGATGGCCGGTGATGAACGCGACCGGGAGGCGTTTGTCCTTCAGTTCCTGGTAGCGCTCGGTGCTGGCGAGGGTGTCGGCGTGGAGGCCGGAGACGAAGATGATGCCCGCCACGGAGCGTTCGCGCAGCATGTCGACGTATTCGTCTTCGGAGACGCCGCCGGGGGTCTGGGTGCACAGCACCGGCGTGTAGCCGGAGCCGGCGAGGACGTTGGAGATCGTCTGCGCGTACAGCGGGAAGATGGGGTTCTCCAGCTCGGGCACCACGAGGCCGATCAGACCGATGGCGTGTTTCCGCAGCGCGGGGGGTCGTTCGTAGCCCAGCACGTCGAGCGCAGTGAGAACGGATTGCCGGGTTTGAGCGCCAACGCCGGACTTGTCGTTGAGCACTCGGGAAACCGTTGCCTCACTGACCCCGGCCTGTCGAGCGATGTCGGAGAGTCGAAGCCGCATGATGACAGCGTAGCCTATCTGAAATTTTGCAACAGTTTGGTTGCAAGGGTTTCCTGTTTTTGAAACATCTTGCTAACCTTCGAGGGGTCAGGGGCTCTCGCCCATGATCTCCGTCACGGCCCCTCCGGGCCGCCCTCAACGAGGAGAGGTACAGAAAATGCGTAGAAGGACCATCGGCACCGCCGCATTCTCCGCCGCGGCGCTCAGCACGCTCACCGCCTGCGGTTCAGACGACGACGAGAACGAGGGCAGCGACTCCGAGAAGCAGGAGTTCTCCGGGGAACTGGTCATCTGGGCCGATGAGACCCGCACCCCCGTCCTGAAGGAGTACGTGGCCGAATTCGAGGCCCAGGTCGGCGTCAAGGTCACCGTCGAGGAGCATGTCGAGACGCTGCGCGAAGACTTCCTCGCCGCCGCCGAGCAGGGCCAGGGCCCCGACATCATCGTGGGCGCCCACGACTGGGCCGGCCAACTCGCCGGCGACGGCGTCATCGTCCCGGTGACCCTGAGCGAGGACAGGGCCGCCGCGCTGAACGAGACCTCCCTGAAGGCGTTCACCGTGGACGGCAACCTGTACGGCGTCCCCTACGCGCTGGAGAACCTGGCCCTCATCCGCAACACCGACCTCGCCGCCGAGGCCCCCGCCACGTTCGAGGAGCTCATCGCCGCCGGCGAGGCCGCCGGGACCGACGAGATCCTCACCATGGAGGTCGGCGTCGACGGCAATGCCTACAGCGCCTACCCGCTGTTCTCGTCGATGGGCGGCTACCTGTTCGCCGACGACGGCCAGGGCAACCTCGACCCGAACGACGTCGGCGTCGACTCCGAAGGCGGCATCGCCGCGTTCGAGAAGTTCGCCGAACTCGGCGAGGCGGGCATCCTCAAGACCACGCACGACGCCTCGAACGTCATCCCGTTCTTCATCGACGGCAAGACCGCGTTCATGATCTCCGGACCGTGGGCGCTCACCGACGTCCAGGGAGCGGGCATCGACTACGAGGTCACCGCCATCCCCGGCTTCGAAGGCCAGGGACCGGCCGCCCCGTTCCTCGGCGTCCAGGGCTTCTACGTCTCGGCCACCGCCTCGAACGCCCTGTTCGCGCAGGAATTCGTGACGAACTACGTGCTCACCGAGGAGCTCCAGCTCCAGCTCGCCGAGGCCGGGGGCCGCCTCCCGGCCCTCACCGCCGCGGCCGAGACGTACTCCGAGGGCAACGCCGACATCCAGGGCTTCGCCGCCGCCGGCGAGGACGCGGTCCCGATGCCGAACATCCCCGCGATGAACGCCGTCTGGGAGCCCTTCGGGCGCGCCGAGGCCGACGCCATCGACGGGGCCGCCTCCGGCGAAGACGCCGCCACCGCGGCAGCGCAGAGCATCCGCGACGCGATCGCCTCCTAGCAACCGCCCCGGCAGAACCCCCTGAGAGAGCGAAGGAGCCTCACTCGTGCTCGACCGACGTTCCCGGACGGCCGGGACGGCCACCGCCACGGGCCTGATCGTCAAGATCGCCGTGCTCGCGCTGGTCGCCGGACTGGCCGTCTGGGCGGCGTTGCCCCTCATCGGCGCCGAGGCCTGGTGGGCCCTGGCGCTGGAGGCGGCCATAGTCGCGATCGTCTTCTACACCTACCTCCAGCGCCGCGCCATCCCACTGAAGTACCTCGTACCGGGAACCCTGCTGCTCATCGCCTTCCAGATCCTTCCGGTCGTCATGACCGTCGGCACCTCCTTCTCCAACTACGGCGACGGGCACCGGGTCGGCAAGGAGCAGGCGATCGAGGCGATCGTCGCCGCCGGCGTCCAGCAGACACCCGGCGGCGCGACCTACCTCGTCGCCGTCGGCGAATCCGCCGACGGCGAGCTGACCCTCCTCCTGACCGACACCGCGGACGGCTCGACCTGGGCCGGCACCGAGGCGGGCCTGAACGAGCTCGACGGCGCCCGGACCGACGATTCGGGCCGCGTCGCCGACGCCGACGGCTACACCGTGTGGAGCCTCGCCGAACTGGGCGAACGCCAAGGCGAACTCGCCGAGCTCGCCGTGCCCACCGGCCCCGAGACCGGCATCAAGGTGCAGGGACTGTCCGCTTTCGAGGGCGCCTCCACACGTTCCTATGACGAATCCTGCGACTGCATCACCGACTCGGCGACCGGCGTCGTCTGGCACGCCGACGACCAGAGCGGCAGGTTCCTGACCGAGGACGGCCAGGCCGCGCTCGTCGGCTGGCGGGTCGGCGTCGGCTTCGACAACTACCTCGCCGTCCTGACCGACCCCGACATCCGAGGCCCGTTCTTCGGGGTGTTCGTGTGGAACATCGCGTTCGCGGCCGGATCGGTGCTGCTGACCTTCGCGGTCGGCCTCGGCGTCGCGATGGCGCTCAACCGGCCCGGCATGCGAGGGACCAAGGCGTACCGGGCGGTCATGATCCTCCCGTACGCGATGCCCTCGTTCGCGATGATCCTCATGTGGGCGCAGATGTTCAACCGGGACTTCGGCCTGGTCAACGACCTCTTGGGGTTGAGCGTCAACTGGTACGGCGAGACCTGGGCGGCGCGGACGATGGTCCTGGTCGCCAACACCTGGCTCGGTTTCCCGTATATGTTCCTCATCAGCCTCGGGGCGCTCCAGGCGCTTCCCGCCGACTCGCTCGAAGCGGCGAAGATCGACGGGGCGACCGGGTTCACCGCCTTCCGCAAGATCACGCTCCCGCTGCTATTGGTGGCGCTCACACCGCTGCTGATATCCAGTTTCGCGTTCAACTTCAACAACTTCAACATCATCGAGCTGCTCTCGGGCGGCGCGCCGTTCCGTTCGGGCGATGCCATCGGAGGCACGGATCTGCTCATCACGTATGCGTTCCGGCAGGCATTCGGGTCCTCCTCGGCCGATTACGGCTTCGCGAGCGCGGTGAGCGTGTTCATCTTCATCATCGTCGCGACGATCTCGGCGGTCATGTTCCGGACCACCCGCAACCAGGAGGACGTGTACTCATGACCCGCACTTCCGCAACGGATCGGGCCCGAAAGGCCCCGAAGCGACCGAAACGCCGAGGGCCCTTCGCCAGGTGGGCCGCCGACACCGGCTGGCGGCACCTGGTCGCGATCCTGGTCGTGGTCTTCGCGCTCATCCCGATCGTCTACGTCGTCTCGGCCGCGTTCAACCCGACCGGCACCCTCTCGGCCACGAGCCTGCTGCCGAGCGGGTTCAGCGTGAACAACTTCGAGCGGCTGTTCACCGAGGACAACATCCCGTTCGCGCGCTGGTTCTTCAATTCGCTGGTGATCGCCGTACCGGCGGCGTTCATCTCGATCTTCGTCTCCTCGCTCGCGGCGTACGCGTTCAGTCGCTTCCGTTTCAAGGGACGTCGGCCGATGCTGCTGTTCCTGCTGCTGATCCAGATGTTCCCGGCGTTCCTGTCGGTGGTCGCGCTGTACCTGATCTTCGGCGCGATCGGCGATTTCTATCCCGTGGCGGGGCTCAACTCGAAGCTCGGGCTGATGCTGGTGTACATGGGCGGCGCGCTGGGCGTCTCGACCTGGTTGATGAAGGGCTTCTTCGACACCATTCCCAAGGAGCTCGACGAGGCCGCCGTGATCGACGGGGCCGGCCATGCGCAGATCTTCTTCGGGATGATCCTGCCGCTGTCGGCGCCGATCATCGCGATCTCGGGGATTCTGGCGTTCGTGGGGACGATGAACGACTTCATCCTGGCGAGCCTGTTCCTGACCGACCGTCCGGAGATGACGCTCGCCGTGGGGCTCAAGACGCTCACGGCGGCGAACTCGCCGGCGAGCTATTTCGGGGTCTTCGCGGCCGGGACGCTCATCACCTCGGTGCTGACGGTCACGGTGTTCATGAGTCTCCAGCGCTATATCGTCTCCGGCTTGACCGGAGGCGCGGTGAAGGGCTGACAGATTTCGGCTCGACACGCAGGGGCCTGCGAGAGCAGGCCGGGGCCCGGTCGGCGGGCAGCCTCCCAACACCCGCCGACCGGGCCTCGTTCTCGTCTCTCGCGGCGGCTCCGGTCGAACGGTCCGGCCCAGAAGACCGGCACCGCGAACCGGCCGCTTCCGCCCCCGATTCACAGGTTGAAGTATAGTTCAGCTAACTATACTTC
This sequence comes from Actinomycetes bacterium, assembly GCA_021793335.1. Lineage (GTDB taxonomy): Bacteria > Actinomycetota > Actinomycetes > Mycobacteriales > Micromonosporaceae > Glycomyces. The sequence continues at coordinate 6,716 of JAJYSW010000015.1, forward strand.
AACCTGCGAGTCCTCTGGAGGGATCGAGTGGAGCCGCCTAAGCCGCCTGACATGTTCGATCGGGAACGGGAATGGTCGGCCTTGAGCAGGTTCATAGCGAGCGGGCAACCCAATGCGACCCTGGGGGTCGTCTCCGGGCGTCGCCGTCAAGGCAAGACGTTCCTGCTCGAAGCGCTCTGCGAGGCCGCAGGCGGGCTCTATATCGCCGCGGAGCAGGCTTCGGAGGCCGAGTCGCTGCGGTCGTTCGCCTCCGCGGTCGGCGACTTCGCCGCCTCTTCCCTGCCGATCGCCTTCAACGACTGGCGGCAGGCGATCGATGCGCTCCTCGCAGTAGGGGCCGAACGCGAGACCCCTATCGTGATCGACGAATTCCCTTATCTGGTCAAGGCCAGCCCGCAACTGCCCTCGATCGTGCAGGCCGCGCTCGCGCCCAGACGCGCCGAATTCACCGCCTCGCGTTCCCGGCTCCTGCTGTGCGGCTCGGCGATGTCATTCATGGGCTCGCTCCTGTCCGGCACCGCACCGCTGCGCGGCCGGGCCGGGATCGAACTGGTCGTCCCGACCCTCGATTTCCGCCTCGCCGCCGAGTTCTGGGGCATCGACGATCCCCGGCTCGCCTTCAAGATCAATTCGGTCGTCGGCGGTACGCCCGCCTACCGGCGGCAATTCACCGCCGACGACGCTCCCGCCTCCCTCGACGATTTCGATGCGTGGATGCTGCGTCATCCGCTGAATCCGGCCAGTCCACTGTTCAGGGAGGCCCGCTACCTGTTGAGCGAGGAGCCCGGCATTCGCGATCCGGGGCTGTACCATTCGGTCCTCGCCGCTGTGACCGCCGGCAACACCACCAGCGGCGGCGTCGCCGGTTACGTCGGCCGCAAGGCCAGCGACGTCGCACACCCGCTGCACGTGCTGGAGGACGCCGGACTCCTGCGCCGGGAACCGGACGCATTCCGCAAGAACCGCACCCTCTACCGCGTGAACGAGCCGCTCATCGCATTTCACCAAGCAGTCCTGCGCCCCTCTTGGACTGAATGGGAACTCGGTCGTCAGCCCGAGCGACTCTGGGCCCGGGCGCAGTCACGATTCACGAGCCAGGTCATGGGCCCCCGCTTCGAGCAGATCTGCCGCGAGTGGGCACAGCATCACGCCGATGAGGAGGTCTTCGGCGGCTTCGCCGACCGCGTGGCGAGCGGCACGGTCAACGATCCGGCCAATCGAACGACCCACGAGGTCGACATCGCGGTCTTCACGGTCGACGACGACGGCGGCGAAACCCTGCTGGCCATCGGCGAGGCGAAGCTGAACGAGACGATGGGAAGACCGCACCTCGAACGCCTCGAACACATCCGTGACCTCCTGGCGAACCGCTACGACGTCACGCACACGAAACTGGCGCTGTTCAGCGGCTCGGGCTTCTCCGACTCCCTGAGCGCCGTGCCCGACCGTGAAGACCTCATCCTGATCGGGCTTGCCGACCTGTACGGCGGCGGAGAGGGCGCCTGATCAGGGCATCCTTCGCGCTCCTTCGATGGCAGCCGGTGAGGCACGGCGGGACGCCATCCGGCCCACGCGCGAATTGAAGACAGGACGCGCCGCGGCTCAAGATGACGAAACTATGAGAGCAGACCGGGACCCGGAGGCTGCCCGCCGACCGGGCCTCGCGCTCTAGTGCACCGCGTCATCAGGGGTGGGCGGTCGTCGATTTGCCGGTGGCGATGTTCCCGAGGTCGTCCCGACTCTGGCCATCGTGTTCGCTGTTGAAGCAGCTCACGTGCTTTCAAGAGGGTTCAGGTTCTCGAGATCGGCGGATGCGGCGCGATCGCCGCCGAGCGTTTCAGCAACCGGTACGGCACTGTTCCGCTCGCGCGGCGAGGTTCGGCCGGTGAGCGACTTCCGCTCTGCCGAGGCCGCGGGTCTCACGCTGCCGGATCGGGCCGATTCCGGTGTTCACCGGGATGGACGCTGCGGAGCGTTCGAGCGAGGCCGGTCGAGGAACCGATCGAGCGTCCGATCACGGCCGTGGCCGTGCGGCACCGGGCGGACCGGCGGTGCCGATCCGTTCGTTCGATGCGGAGCGCGTCCCGCTCTACCAGTGCGGCGGGCGTTCGTCGAGCAGTTCGAGGTCACGGGCCGAGAGGACGCGCCCGGTCCGCGAGGTGCGCGGACGCCTCAGTCCAGGCGCTTCGCCCCAGCCCAGCTCGGATTCATCGGTGGTCTGATCGGGGAGCACCGCGTAGTCGTCGTCGCCAAGCTCGACGGGACGGTCATCGTCGGAGACAGCCATGCCCTTGACTGTACGTCACAGTGGTGAGCTGTCCGCAACTTGAAAACGCCTGCGGGGCGCAGTCGAGGCCCCGAGCGCTCGGCGAGCGTCGCCGCGCTTCGGCGGCGGCGCCTCCACGAGGGTCAGTCGGCGACGCCCACGAGCTCGTAGCCGGCCTCGTCGACCGCATTGCGGACGGCGTCGGTCGCGAGCCCCTTCGCGCTGACGACGGTGACGCGGCCGGTGTCGACGGACACGTCGACGTTCTCGACGCCGGGAAGGGCCGAGACCTCCTGGGTGACGGCACCGGCGCAGTGGCCGCAGGTCATGCCTTTGACGAGGTATGTGGTCTCCATGTTCGCTCCCTACTGGTATCAGGTTCTGAGCAGCCTGGCGACGGCGTCGACGGCCTCCTTGACCTTCGCGTCGGCCTCGGCCGGGTCGTCCTTGGTCTGCGCCTCGGCGACGCAGTGCGAGATGTGGCCTTCCAGGAGATTGAGTGCCACGGCCTGGAGGCCCTTGGTCGAGGCCGAGACCTGGGTCAGGATGTCGATGCAGTACTCGTCCTCGTCGATCATGCGCTGGAGGCCCCTGATCTGGCCCTCGATGCGCTTGAGGCGTCGCTGGAGCGCCGCCTTGTCGCCGTGGTACCAGTACGTGCCCCGGTCCGGCTCGCCGTTCGCTTCGCGGCTCACCGCGCCGTTCGTCTCCTCACCGGCCATGACGCCTCCTTCCGAACTCGAATCATATACCCCTTGGGGGTATAATGGCAACTGCTCGTCATTCTTGCGAAGCCGCCCGTAGTATTCCGTGCCATTCCGAGAGAAAATCGCCGCCTCCCCTTGTCATCCCAGGATTGGGGTTCTAACGTGAAGCCGTCGTGTCGGAATCTCGACTGCACCCCGCAGCCACCGCACGACACCGCCGAATCGGGTGCGTCCCAACGTGACCGAACCGGGGAACCAGGTCGATCGACACCGCGTCACGCGCGGAGCCGATCGGGGTGAATCCCGCCTCCGCGCGGGTAGGGCGAACCTTCTTCCCGCCCGAATCCGACAGCTAACCCGGTAGGCGGCAGAAGGAAGGAGCGCATCACCGATGCGTCGTATCCGGCAACTGACCGCCGCTTTCGCGGCCGTCGTGCTGCTGCCCGCCTCCGCGGCCGTCCTGACCGCGAGCCAGGCGACGGCCGAGCCCTCGCCAGAAGAGGTCGAGGCCGACATCGCCGAGCGCCATTCCGAGCTCGAACTCGTCATCGAGGACTACAACGCCAAGAACGAGGAGCTCGAAGACGCCAATGAGCTCATCGCCGAGATCGAGGAACAGCTCCCCGAGCTCGAAGCGGCCATGGCCGAGAGCGCCGAAGCCGTGGCCGAGATCGCCGCGCTCGCGCACACCGGCGGGGAATTCGCGATGGTGAACTCGATCCTCTCGGGCGACCCCGACGACTTCACCGACCGCCTGATGATCCTCCAGACCCTCAGCGACGCCGAGAACGCCGAACTCCAGGGCCACCTCACGCAGGTGCAAGAGCTGGAGACCCGCAAGACCGAGCTGGAGACGCTCCGGGAGGACGCCGACGAGATCCTCGCCGAGCTCGACGAGCAGCGCGACGAGATCGAGGCCGAGATCGCCGATCTGGAGGTGCTCCTCGAACAGGTCACCCCCGCCCCCGAGCCGCCGCCGGTCAACAATCCCGGCTACAGCGGCGACTCGGCCGTGGTCGACTTCGCGTACGCGCAGCTCGGGAAGCCCTACCAGTACGGCTCAGGAGGGCCGAACAGCTGGGACTGCTCGGGGCTCACGAAGGGCGCGTGGGCCAACGCCGGGGTCTCCCTGTCGCACAACGTCCAGATGCAGTGGAACGAGACCACCCGGGTCTCACGTGACGAGCTGCGTCCCGGCGACATCGTCTTCTACTCGGGACTGGGCCACGCCGGCATCTACATCGGCGACGGCCAGATCATCCACGCCCCGCACACCGGGGCCGTCGTGCGGATCGCCGACATGGGCATCATGAGCATCCAAGGCTACGGCCGCCCGTGAGGCGGCCCGCCGTATAGAACTCCCCCGGCGTCGGCGTTGGCGATCCCGCTGCTGACCCGCTGCTGACCCACATGACGCAGGCGCCGCCGCCGGGGGCCGCCCCCCGTCGCGGCGACCGCCACGGACCGCCCACGGATCGCGCTCTGATGAACGGTGGATGACAGCGGATGCGGAGTCGACCTGCCCGACTCCGCATCCGCGCCTTCGTCGCTGCTCGCTCGGCCGCCGAAGTCCTCGACCGAGCCGTCCGCAATCGCCGGACGCTTGCGGTCGGCCGCTACTCGGCCTGGTGCTCCTGGAACGGCCGGTCAAAGCGCTTGCGGGCGCCGGTGCCGCCGGTCTGCCACGGCTCGGGCCCCTCCAGCGGCCGGTACTCGATGCCGAGCGCCTCCAGTCGGGGCAAGTGGCCCTCCAGGCGTTCGAGCACCGGAGCGGCCTCCCGGGTCTCGGGTGCGGCCCAGAGCACGTCGGCGAACACCGCCAGGCGCGGGAACGCCCGGTACTCGACATCGCGGGCGTCCGGCATGTACTCCGACCACAGCTGGCACTGCGCGCCCAGCACCGAGTCCGGGTCGACGCCGGCGGGCACCGGTTCCCAAGCAGCGACCTTCTCGACGGTCGTGAGCCCGTGGATGCACAGCGGCTCGTCCGGGCTCTCGCCCTCATAGTGGTCGAAGTAGACGTACGGTTCGGGCGCGACGATGACCTCGTGGCCGGCCTCGACGGCCTTCTTGACATAGGCTTCGTTGCGCCACACCGAGACCACCGCCTCGGTGGGCGCGCCGCCGTCGAGGATCTCGTCCCAGCCGATCACTCGGCGGTCCAGGGAGGTCACGTATTCGGTGAACGCCCGCGTGAACCACGTCTGGACTCCCCGCACGTCGGCGATGCCCTCGCGTTTCATGAGCTCGGCGGCAACCGGTGAGGACTCCCACTGAACGGTGGGCACCTCGTCGCCGCCGATGTGGACGAACGGGGCGTCGAAGACCTGTACGACCACGTCGAACACGTCGCGGGCGAACGCCAGCGACTCCTCGGTGGGTTCCAGGACCTCTTCGAAGACGCCGAAGGTCGTGGCCACCGGCTTGCCGTGGCCGGTACCGAGCTCGGGGTAGGCGGCCAGGACGGCACGGGTGTGGCCGGGGAGGTTGATCTCGGGGATGACCATGACGTGCCGCTCGGAGGCGTAGGCGACGATCTCGCGCAGGTCGGCGAGCGTGTAGTGACCGCCGTGCGGCGTGCCATCGAAGGTCTCGGTGTCGAGGGCGTGGCCGACGACGGTCTCGGAGCGCCAGGAGGCGATCTCGGCGAGCTTCGGCCGGGAGGGGATCTCCATGCGCCAGCCCTGGTCGTCGGTCAGGTGCAGGTGGACGACGTTGAGCCGGTGCAGCCAGGCCCGGTCGATCATGGCGAGCACGAATTCCTTGGGCTGGAAGTGCCTGGCGATATCGATGTGGACGCCGCGCCATCGCAGACGGGGCACGTCGTCGATCGCGACGCACGGGACGATCGCGGGGGCGGCGGGGGCGGCGCGCAGGGCATCGGCGGGCAGCAGCTGCCGGAAGGTCGCGAGGCCGCGGGCGATGCCGGCGGGGTGGGCGGCGACGAGGTCGACGCCGTCTGCGTCGATGCGGAGCCGGTACGCCTCGGATTCACAGGTCAGATCCTCGGGGCGGGGGCCTTCGAGGCGGATGCGCACGGCCGGGCCCTCGAAGTCGGACTGGACGGCCAGGCGCAGGCCGGTGCCCCTGGCGAGCAGATCGGACAGGAGCCAGGCGAGACCGGTGGTCTCGGAATCGACGGCGACGATGGCTCCCAGGGTGGCGAGATCGAGCTCGCCTCCGGCGTCGACGAGGTGCTGTGGTTGGGGGATCAGCGAGAGACGGCGCTGCATGCGGGGCTCCTGTGGTTCGCTCGGCGTCCTGAATCAATTAGTTCAGTTTATTTATAATATAGGTAGTGGCCCCCGCCGGCCAACCCCGTCGACACGCTCCCACGGCGATCATCGGACCGATCGGCGACCGAACCCGGCAGTCGGCCCGCCGCTCCAGGGCTCGTTCCAAAGCTCAAGGCGCGGTGTTCTCCGAGTCCATTTACTCGCGCGCAAGGCGATGGGCTTCCGGATCCAATACCGGGACCGGGAAAGGCCGAGAGCACAACGAGCGGGCGAACGACCCGGACGACGCCCCTCCAAGGTCCTTGAACAAGCCCTAACCAACGATCGGCAGCTGCTTCGTCGAATCCAAATCCGAGGGCTCCCGCTGCCGACCGATCGGCACGCGCGCCGCCGAGGACGGCGCCTCGTCCTCGACCGACTCCTCCACCGCCTCTTCGGCGGCCTCCTCATCGACATCACCGCCGGTGATGAGCCCGAGCTGCCGATGCAGCTCCTCCAGGTTCGCCCCAGCACTGTCGCGCTGCCGGCACAACGCCGCGACCTCCTCGGCCAAGGGCTGCACCCACTCCTCAGCCTGCTCGGCGGCCAGGCGACGCACCCGCGCCGCCTCCGCCTCGGCCTCGGCCTTGATCGACCGGACCTGCTCGGCCGCATGCCGCGCCGCCTCCGCGGCCTCCCGGTCGGCCTCCTCGCGCCGCTCGACCGCCCGGTGCTCGGCCGTGCGAGCCTGCTCTTCGGCGAGCGCGAACCGCTCCTCGGCCTCCGCCACGACCTGCTGCGCCATGGACACCGCGTGCCGGTGACGGTCGACCTCGCCCCGCTGCGCCCGCTCCCGCCGGTCGACCTCGGCGAGCGTGAGCTCCTGCGTGCGCCGCTCACGCTCCTCGACGGCCTCGTCCAGCAGCCGCTGCGCGGCGGCCCGCCGCTCGTCGGCCTCTTTGAAGGACAGCGCCCGCAACTCGGTCGCCTCGCGTTCGGCCGTCGCCCGCGACACGGCGATCTCCCGTTCGGCCCGGCTGCGCGTCTTCTCGACCTCGGAGCGGGCCTGCGCCTGCATCGCCTGGACCTCGCGCTCGGCATCGGCGCAGGCTCGGTCATGGCTGCGCCGAGCGTTCTCCCGCAGCTCGACGGTCTCGCTCGCCACACGGGAACGGAGCTCGACCGTCTCCCGCTCGGCGGCGGCGGCGATCTCGACCGCCTCCAGGCGCGCCGCCCCCAGCACCGTCTCGGCCTCGGTTCGGGCCTCGGTGAGCATGGCCGCGGCCTCGCGCCGCATCGCCTCGCGTTGCACAGTGGCGTCCTGCTCGGCCAGACGCAGAAGCTTCTCCACGCGGGAACCGAGCCCGGCCAGAGTCGGCTCCTCCTGCTCGGCCAGACGCACGGCGCGATCGGCGACGCGGTTCTCCAACGCGACGACGCGCTCCTCGGCGCGGCGCAACCGCCGCTCGGCATCCTCCAGCGTGGCCTGGGCGTCGACGCACTGCTGCTCGACGCTCTTGATGTTCCGGTACAACCGGCCGGTGAAATCATCGACCTGATGGCGGTCATAACCGCGCATACTGACGGCGAATTCGGGCCCGGTCTCCTCGAAGAATTTCGACATGGTCTTCCAGAGTTGACGTGATCGCGGGAAACAGCTGACGAATCATGATCACGCCCCCCGAGGCGAAACCGGTGACGACACGCTCAGGACGCATGCAGGACAGCGGTTTCGTCCACCCCGAACGACCCCGTCCGGGCCACAGGAGCAACTCAGCGGCGGATCGCGTCGGTCTCGTCCTCGAATTCGCCCATGATCTCCTCCAGCAGATCCTCCATGCCGACCAGACCCGTGATCTCCCGGCCGGGGCCGCCGGTCACCAGCGCCAGCTGCGCCCGCTGGTGCCGCAACAGCGTCACCGCCCCCGCCACGGTCGTGTCCGCGTCGACCAGCAGCGGTGCCGACGCCAGATCCGTCATCGGCGTCTCGGGCTCGGCCTGCACGGCGTCGCGGACGTGCACGAGCCCCACCGGCCGGCCCTCGGCGTCGACGACCACGAGCCGCGAACGGCCGGTCTCGCGGCTGCGGCCCTCGGCTTCGACGGCGGTCGCGGTGTCCCGGATCGTCACGACCTCGGACCACGGCAGCGCGATGTCGCCGACCGGACGGCGCTGCACCTCGATGGCGTGGGCGAGGATCTGGTGCTCCGATTCGCCCAGGGACCCCGCCTCGGCCGAAGACCGCAGCAGGTAGCGCAGCTCCTGCGGCGAATGCGCCTGCGCGACCTCGTTCGCAGGCTCCACCTTGAACGTCCGCAGGATCGCGTTCGCGCCCTCGTTGAGCGCCCACAGGATCGGCTTGGTCACCGTCACGTACGCGGTGAACGGCCAGATCAGGATCATCGCCGAGGCCTCGGGATGGGTGATCGCCCACGATTTCGGCATCATCTCGCCGACGACCATGTGCAGGAACACCACGATCACCAGCGCGAGGGTGAACGCGATCGGATGGGCGGCGGCCTCCAGGCCCAGGTGCACCAACGGCACCCCGATCAGGTGCGCGAGCACCGGCTCGGCCAGCGCGCCGAGCCCGATCGTGCAGGCCGTGATGCCCAGCTGCGCGCCGGCGAGCATGATCGACAGCCGCTTCGTGCCGCGCAGCGCAGCCCGCGCGGCCCGCGAGCCGTCCTGTTCGAGCCGGTGCGGCCGCGAGGCGACGAGCGCGAACTCGGCGGCCACGAAGAACGCGTTGGCGATCAACAGGAGCAGGGAGATCCACAGTGCCGGTCCGGTGCTCATCGTCGCCCCTCCTCGGCGCGGGCGCGCTGCGGTTGCAGCTCGATGGCCTGGGGCACGTGCCTGGAGCAGGAGACGACGACCAACCGCACTGACCGGGGCGGAGCATGCTCGACGTCGAGGTCCACCTCGACCGCGTCGCCCTCGCGGGCCACCCGCCCGAGTTCGGCCATGACCAGCCCGGCGATCGTCTCGTAGTGCTCCCCTTCGGGAAGGTCGACGCCGGTGGCGTCGGCGACCTCGTCGATGCGCCAGCGGCCCGGGATGAGCCACGCGCCGCCGGTCAGGGAGACCGGGGCGGCCTCGAAACGGTCCTGTTCATCGTGGATCTCCCCGACGAGCTCCTCGGCGACGTCTTCGAGGGTGACGACCCCGGCGAACCCGCCGAACTCGTCGACCACGCACGCGAGCTGCCGATGCCGCAGCCGCATCTGTTCGAGCAGTCCGGGCAGCGGCAGCGAGGAGGGCACGAGCATCGCCGGATCGGCGATGTCGCCGACCCTGACCGTCGCGCGCCGCTCCCGAGGCACGCCGATGAGCTGCCCGATGCCGATGACGCCGCGCAGGTCGTCGACGTCGTCTCCGACGACGGGGAAACGCGAATGGCCTCCCGCCAGCGCCGCGACCGCATCGGCCACGGTCGCGTCGGCCGGCAGGGTGTGGACGTTGACGCGGGGCGTCATCGCCTGCTCGGCGACGATCTCGGAGAAGTCCAGGCCGCGGTCGAGCAGCTCGGACAGGCTCGCGTCGAGCACGCCCTCATCGCGGGACAGGTCGATGATCCGGTGCAGGTCTTCGGGGGTGGCACTGTGTTCGAGCTCTTCGACGGCGTGGATGCCGAGCAGCCGCAGCAGCCGGTTCGAGGCGGTGTCGAAGAAGCGGATCAGCGGCCCGAACACGGTCAGGTAGGCGTGCGTCGAGGAGGCCAGCGCCAGAGCGAGCGGCTCGGTGCGGGCGATGGCGAGGTTCTTGGGCCCCAGCTCGCCCAGGATCATCTGGACGACGTTGGCCACGACGAGCGCGATCGTGATGCCGAGGGCGGCCGAGACCCCGGTGGGGATTCCTGCGACGCCGAACAGTTCGGCCAGGCCCCGCCCGAGGTACGGCTCTGCGAAGAAGCCCACGAACAGGGCCGTGACGGTGATGCCCAGCTGCGCGCCCGAGAGGGCGAACGACAGCCGCGTGCAGATCTGCAGCGCCCGATCGGCGCGGGCGGCGCGGCGGGCGTCGGGGCCGGCGGCGATGTCCTCGAGGCGGGATCGGTCGACGGCGGTATAGGCGAATTCGAGGGCCACGAAGAAACCCGTGGCGGCCGTGACGGCCAGGATGATGCCGAGGCCGAGCGCGATCAGCACGGCCGACACCGCTCAAGGGGGCCCGGAGAAGGGGGCTCGTCGTCAGTGGAAGGCGTTGCCGCCTTCCGGGTTCGTCGCTTCTGTTTCGCTCGGGACATGCGAAGATCCTAGCCGCATCCGGCACGAGGCGGCAGTGCCGTTGTCGCGGGCGCCGAGGCCGCGACCACGGCGGTCACCGGCGTTCTCCCCTCCACAGCACGATGTCGGTGCTGCGGCGCTGGAACGGCCCGGCCATGGCGCGCATTTCGGCGAGCTGGGCGCGGGCGGAACGCAGCTCGTCGACGACGGCGCCGAGCTCGGCCCGCATGGCGGCGACCTCGTGTTCGAGGTCCATGATGCGTTTGATGCCCGCGAGGTTGACACCCTCGTCCTGGCTGAGCCGTTGGATCTCGCGCAGCCGGGCCACATCGCGGGCGGAGTAGCGTCGGCCGCCCCCGGGCGTGCGGGCGGGTTCGACCAGGCCGAGCCGGTCGTATTGGCGCAGGGTCTGCGGATGCATCCCGGCCATTTCGGCGGCGGCCGAGATGGCGAGGATCTTGGCGTCGAAGTCGACTTCGTCGGCGGACCGGCGACGATAGGCGACCTCGACCACGGTCCGCACTCGTGATTCACGCATGCCGGTCGGGCGCCGGTCGCCGCTCCCTGCGGTCTCGGAGGCGGTCACGGTTCACTCTCCTCGGGTTCGAAGCGGGCAGGCGCACCCGCCCCTGCGGGCGAGCGCGCCCGCGGTACGGCTTCGCCGTGCAGCTGATCGATGCAACGTCATCGGCCTGTCAACTGTTCCAGTTTCGAGCGGTCGACCGGCGGGGCCACGGCGGCGTACCGCTCCAGCGCTTCTCGGGCCTCGGACGAGAGCGTTTGGGGCACATCGACTTCGACGGTGACGAGTAGATCGCCCTTGCCGGGCACACCGCGGCCCTTGAGGCGCAGCACTCGTCCGGTGGGCGTGCCGGCGGGGACCTTCACGGTGACCGGCCCGTCGAGCGTGGGGACTTTGATCTGGGCGCCGACGGTGGCCTCGGGGAACGACACCGGCAGCCGCAGCGTGACATTATCGCCATCGCGGGCGAACAGCGAATGGGTGCGCACGCCGACGTCCACGAGCAGGTCACCGGCCGGGCCGCCCCGCTCGCCGGGTGCGCCGCGGCCTGCGAGCCGCACGGTCTTCCCGTCGGTGATGCCGGCGGGCACGCGAATGGTGATGACCCGTTCCTTGGTGACCGCGCCGGTGCCGCCGCAGTCCTCGCACGGGTCCGTGACGATGGTGCCGGTGCCTTCGCAGTCGGGGCACGGCTGTGCGAAGCTGAACGCGCCCTGGTTCTCGGTGACCAGGCCCGAGCCGTTGCAGCGCAGGCACCGTGACGGGCTCGTGCCGGGCTTGGCGCCCATGCCGTGGCAGGTCTCGCATTCGCTGGGCGCGTGCAGTCGCAGTTCGGTGGTGGTGCCCTTGACGGCGTCGGTGAAATCGAGCGTGATGTTCGTGCGCAGATCGTTCCCTCGGCGCGCACCGCGCCTCCTGGAGGTGCCCGTGCCGCGGCCGAACAGGTCGCCGAACAGGTCCGTGAAACCGCCCGCGCCGCCACCGCCGCCGAACAGGTCGTCGAAGTTGACTCCGCCGCCCTGGCCGCCGAAGCCGCCGAATCCGCCGCGGCCCGACTTCATCAGTTGGATCTGGTCGTACTCGGCCCGCTGCTCGTCATCGTGCAGCACCGAGTACGCCTCCGAGATGCCTTTGAAGCGGTCCTCGGCATCGGGGGCCCGATTGTGGTCGGGGTGCAGTTCACGGGCGAGTTTGCGGTACGCCCGCTCGATGTCCTTCTTGGAGGCGTCCTGTGGCACGCCGAGCTCGGCGTAGAAGTCCTTCTCCAGCCATTCCTGCGATGCCACCGGACGCCTCCTTCAACACTGCTCGTCATCTGACGCGAGCGGACTCAGGAGTCCTTCTCGCTTTTAGGATCCTCTGCGGCGTCCTCGCCGTCGTCGGCGCCCTTCGTCTCGGACCGCTCGGATTCCTCCGAGGGGGCCTCCTCGGCGGTCTCCTCGCCCTCGCCGTCCGCGGCTTCGGGGCTCTCATCGGCCTCGTCCGCGGCTTCGGGCTCGGCCGTCGGCTCCTCGGCCGGCTCGTCCGGAGCATCGGCGACGGCCACCATCGCCGCACGCAGCAGCCTGTCGCCGATCTTATAACCGCGCCGCATCACATCGATGCAGGTCGGTCCGTCGACGCCGCTCATCTGCATGTGGGCGACCGCCTCGTGGATCGTCGGGTCGAACCCGTCGCCCTTCTCGCCGAACGACGACAGCCCCTGCTTGGTCAAGGTGCCGATGAGCTGCTCGGCGACCGAGCCGAACGGCCCCACCAGGTCCCCGTGGTCACGGGCCCGGTCGAGGTCGTCCAGCACCGGCAGCAGGCTCGACAGCACCGCCGCCGTCGCCAGCTCACCGGCTCGCGTCTTGTCGCGCTCGACGCGCTTGCGGTAGTTCTGGAACTCCGCGTTGAGCCGCTGCAGGTCGCGTGTGCGCTCCTCCAGCGTCGCCTGGAGCACCGCGACGGTGTCCTCGGCGGCCTGCCCGTCATCGGATGCCTCGGCGAGGATGTCCTCGACGGTCAGCTCATCGTCGGAGGCGGCCGTGTCGTCGCCGCCGGAGTCCGGTTTCGCCGCTTCGGCTTCTCCGGACTCATCGGGTTTGCGTTTGTCCTCGTCGCTCACTTCTGGTCCTTGTCATCGTCGACGATCTCGGCGTCGACGACATCGTCGGCTTCGTTCCCGGTTCCCGCGTCGGCGCCGGGCGCACCGCCCGCCGCCTGCTGTTCGGCCTGCGCCGCAGCGTACATGGCCGTGCCGGCCTCCTGGCTGACCTTGGACAGCTCCTCGGTGGCCTTCTTGATCGCCTCGATGTCGGCGCCTGCCAGCGCGGACTTGAGCGAAGCCGTGGCCTCGTTGATCCGTCCCTTGGTGTCCTCGGGGATCTTGTCGCCGGATTCGGCCAGCAGCTTCTCGGTCTGGTAGACCAGGCCCTCGCCGGTGTTGCGGGTCTCGGCCTCCTCGCGGCGCTGGCGGTCCTCCTCGGCGTGCTCCTCGGCCTCGGCCATCATCCGCTGGATGTCGTCCTTACCGAGGCTGGAGCCGCCGGTGATCGTCATCGACTGGGCCTTGCCCGTCGCGGTGTCCTTGGCCGAGACGTTGACGATGCCGTTCGCGTCGATGTCGAAGGTGACCTCGATCTGCGGCATGCCGCGCGGCGCCGGCGGCAGGCCGGTCAGCTCGAACGTGCCGAGCTTCTTGTTGTAGGCCGCGATCTCGCGCTCGCCCTGGAAGACCTGGATGAGCACGGAGGGCTGGTTGTCATCGGCGGTGGTGAAGACCTCGCTGCGCTTGGTCGGGATCGTCGTGTTGCGTTCGATGAGCTTGGTGAAGATGCCGCCCTTGGTCTCGATCCCGAGACTCAGCGGCGTGACGTCCAGCAGGAGGACGTCCTTGACCTCGCCCTTGAGCACGCCGGCTTGGAGGGTCGCACCGACGGCGACGACCTCGTCGGGGTTGACGCCCTTGTGGGCGTCGCGGCCGATGAGGCGCTTGACCAGGTCGGAAACGGCGGGCATGCGGGTCGAGCCGCCCACGAGGATGACGTGGTCGACCTCGGAGACGTTGATCCCGGCGTCCTTGACGGCCTGCTCGAACGGCTTCTTGCAGCGGTCGAGGAGGTCGGAGGTCATCTGCTCGAATTCGGCGCGGCTGAGGCCGACGTCCAAGTGCAGCGGGCCGTCGGGGCCGGCGGTGATATAAGGCAGGTTGATCGAGGTGTTCGTGGCGCTGGACAGCTCGATCTTGGCCTTCTCGGCGGCCTCCTTGAGGCGCTGCATGGCCATCTTGTCCTTGGACAGGTCCACGCCGTACTGGCCATTGAAGGTCTTGACCAGGTGCTGGATGACGCGGTCGTCCCAGTCGTCGCCGCCGAGGTGGTTGTCACCGCTGGTGGCCTTGACCTGGATGACGCCGTCGGCGATCTCCAGCAGGGAGACGTCGAAGGTGCCGCCGCCGAGGTCGAAGACGAGGATGGTCTGCTCTTCATCGCCCTTGTCGAGGCCGTAGGCCAGGGCGGCGGAGGTGGGCTCGTTGATGATGCGCAGGACGTTGAGCCCGGCGATCTCGCCCGCCTCCTTGGTGGCGGTGCGCTGGGCGTCGGAGAAGTAGGCCGGGACGGTGACGACCGCGTCGGTGACGTTCTCCCCCAGGTACGCCTCGGCATCGCGCTTGAGCTTCATGAGGATGCGAGCGCTGATCTCCTGGGCGGTGTAGGACTTGCCGTCGATGTCGACGGCCCAGTCGGTGCCCATGTGGCGCTTGACCGAGCGGATGGTCCGGTCGGGGTTGGTGACCGCCTGGCGCTTGGCCACCTCGCCGACCAGGACTTCGCCGTTCTTCGCGAACGCGACGATGGACGGAGTGGTCCTGGCCCCTTCGGCGTTGGTGATGACCGTGGCCTCCCCGCCCTCAAGGACGCTGACCACGGAGTTCGTGGTGCCGAGGTCGATGCCGACCGCACGTGCCATGTTGATCTCCCGGAATAGTGGAACAGATGTCGTCTGGGTGTCTCAGTCGGCCGGGCGGGACCCGTGGCCAAGTTGAGTCAGATAGGCTCATGTTCTTCCGGAAGACCGTGCACTGTCAAGGCGAACACGGCCATTGTGACGAAATACACGAAAGTTGAGTCGGGTCGACTCAAGTTTTCACGGAGGCTCCGCCTCACAGAGGCCGCTCGGGGCCTCCTCAGCCCCGCTCGGCCTGGTGCGCGGCCTGGCGAGCGGACTCGCAGCATTGGCCGATGATGTCGTCGGCGATCTCCCAGGCGTCACAGGGCCAGGCCTGGCCGCAGGCGGAGCAGTCGACGCCCAGCAGCTGTTCGGGAAGGTGCTCACGCCACATGGTGGCCGCGAGTTCCCAGCCGGTGATCTCGGCGATGCCCGGCGGGGCCTCGATGGGCGGCGGTTCCTCGACGGAGAAGAAGCTGTCCGGCGTCTCGCACCGGGCGCGCCGGCCGTGGGCCCCCGCGCCGTCCCCGACCGGCCCCTCGGCAGCGGTGTGGCGCGAAGAGCGGCGAGGCGGGGCGCTGCGATCCTGGCGCGGGACTCCGGCCCCGGGGGCCGCGACCTGCGGAAGCAACGACATCGTTCTCACTGAATGCTGCATGTTCACGCCATCTCCTGATTCGCCGTCGCTTTCATGTCCTTCGCACTCCTACACCCGCTTAACGGTCGAGACGCCGGAGAGGACACGGGCATGGACAGGATTCGACGCCCCGGCCCGACCGCGCGCGGCACTCGCGCTTACACGATCGGCCATTCGGGCTCCGCGCCGCCGCCCGTCATTCCACACCCCCGGCGAGCCCGGGCATCGCACGAGCGCCGACGACGGCCCACGAGCGGGTTCATTGTCGATGTGGCACAAGCACGTTACGATGCACGTGCATCACCATCGCAGCAAGGGAGCGACTTCACCGGAGTCGAGAAACGTTTTCCTGAAATCGTAACCGACACCGCACCCATCGCATCATATGGCGATCGAGCTGGTATTTCATACCGGCAACGTAGGCAAAGACTCGGTTAACTTTAAACTATATTGCCCCTTTTGCCCGATTCTGTCCTCTTCCGGTGTGGCATGATTGCCTCATGCAATCTCCTTCAGAAGAAGTACAATGGACTGTTGATGGTGGATTGGTCGATCAGTACTTCGAAATCAAGACCACCTTTCTCCGCCGCGCCGGGGACGAGAACCAACGCGACCACGCCCACGTCTACGGCCTCAAATTGGAAGGGGACGGCGAACTCGCCATGCGGTTCCGGCCCGAACACCGGCACCAGCACTCCGAGGCCTCTCTCACCATCCGCGTCGACGAGACCAACTGGGTCAAGACCAGCGCCGAATACCTCGGCGGCCAGCACCTCGTCAGCACCGTCACCACCAGGGACCACACCGACTGGTCGCTCTCACCCGTCGAATCCGAATCCGACGAGATCTGGCTGCGCCTCATCCGCAGCGGCGGCACCGTCACCGTGGCCCACGCCGACGACGGAGTCGACTACACCACGATCGCCTCGACCTACCTCCCCGGCGGCGTCGCGGCCATGGCCGGCATCGCGAGTGCGCGCCCGGTGAGCGAAGGATTCTGGGACGCCTCGCACGACCTGGACATCGAGCTCCACTGACCCGAACGGCCCGCACTCAGGGCAACGACGCTCTGAGCATAGAGGTCGGGGCCGGCATCGCCGCCGGATCCGACCTGTGTGCTCAGCACACATCGAAGCACCGGCCCCTCGGCACCGCCATGCGGCCTTCGCCGATCCCTCCCGAGCGGGCCGGGCACAGGCGAACGGGCGCGTCTTCCGCTCCGCAGCGGAAGACGCGCCCGTCCAAGGGGCCCGGCCGACCGGCCGGGCCCCCGTCATTCGTCAGCGTTCATGCGCTCCTACTCGAACAGGTCGGCATAGGTGGAGTACGCCGTGGCGACCTCGACCTGGTGCCAGTACCTGTGGTACTCGAACGTCGGAGGAGTGCCGGTGCAGCCGCCGTCGATATAAGCCTGCACCTGGTCCCAGCCCTCGAAGTCCTTCATGAAGGACCGGGATTCGATGAAGGTGACGCCGGACTCGATGACATCGCCGTTCGGCATGGTGCCGGACCAGCCGCTGGGGATGTAGATCTCATCGCCGTAGCGGCAGTAGTCGGCCCGCTCCTCGGGCTGCGTGACACCGATGCCGTCGTTGTACGACCACATGGCGTCCAGCAGGTCCGCGACGGTCGCCTGGAGGTCGGCGTCACCGGTCGCCGCGGCGTAGTAGGCGAGGTTCTTCGCCACCGCGCCGGCCACGCCCGGGTCGGTCGAGTGGTTCACGACCGACACCGACAGTCCCGCACCGGGCTCGCCCGACCACGAGAGGTCGCCGGGGAAGCTGTACGAGGTGCTGGTGATCGTGCTGTTGTCGAGCACCCAGTCGACCCAGGAGTCGATCAGGTCCCCGGCACGCTGGTCACCGGTGTAGTAGTAGTACTGCGCGACACGGTCCATGCCCCAGGCCTGGAAACCGAACCAGTTGTTCGACGGCGGGTCGTTCCACACCGGCTGCCAGTCGTACGCCATCCCATCGAACTGCGCGGAGGAGTCCGGGGTGCCGTAGTTGCCCTGCCAGTTGTTGGTGGCACCGCCGGCGATGGCGCCGGCGCCCGTGCTGCCCTCGGGAACCTGGAGCCATTCCAGGAATTCGAGCTGGGTGTCGAGGCTGGTGGCCCAGTCGTCGGCACCGGTCGGCGAGATGGGGGCCAGGTCGTCGGCCAGCGCGTACGCCGCCATGACGTTCTGGTAACCCTGGTGGATGCCCGAGCCGCCGATGCGGTAGGACCAGTCGCCGTTCATGCCGGCGCCCCACGAGTAGTACCAGCTGATCAGGTAGTGGAACGAGTTCTTGCCACTGCCCGCGGCGCAGGTGTCGGCTCCGACGCAGTCGCCGATCTCCTTGAAGTACTTATCGGCGAAGGAGTAGCGGAGGTAGTCGCCCATCTTGGAGGCCTTCTCCAGCGAACTGCTGACCGCGCTCTCGTTGCCCTGAGCGGCGGCCCATTCCTTGGCGAGCCAAGCGACCTGGACGGCGCGGGCGTCGGCGTCGGGAGCCGCGGTGTAGCGCTCCTGCTGCGCGTATTCCTCATCACCGATGAACAGGTCGAGGAAGCCGTTGGGGCCACCGAAGTCGAACGTCTCGCACGACGGGTGCGTGATGGTCTCCCACGTGGACTCCTGGAGCCCGCGCTGGAAGGTGTTGACGTAGGCCGGTTCGGTGACGCCGTCGCCGCATTCGCCGAAGCCGTAGCCGTTGTCGACGTCGAGAATCCAGTGCATGCCGTAGATCTGGTTGGTTCCGTAGGTGGAGGCCAGCTCGTTGGCGATGGGGTCCTCACCGACCGGGACGTCGAAGTCCAGGTCCGTGGGGTACTTGCTCGGGTCGTCGGCCTCGGGCGCGTACGTCGCGGGGCTCGACGGGTCGTAGTTGGTCGGGGCCATGTCGGGGATCGCGTACTCTTCGACGATCTCCCACGACTGGTTGTAGGGCTCCCAGTCACCGGTGATCTGCCCGTAGGAGGCTTCGAGCCACATCAGGTAGCTCAGGGCCTCCGAGGTGGTCTGGTGACCGTAGTCGGGGGCCTCGACGATGAGCTTCTCGACCGAGTGGAACGGCACGCCCGTCTCGTGGAGGTAGGGCGAGTCCGAGCCGGTCAGCTGGTCGTAGAGGGTGAGGAACCGGTCCTCGTTCTGGGTGACGTCGCCGAGGTCGGCCACGGTGGCGGTGACCTCGATCGTGCCGAAGCCGTCGGCGGCGACGGCGAAGGTCGCCGTGCCTTCGGCGTCCTCGGCGGCGGCGATGGTCACCGACTGCGGGGTGTCCCAGTTGGAGGAGCTGAAGCTGAGTTCGGAACCGGCGGAGACGCCGATGTCGGTGGTGCCACCGGTGTGCGTGGTGGTGACGTCGACGTCGTCGGCGAGTTCGGCCGTGAATCCGACGTCGAAGTTGACACTGGCACCGGCGTCGAGGACGAGGTTGGCGCGCGAGACCGTGAGCTCGGGCTCGGTGGGCTCGGGCTCGCCGGCGCCGTCACAGGACTCGCCGTTGACGGTGAAGCCGGTCGGGGCCGTGGCGACGCCCGAGGCGATGAATCCGAAGACCTCCTGGGTCTGCCCGGCCGCAATGGAGCCGTTCCAGCCGACGTCCGAACCGGTGAAGTGGCTTCCGCTCTGGTTCCAGTCGACGTTCCACGCGGAGGAGATCTGCGTGCCGGCGGGGAAGTCCCATTCGACGTCCCAGCCGTTGAGGCCGGCGGTGCCCGCGGTGAGGGAGACGTTGGCCTGGAAGCCGCCGTCCCAGCTGTTGATGACGTTGTAGTCCACGCCACCGCAGTATTCTGCGGCGAGCGCCTGCGGCGCGGTGATCGCACCGATGGCGCCGACCAGGGCGATCGGTAGACCGATCACGGCGCCGCGGCGCCATCGGCGGCGTCGCCTGGACGGCGTCGCCGGATTATCGAGTTCCATTGTGACTACTCCTGAGAGCTGGTCTGAATGTCCGGTTTTGGTGGGAGCGCTCGTATCGTTCCAGACCCGCCATAAGGCGCGGGAGGAACGAAACGGGCCCCTGATGGGAAGCGCTCCCAAGCCATCGTCGCAAGACCAAGCCCCAGATGTCAATACATTGACATCTCTAAATTTATTTAGTACACACCGCATCACGGCAGCACCGAACACCGAATCAGCTGGTAGACAGCGTGCGACCAAACCAACACAGCGATGCATGCGAAG
>JAJYSW010000245.1 GCA_021793335.1 Actinomycetes bacterium
ACCAGGACACGATCGCGATGACCGTGACGGTGGTGGCGGCGCTGCGGCCCAGCACGGCCAGCAGCGCGATGGCCACGACCAGACTGGGCAGCACCATGAACCAGTCGGAGACGCGCAGGGCGATCCATCCGTACCAGCCGCCGATGTGGCCGCTGGTGACTCCCACGAACGTGCCGATGAGGATCGCGGCGAGCGTCGCGGTCAACCCGATGAGCAGCGACAGCCGCGTGCCCCACAGAGTCAGCGCCAGGACCGAGCGCCCGGACTCGTCGGTGCCGAGCCAGAATTCGGCGTTGGGCGGCTCCATGCGCCCGCCGGTGGCCTGCGTGACGCTCAACGCCGACTCGTCGATCAGCAGCGGCGCGCTCAGGGCGAGGAGCACGACGATGCCCAGGAGCGCCAAGCCGGCCATGCCGCTGCGCTGGCCGCGATAGTCGCGCCATGCGCGTGCCGCCGCATGCCGCCGCCGGTGCCATCGCATGGCGCGCGGCGAGGTCGGTCGTGTCGCGGTGCTCATGATCGCCGAATCCTCGGGTCGATGAACCAGTACAGGATCTCGGCGCACAGCACGGCGACGATCGTCGAGCCGGAGAACAGGACGAACAGGGCCTGGAGCACGGGCCGGTCGGGGTAGAAGATCGAGGAGACGAACAGGCTTCCCAGGCCGGGCCAGCTGAAGACCGCTTCGGTGATGATCGCGCCGTTGACGATGTTGCCGATCGCCAGGAACACCATCGTGATCGTCGGCAGCAGCGCGTTCGGGACGGCGTGCCTGCGGCGCACGGCGTCATCGCGGAGCCCTTTGGCGCGGGCGGTGGTGAGGTAGTCGGCGCCGACCTCGTCGAGGATCGAGGAGCGCATGACCATCAGGTACCCCGCGTAGACCACGGCCGTGTAAGTGAGCACCGGCAGCACCAGGTGGTGTCCGATGTCGATGGTCTGTGAGAGGAGGTCGTCTGGTGTGCTCGGAGAGCGCATCCCGTTGACCGGGAACAGCCCCAGATAGCGGGAGAAGACCAGGATGGCGATCATGCCGAGCCAGAACGTCGGCGCCGAGTACAGCAGGAGTCCGGCGCCGACCTGGCCGCGGTCGAACCGGCTGCCCTGCTTCCAGCCCGCGCGGGAGCCGACCCAGAACCCGAGCAGCACCGCGAGGACGACGCCGGTGCCGGACAGCAGCAGCGTCGCCGGGAACCGCTCGATGATCAGCTCCGAGATCGGTCGGCGGAACTGGAACGAGGTCCCCAGGTCACCGGTCAGGGTGCCCGCGATGTAGTCGTAGAACTGATTCCACATCGGCTGGTCCAGTCCCAGTTCGGCGCGCATCGCCGCACGCTGCTCGGGGGAGACCGGACGTTCGCGGGTGAGCTGGTCGATCGGGTCGCCGCCGATGAGCCGGAAGATGAAGAACGAGGAGAACAGCACCAGCAGCAGGGATACGGCGGCGCCGCTGACATGTTTGAGCAGGTAACGGACGAATCCCGTGGTGACGCGGCCGGTGGGCGCGATCCGGGGGCCTGCTGCCGGTGCCGGTTCCGCCGCCGGGGCCCGGTCGGGGTCCCCGTCAGCGGAGAGTCGGTGAGCGGTCATCGAAGCTGATCACTCCCGTTCGTCCGCTGTGCTCCTGCGCCGCATGAAGAGGAGGACCCCTCCGGCGATCAGGACCAGGACGGCCGCGCCGACGGCCACGAGGACGCCGGTCGCGACGCCGTCCTCGTCGCCGCCCTTGACCGGAACGGCGGAGAGGTAGGACCAGAGGAAGCCCTGCTGACCGGTGATCATGCCGCCGTCGCTCGGCTGGGTCCGGAAACCGTCCACACTGCTGTGGTCGTATGCCTCCAGCACGTTCTGGTAGTACAGCCAGATGGCCGGTGCGTCGTGGTAGAGGAGCCGTTGCTGCTGTTCGACCAGCTCGGCCCGGGCGTCGGGGTCGGGCTCGACCTTCTGTCGCTCGTGGAGGTCGTCGTATTCCTCGTTGCAGTAGAAGTTCTCGTGCGAGCGCTCCGAGCCGTCGGCGGTGACAGGCAGGACCGCGCAGGTGTGCATGGCCAGCTGCTCGGTCGGGTCGGGGCCGACGCCCCAGCCGGAGAACGCGAGGTCGTACTCGCCGAGGTAGACCAGGTCGTTCAGCGAACCCTGCTCGATCGGCTCGGGTGTGATCTCCAGTCCGATCCGCTCCCACCATTCGCTCGCGAACTGGACCACGTTGGCGTAGTCGGTGTTGTCGGCGTGGTGGTAGAAGCGGAAGTCGAGCGGCTCGCCGCCGCCGGGCATGGTGCGGACGCCGTCCTCGCCGCGTTCGTAGCCCGCCTCGTCGAGTATCCGGTTGGCCTCGTCGATGCTGAACTCGACGAGTTCGTCTCCGCCGTCCCAGTGCCATTGCTCGAAGATCGCCGGGACGATCGACACGGCTGGATCACCGTTGCCGTCCAGGACGGTGTCGACCAGCGCCTGCTTGTCGATCGCGGTGTGGAGTGCGCGCCGCACCACCGGGTCGCGCAGTGCGGGGTGGCCGTCGCCGTAGGTCTGGCCGTCGGCGGTCTGGGCGCCGTGGTTGACGACCAGCGAGACGAACCGGCGGCCTTGGGCGTTGTTGACCGTGATGTGGTCCTGGCCTTCGAGGGCCTCGGCCTGGGCGGGATTGAGTCCGCTGACGACGTCGACCTCGCCGGTCTCCAAGGCGGCGACGGCGGCATCCGCTTCGCTGTAGTAGTCGTAGACGATCTCGTCGAAGCCGGGGGCACCGTCCCAGTAGTCTTCGTTGGCGATCAAGCGGATGAACTCGTCGGTACGGTATTCGCTGACCTGGAACGGGCCGGAGCCGACCAGGGGGAGCCGGTCGTTGGCGTCGTCGGCCGAGGGATCGGGGTAGGTCTTCCAGATGTGCTCGGGCACGATGAAGACCTCGGCGTTGAGGACTTCGGCGGGCGCGGGCTCGTTGAGGGTCAGCACGAAGGTGGTGTCGTCGGGGGCCTCGGCGGCGGCGAGGTTGCCGGCGAAGTCGATGTTCCAGTCGCGGATGGCGGGGTCGTCGATCAGCAGTCCGTAGGTGTAGGCCACGTCGTGGGCGGTCAAGGGCTCGCCGTCGGACCACGTGACGCCCTCGCGGATGGTGAAAGTCCACGTCAGGCCGTCGTCGGATGCCGCCCATTCGGTGGCCAGGCCGGGCACCGGCTCGTAGTCGTCGGCGCCGGCCCTGATGAGCGTGTCGTACGTCATCAGGTTGGTGTTGTAAGTGATGACGTAGCGGTACTTGAAGGGGTTGAAGGTGTCGACCTCTTGATCGGTGGCCACCAGCAGCCGGTCGACACCGTCTTGAGCGGTGGCCTGCGCGGGCGTCGACGCGAGGACGCCAGCGGACAGCGCCAGTGCGGCGACTGCGGCCGCGATCCCTCGGCTCGTCGGTCTGGTTCTCATGAGGGGCGGTACCTCGCATTCGGGTCCGAGCGGATCGGTCTCCGGTGGTCGGGTTTCGGCAGGTTTTGACGACCGGTGTGCAAGCGCCGTCGTGACCGGAGGGATCGGGTCTCGTGTGATACGGACCAGAATGGCGTAAATGTTCTTCTCTTGTCAATGCTGCGGAGAAAATTTTCATCTACGGCGGCGGTGGGCCGCTCCTCGGTGCTCCGGGCATGCGCCGGTGCTGTACGCGGCGCTGTGTTCCGGTGCCGACACCATATGCGCTTAAATGCCTTAATGCATTCGAAATAGGCGTTTCCATACCGATGAGGCAGTGCCGCAGGGGCGGAGGACCTGCACTCGCGCCAGGCGCGGCGACGGGCGCACCGGGGGCCCGGTGCGCCCGTCTTCGACCGAACGGGTCGTGCCTCATCGCCGTGGGCTCCCGGAGGGCGTCATAATTCGCATCCGATGCCGTCGCCGTCGCGGTCGAGGTGGCGGCCGTAGCCGGCCTGACCCCTGTAGACGGGTGCGGCTCCGGCCGCGCGGGCGGCGTCGCAGTTCTTGTAGTGGACGGAGGAGCCCCCGTCCTCGTTCTGGTTGCTCGATGCCGTGGTCGGCTCGGGCTCCGGCCGGGGCTCGGGTTCGGGCTCGGGCTCCGGTTCTGGTCGAGGTTCGGCCTCGCGCTCGGGTTCGAGTTCCGGCTCGGGCTCCGGTTCGGTGGTTTCGGGGGCGGGGGATTCACTCGTCGGCTCGTCGGTCGGCGATATGGCCGCAGTGGACGGTGATGCCGTCCGGTCCGAAACCGGAGGTGATGCCGTCACCGACTCCTCCAGATCGGTGTCCTCGGTGCTTGAAATGGACCCGATGAGGCAAAGTGCGAGCGCACTATAGACGACGATCATCCACCACCGCACGTACCAGGGCTTCTTGGAATCGCTGCGGGATCGCGTCGTTGCGGAAGTCGTATCGGAAGAGGGAGCGGTGGCATCGTTGCTCATGCAGGCAGAGGCTTTCGGTGAGTAGTGGTCTCAAGGGTCTCCAGGCTCATGCAGAGTGAAGGGTCTGGAACTCCGGCGAACACCGGATGTGGTCATTGGACATTATCAGTTGCGAGTGGATATTTCAGTCCACTATTCGTGTGACCCAGGTCCACTGTCCACGTAGTGTTTTCGTGAACATTCACCGTTATGGAAACGACGATTTCATGGAACCATAAAAATGATCTTGCGAATCGTCGTTCGGATCATTATGGAAGATCGCAAATGGTGTTCGCTCGGTCAGTTCGATCGAAGTCGGCACTACCGGCGGGCGCACTGAACGAGGCGTCGCACCGTGCACTCCCCCCTCATTGCCACCAATGATGACAGCGGGGAATGCGCAGTCCCGTGCGCCGCCGCATTGGACGCCCTCGCCGCGGCGGCCCATCCGATTCAAGGGGGGAGAACGCCGGTGAGCGCTCCTGAATAGGCCGGGGTCGA
>JAJYSW010000246.1 GCA_021793335.1 Actinomycetes bacterium
CGCCGGCTCTCCGGGTGCCACTGCTCCCCCGGGTACCGCTGCGAGCCGGCGCCGGCGGCGCGGTGAGTTCTGGACATACCGGTATTGCATCACCGAAAGCGCGCGCCGGGGCGGAACCGGGGAAGGCTCGCCGTGTCGGCGGCGCCGCAGCAGCTCGGACGTTGAGGAGCGCCCGCTCGCGGGCTCTATCATGGGGCGCATGACACACGTATTGACCGCGCTGGCCTGGCCCTACGCCAAC
Organism: Actinomycetes bacterium; assembly: GCA_021793335.1. GTDB lineage: Bacteria > Actinomycetota > Actinomycetes > Mycobacteriales > Micromonosporaceae > Glycomyces. Next base: position 242 of record JAJYSW010000246.1, read on the forward strand.
GGCCCTCGCCACATCGGACATGTAGCAGGTTTCGGGGTCCCCGCCGACGTCTTCGCCCGCTACATGCGCATGCGCGGTCACCAGGTGCTCATGGTCTCGGGCACCGACGAGCACGGCACGCCGATCCTGGTGCAGGCCGACGCCGAGGGCCTTACGGCCGGCGAGGCCGCCTCGAAGTACAACCGGATCATCGTCGAGGACCTGGATGCGCTCGGCCTGTCCTACGACCTGTTCACCCGAACCACGACCGGCAACCACTACAAGACCGTTCAGGACCTGTTCACCACCCTCTACGACAACGGCTACATCCTGGAGAAGAAGACGCCGGGGGCGATCAGTCCCTCGACCGGCCGGACGCTGCCGGACCGCTATATCGAGGGCACGTGCCCGCACTGCGCGTTCACCTCGGCGCGCGGCGACCAGTGCGATAACTGCGGACGCCAGCTCGACCCGACCGACCTGATCGACCCGAAATCGCGCATCAACGGCGAGACGCCGAAGTTCGTCGAAGAGGACCATTTCTTCCTGGACCTGCCCGCGTTCGCCGACGCGCTCAACGCCTGGTTGGACACGCGGACGGGATGGCGCACCAACGTCGTCCGCTTCACCAAGAACCTCCTCGAAGACCTCCAGCCGCGCCCGATCTCGCGTGACCTGGACTGGGGCGTGCCGATCCCGCTGCCCGGCTGGGCCGAGCGGCCCGATAAGCGCCTGTACGTCTGGTTCGACGCGGTCATCGGCTACTTGTCGGCGTCGATCGAGTGGGCGCGGCGTTCCGGCGATGCGGAGGCGTGGCGGCGCTGGTGGTCCGACCCCGAGGCGGTCTCGTACTACTTCATGGGCAAGGACAACATCGTCTTCCACTCCGAGATCTGGCCGGCGATGCTGCTGGGCAACAACGGCGAAGGCACGGCGGGCGGCGAGCCCGGCTCGCTCGGGCGGCTCGAACTGCCCACCGAGGTGGTCTCCTCGGAGTTCCTGACGATGGAGGGCAGGCAGTTCTCCTCTTCGCGGCGCGTGGTGATCTACGTCCGCGACTTCCTTGAGCGCTACTCGGCGGATGCGCTGCGCTACTACATCTGCGCGGCGGGACCGGAAACCCAGGACTCGGACTTCACGTGGACGGAGTTCATGCGGCGCAACAATGACGAGCTCGTGGCCGGCTGGGGGAACCTGGTGAACCGCTCGGTGGCGATGGCCGCGAAGAACTTCGGGCGGATACCCGAGGCCGGGGAGCTGGAGGAGATCGACCGCGAACTGCTGACCGCCACCCGGGAGGCGTTCGACACCGTCGGGGAGCTCATCGGGGCCAATAAGATCCGGGCGGCGATCGGCGAGACGATGAAGACGGTGGCGGCGGCCAATAAGTACCTGGCCGATACCGTGCCGTGGAAGCTCAAGGAGGACCCCAAGCGCCAGGGCACGGTCCTGCACACGGTGCTCCAGGCCGTGAACGACCTGAAGACGATCATGAGCCCGTTCCTGCCGCACTCCTCGCAGCGGGTGTACGAGCTGCTCGGCGGCGAGGGCGTCTTCGCGCCGATGCCGCGCATCGAGGAGGTCGACGACCTCGATGGGGGCGGCGCGATCGAGGGGACCTACCCGATCCTGACCGGCGACTACTCGCAGACGCCGAAGTGGGAGTCGACGCCGATCCGCTCGGGCACGCCGCTGGAGAAGCCCGTCCCGATCTTCACCAAACTCGATCCGTCCATCGTGGATGAAGAGATCGAGCGGCTGAACTCTTAGCGCCGCGGGCGGTCTCGTGCCCGATCGGTGCGAGACCGCCCGTCGAGACGAACGTCGCGCGCCGCGGCGGACTCGTCCCGATCGGCATGGCATGGTTGAGTCGTGTACCGATCCGATCCGGCGCCCGACCCCGAGCCGCTTCCGGCTCCCATCGCCGACACGCACACGCACCTCGACATCGTCGCCTCCGGCTACCCCGTCGACGAGGCGGTCGTCCCCGATCCCGCCGGGCCCGAGATCCGCGCGATCATCGATCAGGCGGCCGCCGCCGGCGTCACGCACCTCGTGCAGGTCGGCACCGACGTCGCCTCGTCCCGCTGGGCTGCGGCCCTCGCCGAGGCCGACGACCGGGTCCTTGCGGCGGTCGCGCTGCACCCGAACGAGGCCCCGCTCCTGGCCGACCTCGACAGCGGGCTCGCCGCAGTCGATGAGCTCGCCGCCCTCGGACGCGTCGCCGCGCTCGGCGAGACCGGCCTGGACTACTTCCGCACCGACCGGAGCGGCCGGGCCGCTCAGCAGGAGTCCTTCCGCGCCCATATCGAGATCGCCAAGCGCCACGGCAAGACCCTCGTCATCCACGACCGCGACGCCCACGCCGACGTCCTGGCGATCCTGGACGAGGAGGGCGCGCCGGACCGGGTGGTCATGCACTGCTTCTCAGGCGATTTCGCGTTCGCGCGAGAATGCGCCCGGCGCGGCTTCCACATGAGCTTCGCGGGGAACGTGACGTTCAAGAACGCCGAATCGCTGCGCGGGGCGGCCGCCGCCGCGCCCGCCGAGCTGATCCTCGTCGAGACCGACGCCCCGTTCATGGCCCCGGTGCCGGTGCGCGGCCACCGGAACCGGCCGGCGCTGGCGAGCCACACCGCACGGTTCCTGGCCGATCACCTCGGGCACGATCTCGAACAGTGGTGCGAGCGCCTCGCCGCGAATACGCGGGCGGCCTTCGGCGACTGGCGGCGCGACGCCCTATGACGTGACGTCGACGGCGGCCTCGGCCGTCGCGGTGTTCCCTTCGGCGTCGGTGAGGGTGAAGACGAACACCCACCGTCCGGCCTCGCGAAGACTCACCTCGCCGCGGAGGATTCCGGTGCGCAGCTCGATGAGCCGCAGCGTCTCCGGCTCCTCGCCTTCGAGGCCGTAGACCGCCTCCCACTCGACGGCCGCGAACGGCTCCCCGTCCGGTCCGGCGGTGATGATCCGCACCGAGTTGGGGCCCGGGCGGCCCGGTTCGAGCGCGAGCTGCCCCGAGAACGCCTCCGTGTTGACCAGCACCGACGTCTCGGTGGACTCCGCCGAGGCCGAGGCCGCCTTCTCCAGCAGCGCGGTCTTGGCCGGCACGGCCTGCACCAGCACCACCACCGCGGCCAGGATCACCGCGGTCAGGGCCACCTCGACGCCCGCCAGGCGCCGCAGGGCCGTGCGGCCTTCGGAGCCGCGCAGCATCGCCTTGCGGGTGGACAGGCCGATGATGACGATGACGGTCAGGACCACGGTCTTGAGCGCCACCAGCCGTCCGTGCGTGGTCTCGGTGAGCGCCGCGATCGAGTCGATGTGGAGCAGGGCACTGGCGACTCCGGCGACGACGATGCCGGCCATGAGCCACGGCACCAGCTCGACCCAGAAGACGCGGGCGCGCTCGGGGAGGTCGCCGCTCCGGTGGCAGGCGAGGATGAACAGGGCGGCGACGCCGCCGGCCCAGGCGAGGGCGGTGGCGGTGTGGATCCAGTCGGCGGCGAACGCGACGACCACCGGGTCGGTCGCCATGGGGTGCCCGGCCAGCGGCCAGGTCGCCGTGAGCGCCAGCGCCACGCCGATGAGCCCGGCCAGCACCGGTTTGCCGGGGGTGTCGTCGGTCAGCAGGAGGCGCAGCAGCGGCAGCGCGAGCAGCACGAGGAGGAGCCGCAGCAGCGCGGCGAGGCCGGTGCTGGACTCCATGACCGATTGGAGTGCGACGGCGTCGAGTCCCGAGAGGGCGACGCCGTTCTCGTAGGCGGCCTGGAGGACGATTCCGGCGACGGCCGCGATGGCGACGGCGCTGAGGCCGCCTGCGACGAGCCTGGCGTTGAAGAGGCGGGGCCGAGCGCCGGCGGCGAGGAGGATGCCGGCGCCGAGCGCGAGCGCCAGGCCCGCGTAGCCGATGCCGCGGTTCGCGTACAGCAGGCCTTGCACGAACGGGTCGGTCTCGCCGATGAGGGCTTCGGCGGCGGGGGCCTCGGTCTCGTGGCCGACGGCGAACGTGAAAGTGCCGGAGATGGGGTGGCCGTCATCGGACACGACTCGGTATCCGACGAGGTAGGTACCCTCCAGGTCGGCGTCGAGGCCGATCACGATCGTGGCCGCGTCCTCGGTGTCGACGAGCCCGATGTCGACTCGGTCACCATCGGGAGCCACCACTCCTGTGGCCGCGTCCACAGGGGTGACTGGTTCGTTGAACTCGACGACGATCTCGTCCGGCGGTGAGTCGAGCACCTCGCCCGAGGCTGGTGCACTCCCGGTGACGAGGGCGTGGGCGAGAACCGGAGCGGCCCACAAGAGCACGCCGAGAGCGGCCGCTGCGAGTGACAGCCAGCCGAGGCGGAAGGGGTGAAGGCGTGACATCGCCGCTGAGCGTACTCGAAACCGCCTCGAAAATCGACCATAGGTTTGAGAGAGGTGTTGATCGGCATGGGGAAGTCCGGACGTCGTCAGGCCGCCGAAGCCCTGCGGCGACAGCAGCAGGCCGAGGCTCGGCGCAAGAAGATCGTGTTCGGGATCGCCATCGGAGCGGCCGTCGTCCTCATCGGAGGATTGCTGGGCTTCGGGATCTGGATGAACCGGGAAACCGAGTACGAGGTCAATGAACCGGCGGCGGTCACCACCGACCAGTACGCGGTCCAAG
>JAJYSW010000016.1 GCA_021793335.1 Actinomycetes bacterium
GGGCGAACGGAGGCTTTCGGGCGCTCGCCCACGGTCCGGCTATGACACGTTGGGGCCCAAGAGGAACCGGCGCCGGGACCGAACCCCTGGGGTGGTCCGGTCCCGGCGTGCCGCCTCGCGCGGCGGTCGGAGCCCCGGCGTCAGCACAGGTAGCGCGCGTAGGCCGGGAGCGTCAGGAACGTCGGGTACTCCTCTCCGATGGCGCATTCGGTGAAGATCTCCAGCGCGTCGTCGAAGCGGTCGCCGTCGAAGCGGTCGAGCGAGGCGAACTCCTCACGCACGAGCTCCTCGACCCACTCGCGTGTGACGATGCGTTTGGCGTCGGTGTACGCCTCGCAGTGGATCCACTGCCAGATCTGGGAGCGGGAGATCTCGGCGGTGGCGGCGTCCTCCATCAGGTTGTTGATGGCGGCGGCGCCGTTGCCCCGCAGCCAGGATTCGATGTAACGGATGCCGACCTCGATGTTGGCCCTGATGCCGCGCTCGGTGACGTCGCCTTCGGTCGAGGCGACGTCGAGCAGGGCCCGGGCATCGGGGACCACATCGTCGCGGAGTCGGCCGATCTGGTTGGGAGCGCCGCCGAGGGCCTCGTCGAAGACCTCCATGGCGACCGGGACCAGGTCCGGGTGGGCCACCCAGGAGCCGTCGAAGCCGTCCTCGGCCTCACGGGTTTTATCGGCCCTGACCTTCTCCAACGCGGCGGCGTTCGCCTCGGGGTCGCGCCGGTTCGGGATGAACGCGGCCATGCCGCCGATGGCCGAGGCGCCGCGCCGGTGGCAGGTGCGGACCAGCAGTTCGGTATAGGCGCGCATGAAGGGCTGGGTCATGGTCACTCGGTCGCGGTCGGGCAGCACGAACCGGGGGCCGCGCTGCCGGAAGTTCTTGATGACCGAGAAGATGTAGTCCCATCGTCCGGCGTTGAGGCCGGAGGAATGGTGGCGCAGCTCGTAGAGGATCTCCTCCATTTCGAAGGCCGCGGTGATCGTCTCGATGAGGACGGTCGCCCGGATGGTCCCCTGGGGGACGCCGAGGAGGTCCTGGGCGAGGACGAACACGTCGTTCCACAGGCGCGCCTCAAGGTGCGATTCGAGTTTGGGCAGGTAGAAATAGGGGCCGCGGCCCAGTTCGGTGAGTCTTCGGGCGTTGTGGAAGAAGTACAGGCCGAAGTCGACCAGGCCGCCGCTGATCGGGACGCCGTCGACACGCAGGTGCCGCTCGGCCAGGTGCCAGCCTCGGGGGCGGACGATGATGGTGGGCAGGTCGGTCAGCTCTCGGCCCGAGAGGCGGTAGGACTTGCCGTTCTCGGCGGTGAAGTCGATGCGCCGCTCGATCGCGTCCATGAGATTGAGCTGCGATCCGACCACATTGGACCAGTTGGGCGTGGAGGAGTCCTCCATGTCGGCCAGCCAGCATTTGGCGCCCGAGTTGAGCGCGTTGATCGTCATCTTGCGTTCGCATGGGCCGGTGATCTCGACGCGTCGGTCCTCCAGGCCGGGCGCGAGTGGCGCGACACTCCATGAAAGGTCCTCGCGGATGTCGGCGGTCTCGGGCGGGAACCGCGGGTCGAGCCCGTCCGCGATCCGGGCTCGGCGCTCCTGGCGGCGTTGCAGGAGCTCTTGCCGGCGGCCGACGAACGCGTGATGCAGTTCGGCGAGGAAGTCCAGCGCCTCGGATGTCAGGATCTCGTCTTGGCGATCGACGGCCGGGCCGTCGATGGTCACCGCCGCGGCGGTGCGGGTCTCGGTGAGCGAGCGCATCGGTTTTCTCCTTGTGGTCGGTGGTGCGGTGTGCGTCGGTCAGAACTGGCCCGACTCGGTCGAGCCGGCCAGGGCCAGTGTGGAGCCGCTCGGGTTGAGCGCACCGGTGACGTGGTCGAAGTAGCCGGTGCCGACCTCGCGCTGGTGCCTGGTGGCGGTGTACCCGCGCGCTTCGGCGGCGAACTCGCATTCTTGGAGCTCCACGTAGGCGCTCATGCCGTCGCGAGCGTAGCCGTGGGCGAGGTCGAACATCGAGTAGTTGAGGGCGTGGAACCCTGCGAGGGTGATGAACTGGAAGACGAAGCCCATCGCTCCGAGCTCGCGTTGGAATCGCGCGATCGCGTCGTCGTCCAGGTGCCGTTTCCAGTTGAAGGACGGGGAGCAGTTATAGGCGAGCATCTGGTCGGGGTGCTCGGCCTTGACCGCCTCGGCGAAGGCTCGGGCGGTCGCCAGGTCGGGCGTGCTGGTCTCCATCCACAGCAGGTCCGCGTACGGCGCGTAGGCCTTGGCGCGGGCGATGCACGGCTCCAGGCCGCCCCGGACCCGGTAGTAGCCTTCGGCGGTGCGTTCGCCGGTGAGGAATTCGGCGTCGCGTTCGTCCACGTCGGAGGTCAGCAGCGTGGCGGCCTCGGCGTCGGTGCGGGCGATGATGAGCGTCGGGACGCCTTCGACGTCGGCGGCGAGACGGGCGGCGTTCAAGGTCCGCAGGTGCTGGGAGGTCGGGACGAGGACCTTGCCGCCGAGGTGACCGCACTTCTTCTCGGAGGCCAGCTGGTCCTCCCAGTGGACGGCGGCGGCTCCGGCGGCGATCATGGCCTTCATGAGCTCGTAGGCGTTGAGCGGGCCGCCGAATCCGGCTTCGGCGTCGGCGACGATGGGGACGAGCCAGTCCTCGACCGAAGCGGTCCCTTCGGCGTACTCGATCTGGTCGGCGCGCAGCAGCGCGTTGTTGATGCGGCGCACGATGAGCGGGACGGAGTTCGCGGGGTACAGCGACTGGTCGGGGTAGGTCTGGGCGGCGAGGTTGGCGTCGGCGGCCACCTGCCAACCCGAGAGGTAGATCGCACGCAGGCCGGCCTTGACCTGTTCGACGGCCTGGTTGCCGGTGAGCGCGCCGAGCGCGCCGGTGTAGCCGCCCGAGGCGGCATCGTCGGCGAGGCGTTTCCAGAGCCTCTCGGCCCCGCGGCGGGCCAGGGTGTGCTCTTCGGTGACGCGGCCGCGCAGTCGCACGACGTCGGCGCTGCTGTAGTCGCGGGCGGTGCGCGCCCAGCGCGGATCGGCGGCCCATTCGCGGCTCAGCCGTTCGGCGGCGAGGCTCTGATCGTCTGCGGTTTCGGACATCGGCTTCTCCCACGGTCTTCGGTGTCCGCCGAACGGCGAACACTACTTGCAGGTAACTGCATTCTTTCCCGTCAGAAGCCGCTGAGTAAGCCGTCTGCACTGGAAAGAACCGCGGTTCTTCGCTAATAATGAAGAAATGGCAAAGAATTCTTCCCCGAGCGCCGATCCACGTGCCGAGCATCGGCCGTGGGGCGCGGCCGAGGCCGCACGGCTCTCGGCCGACGAGGACACGGCCGTCGATCTCATCAGCCTCGGCAAACAGATCCGGCACTTGCGCAAGCAACGCGGCATGAGCCTCGACGATCTCGGTGCGGTCGTGGGCGCGGCGCCCTCGCAGCTCTCGCTGATCGAGAACGGCAAGAAGGAGCCGAAGCTGTCGATGCTGCGGGCCCTGGCGCACGCGCTGGGCGTCAGCTCGGACGAACTGCTCGGAGCCGATCCACCGAACCGCCGTGTGGCCCTGGAGATCGAGCTCGAACGCTCGCAGCGCAGCGAGCAGTACGCCACGCTCGGCCTGCCGAGCATCAGGCCGTCCTCACGGATTCCGACCGAGGTCCTGGAGGCGCTCGTCGGTCTGCACCGCGAGGTCGACCGCCAGACGAACCTGCACGCCGCCACCCCGGAGGAGGCCCGGCGCGCGAACACCGAACTGCGTCGGCGCATGCGGGAGAAGGACAACTACTTCGGCGATATCGAAGCCGAGGCCCGCGCGCTGCTGGGGCACGTGGGGTATACGGGCGGTCCACTGTCGCAGCACCAGATCTCCGATCTGGCCGCCTATCTCAGGTTCGCGCTCCACCACGTCGACGACCTGCCGCACTCGACGCGCTCGGTGATCGATCTGCGCCACCGGCGGATCTACCTGACGCCGAACAAGGACTCCTCGCGCGATCCGAGGACGGTCCTGCTCCAGGCGCTCGCGAGCCACGTCCTGGAGCACCGGGTGCCGCAGACCTACCTGGAGTTCCTCGGCCAGCGCGTGGCCACGAACTACCTGGCCGCCGCGCTCCTGATCCCCGAGGAGAGCGCCGTGAAGTTCATGCGGGAGGCCATGCGGGAGAAGGAGATCGCCGTCGAAGACCTCCGTGACAATTTCGCGGTGTCCTACGAGGCCGCCGCGCACCGGTTCACGAACCTCGCGACGCACCACCTGGGCATCCGCACCCATTTCCAGAAGGTCCACAAGTCCGGGATCATCTTCAAGGCGTACGAGAACGACGATGTGGCCTTCCCGACCGACGCGACCGGCGCGATCGAAGGCCAGGCGGTGTGCCGGTACTGGACGAGCCGGCAGGTGTTCGACGTGCCCGATAAGTTCAATGCCTTCAACCAGTACACCGACACGGCCACGGGCACGTACTGGTGCACCGCCCGGACCGAGCGGGGACCGGACGGAGAGTTCTCGCTGAGCATCGGCGTGCCGTACGAGGCGGTGAAGTGGTTCCGCGGCAAGGAGACGACCGCCCGCTCGGTCTCGCGCTGCCCCGACCCGGACTGCTGCCGGAACCCGCCGCGGGATTTGGCCGCGACCTGGGCTGGCCAGGTGTGGCCGACGGCCCGGGCGGCATCCTCGCAGTTCGCGGCGATGCCGCTGGGGTCCTTCCCCGGTGTGGACGAGACCGAGGTCTATCGCTTCCTCGAACGGCATTCGGCCCGGTGACCCGCCCGGCATCGAACATCATTCGCCACTCGGTGTAATCGACGCCGCCTTCGGGTAACACCTTCCCTGGCCCGACCGGGCCGCGGGCACAGGCCCGGACTGCAAGGAGGCGAGCCGGATGCGGATACGTGGTGCCGTGGTGGTCATCACCGGAGCGAGCAGCGGGATCGGGAAGGCGACGGCGCTGGCCTTCGCCGAGGAGGGTGCGTCGCTGATGCTGGCCGCGCGCCGCAAATCGGCCCTGGAGGACACCGTGACCGCGTGCGAGGCGCTGGGAGCCCCGGCGACGGCCGTGGAGGTCGATGTGACCGACGCCGACGCCGTGGACGGTCTGGCCGATGCCGCGGTCCGGCGCTTCGGCCGGATCGACGTATGGGTCAACAACGCGGCGGTGTCGATGTTCTCGCCGTTCCTGAGGATGCCGCAGGAGGATCTGCGCCGCCTCATCGACGTCAACGTGTTCGGCTACGTGAACGGCGCGAGGGCGGCCCTGCCGTGGATGCGCGAGCAGGGGTCGGGCGTGCTGATCAACGTGGCCTCCGTCGTCGCCGACACGCCCCAGCCGTACACCTCGGCCTACGACATGTCCAAAGCCGCCGTCCGGTCCCTGTCGGGGAGCCTCCGCAGCGAGCTGATGCTCGAACACCGGCCCGGGGTGCATGTCTGCACCGTACTCCTGTCCACCTTCGACACGCCGATCTTCGAGCAGGCCGCCAACCGCACCGGCCGCGCCGTGCGGCCGATGCCGCCGGTGAACCGCCCGCGACGGGCGGCCCGTGCGATCGTCAGGACCGCGCGCTCACCCCGCCGCGAGGTGCACTGCGGCTCGGGCGCGCGCCTGATGAAGATGATGAGCAAGCGCGCCCCGGGCATGGCCGAGCGCCTCACCGCCAAGAAGACCGACCGGCAGCACCTCTCGCGCAGGAAGGCGGCGGAGGACACTGTGGGGAACCTCTACAGGCCCTCGACGCGGACCGAGGACGCCGAGACCACGGGCGGGTGGGGCGGACGCCGCCGCACCGCGCAGCGCAGGATCGCCGTCGCGGCCGCCACCGGGATCGCCGGGGCACTGGTCCTCAAAGCGCGGCGGCGCGGCCGTCTCGGGGACCGTCGTTGAAGACGGGCGGGGCCGCACCACGGCCCCGCCCGCGTTCACTTGAGTTCGGCGAAGAAGTCGCGGACGTCGGCGGCGAACAGCTCGGGCTGCTCGGCCGCGAAGAAATGGCCGCCGCGCTCGTATTCGGTCCAGCGGACGATGTGGTGATCGCGTTCGGCCCACGGCCGGATCGCCACATCTTGCAACTTTGAGACGAGCACGCCGGTCGGCACCGTGCCGCGCTCGGGCTCCCAGCCGCCTTCGGCGCCGTCCCCGCCGGCGGACTCGGCATCCCGCTCACCGGCCTCCCACGCCACGGTGCTCCCCTCCTCGGTGCTCCAGTCGGCGGCGGTGACGAACTCGTAGTAGTACTGGGCGGCCGACCCGGCGGTGCCGGTGAACCAGTACAGACTGACGTCGGCCAGCATCCGGTCGCGGCCGAGCGCCTCCTCGGGCCGACCGGGAGGCGCATCGGTCCAGGCCGCGAACTTCTCGACGATCCACGCCAACTGTCCGACCGGCGAATCGACCAGGGCATAGGCGAGGGTCTGCGGGCTCTTGCCCTGAATCTGAAGATAGCCGTCGTTGAACGCCTGCATGTCCCGCCAGCGTTGCCGTTCGGCCTCGTCGAGCCCCTCCATCTCCCCTTCGGCCCCGGTGGGGAAGGTCAAGAGCGCGTTGACGTGGACACCGATGACACGTTCGGGTTCGAGCCGGCCCATCTCGGGGGCGACCATGGCGCCGATGTCGCCGCCTTGGACGCCGTAGCGCTCATAACCCAGGCGCGTCATCAGCTCGACGAACGCCTGCGCGATGCGTTCGGCATTCCAGCCCGGTTCGGACAGCGGTGTCGAGAAACCGTACCCGGGCAGGGAGGGGATCACCAGGTCGAAGGCGCGCTCCGGGTCGAGACCGTGGGATCGGGGATCGCTGAGCGGGCCGATCGCGCCGAGGAACTCGGTGAACGAGCTGGGCCAGCCGTGGATCAGCAGCAGCGGCACCGCTTCGGGTTCGGGCGAACGGACGTGGACGAAGTGGATTCGCTGGCCGTCGATCTCGGTGGTGAACTGCGGGTGGGCATTGAGTTCGGCCTCTTGCGCGCGCCAGTCGAAACCGGTTCGCCAGTACTCGGCCAGTTCCCTGAGCGAATCGACCGGGATGCCTCGCGACCAGCCGACGTCGGGCAGCTCATCGGGCCAGCGGGTGTCGGTGAGCCGCCGGGAGAGGTCCTCCAAGTCGGCCTGTGGGACGTCGATGCGGAAGGGACGGATGTCATCGTGGTGTTCCATGGGGCCCAGGTTAAGAACCGTATCGGTCAAGCACTGTCCTACTTCCCTGTCAGGATCGGGGCATGTTGGAAACCTCCGCCCGCCTGCTGCGGCTGCTGTCCCACCTTCAGACCCCGCGCGAGTGGAGCGCGAGGGAACTGGCCGAACGCATGGAGGTCAGCACTCGCACCGTCAGACGCGACGTCGACCGTCTCCGTTCGCTCGGCTACCCCGTCCTGGCCACGATGGGCACGGCCGGGGGCTATCGGCTCGGGGCGGGCGCGAAGGTCCCGCCGCTGCTGCTGGACGACGAGGAGGCGGTGGCCGCGGCGGTCTCGCTGCGCAGCGCCGCCGGCGGGTCGATCGCCGACTCGGAAGAGGCCGCGAGGCGCGCACTGGGCAAGTTGGAACAGGTGCTGCCGCCACGGCTGCGAGGCCGGGTGCGTGCGCTCGAAGCCGCCACGGTCGCCGTTCCCGACCAGGACGTGCCGACCGTCGACGGCGAGACGCTGGCGCTCCTCGCCACGGCGTGCCGCGATCGCCGATCACTGCGGTTCGACTATGTCAGCCACGACGGCACCGCCTCGTACCGCCGGACCGAACCGGTACGGATCGTCTCCTGGGGCCGACGCTGGTACCTCCTGGCGTTCGATCTCGACCGCGACGACTGGCGGACCTTCCGGATCGACCGACTGCGTCCACGCCCGCCGACCGGGCCCGGCTTCGCCGAACGAGAGCCGCCCGGAGGCGATGCGGCCGGATACCTGGCCGAGCGGTTCTCATCGGTGTGGGCCTACCGGGTGCGCGTCAGGTTCCATGCTCCGCTCGAACGGGTCGCGCCGGGCATCTCCCCCGCCGACGGTCTGGTCGAGGCCGCCGAGGAGCACGGCTGTGTGCTCACCTTGGGCGGCTCCGACCCGCGGGTGATCGCCTCGTTCCTGTGCATGTTCGGCATCGACTTCGAGCTCATCGAAGGCGAAGAGGTAGCGAAAGCCCTCCGCGAAGTGGCGAACCGCTGCCTGCGAGCGGTAGGACACGTGTGAGGATTCCACCATGACACCCACATTCGTCCTCGTTCACGGGTCCAACGGCAACTCCTTCGCCTGGGCGCCACTGCAACGGGAGCTCGCGCTGCTGGGGCACCGCTCGCTCGCGGTGGACCTGCCGGGACACGGCTTCGCAGCGACCTTCCCAGCGGCCTACCAGGCGCCGCAGGACCCGACCGCGCTCGCAACCGTGCCGTCCGGCATGGTCGGCCGCACCCTGGCCGACAACGTCGAGCACGTGGCCGAGATCCTGCGGCGGGCCAAGGAACACGGGCCGGTGATCGTACTGGCGCACAGCCGCGGGGGCCTCACGCTCACCGCACTCGGCAACACGTACCCCGACCTGATCGACCGTATGGTCTACATGTCGGCGTGGTGCTGCGTGGATCGCACGCCCGGGGAGTACACGGCGCTGCCCGAGTACGCCTCGAGCGCGCTCGGCGAGGCGGCGGGCGTGATCACGGCCGATCCGGCCGAGCTGGGCGCAATTCGCATGAACTGGCGCACCGCCGATCCGGCACTTCTCACAGCGGTGAAGAGGTCAATGCTGGAAGAGGGCACCGACGACGAGTTCCTGACGTTCCTATCCACACTCCAGCCCGACGAGGCGCTCGATACCGGTGGCCCGGAGCACCGGGCACAGGCCGAGACGTGGGGCCGGATCCCGCGCTCCTACATCCGTCTCGTCAAGGACACCTCGATCCCCTTGGCATTGCAGGACCTGTTCATCGAGGAGGCCGACGCCCTCACCCCGGACAATCAGTTCGACGCCCACTCACTCGACGCCGCCCATGTGGAACCGCTGATCCGGCCCGAAAGGACGGCGGCGATCCTCGCGTCCCTGGCGTGAGCGGGACCGCGAGCCGGTCATCGCCCTGCCTCGCTGAGCTCGGCCCTGTCCGGTCACGGGGTGCTCGGTCCCTCGGCGAGGGGATCGAGGACCTCCCAGCCGATCGGGTATACGGGCGTGTCGGCGCCGAGGGCGGCGCGGGCGCAGAGGCGCCCCTGTTCACGCAGGGGGTTGGTCACGGTGATGATCCCCGCGGAGAGGGCTTCGGGCGAGCCGTCCCAGCCGGTGATGACGGCGGTCCGGCCCAGGCCGTTCAGCGTGGTGCGCGCGCCGAGGGCGAGTTCGTCGCTCATCGTCAGCACCACCGGGGAGGCACCGGCGGGAATGTGTTCGAGAAGACCGAGCAGTGCGGTCTCCGCCTGGTCGCGCCGGTTGCGCTCGACGACGGCGACGGGCGTTGCGCTCCAGTCGCGTCCTGCGGCGGTCACGGCTTGCGCATATCCGGTCAGACGCTGCCGGGTGACGGGGAATGCCACGCCGTCCGGCAGGGCGCCGCCATCGGTGAGGACCGGGTTCCTTTGCTTGTCGAGGGGGAAACTGATGACGACCGGGAAGTCCCCGTGGCTCAGCGCCGCCCGCACGACGGCGTTCGCCGCGGCGTGATCGTCCTGCCCGATACGAGTGATTCCCGGCACCTCCGGCCCGCCCTGGATGCTCGCCGAGCGTCCGCTGCGGGCGACGGCGGTGAGCACGGGATCGTCGTCGGTGGTCGTCCACAGCACGTAGGCGTCCACCGCCGCCTCCAGGACGCGATCGGTGTCCGAGTCGGTGCCGTGCGTGGGAATCAGCATCATCCCCATCGCCTCCTCGACGCACACGTCGGCGATGCCGGCGAGGAACGCCGCGGCCCGCAGGTCGTCGAAGGCATAGGAGAGGTGCTCGCCGAACACGATGCCGAGCTGGCCGGTGCGACCTGAACGCAGGGCGCGGGCGGTGCCGTCGGGACGCTGGTAGCCCAGGCGCTCGGCGGCGGCCAGGACGCGAGACCTCGTCTCCGCCGCGACCCGCTCCGGCCGGTTGAAGGTGTAAGAGACGGTCATGACTCCGACTCCGGCTTCGGCTGCGACGTCTTTGACGGTTGGGCGCTTGCGCGGGGTTGACATACCCCCACCTTACATGTGTAACGTTACACATATGGTCCTCTCAACCGTTTCCACTGCCCCCCGAACGCGATCGCCTCGGATCGCACTGGCCGCATACGCCGCATTCGGGGCGTTCGGCGTCTTCTGGGGTGCCTGGGGCGCGGCGCTGCCCGCGATCAGGACTCAAGCCGCCTTGAGCGAGACGCAACTGGGCACGGCGCTGCTGTTCGTGGGCGTCGGCGCACTGCCCGCGATGGCGGTCACCGGCAGATTGCTGGACCGCTTCGGACTACGGCCGATCCCGATCCTGCTGATACTGCTCGGCGCCGCCGGGATCGCCGTCGGCTCCGGAGCCCGCGACGGCGTCTCCGTCACCGCGTGCATGCTGGCCGTCGGCGCCACGTCCGGAGCCGCCGATGTCGCGATCAATACGCTCGCCGGGCACGCGGAGCACCACACCGGCCGACCGGTGCTCACGCGGGCCCACGGCACCTTCTCCCTGGCCGTGGTCGCCTCCAGCCTCGGTACCGGGCTCCTGCTCTCGCAGGCACTGACACCGCAGGCGGTCTTCGTCCTGGCAGCGCTTTCGGTCATCGCGCTCGCCGGAACCGCCGGAGTGCTCGCCGAGCCCGCGCGCCCAGAGTCCGGCACCGGCTCGACACTCGCCGACGAACACAGGAGGCCGCACGCCGTCGGGCTGTACGGCATGATTGCACTCATAGTGCTCGGCGCGGTGGGGGCCCTGGCCTATGCGACCGAGAACGCCCACCAGAGTTGGGGTGCCGTACTGCTCACGGACGCGTTCACGGCCCCGCCCGAAATCGCCGCTCTCGCGCCCGCGACGTTCGCCGCCACCGCGGCCGCGGCGCGATTCGCCTCGGCCCCGCTCTCACGAAGCCGCCCCGCCGCGCTCTTGCTCTTCAGCGGCGCGGGAGCCACCGGAGGCACCCTCCTCCTCGCCCTCGCCCCGAACGTCCCCCTCGCCCTGGCCGGGCTCGCCGTCGCCGCCGCCGGGACCGCGCCGCTGTTCCCGACCCTGCTCAGCCACAACCTGCGCGACATCGCGCCCAGTCTGCGGGCACGAGCCACCTCAACCGTGGCGACCACCGCTTATCTCGGATTCCTCTTGGGCCCGCCCTACGTGGGCCTCATCGCGGGGGCCCTGGATCTGCGCACCGCCTTCATCGGCGTCGCAGCGCTCGCGCTCGTCTTCACCACCGTGATCACCGTGACCGGCCGCTGGACACGCCGCGCGCTGGCACGGCCGACATGTTCGAAAGACCGGGTCGACGCCCACGCCCTCTCATGACACGCCGGTCAGCGTCCCGGAGCGGGTCATTCGTTGGCGAGTTTCGCCAGTCGTTCGGGGGTGGGCCATTTGACGTTCGTGGCCCAGCCGGCCTTCTCGAAGAGGCGGATGCAGCGAGCCGAAGTGTCGATCTGGCCGCGTTTGACACCGTGGCGGGCGCAGGACGGATCGGCATGGTGGGAGTTGTGCCAGGACTCGCCGAAGGACAGCAGGGCCAGCGGCCAGAAGTTCGCGGCCTTGTCGCGGCTCTTGAACGGCCGCTCGCCGATCATGTGACAGATCGAGTTGGTCGACCACGTCGTGTGGTGCAGCGCCGAGATGCGGACCAGGCTCGCCCAGAAGAACGCGGTGAGCGCGCCCGCCCACGACATGGTGATCAGACCGCCGAGCGCGGCCGGCAGGAGGAAGGTCAGCAGCGTCCACAGCCAGAACAGCCGGTCGATCGCGACGATGTCCTTGTCCTTGAGCAGGTCCGGAGCGAAACGCTCCTGGTTGCTGGTGTTGTCGCGCTGGAACATCCAGCCCATGTGCGCGTGCCAGAAACCCTTGGTGAGCGCCCAGGGCGAGGTGCCGAACAGCCACGGCGAGTGCGGGTCGCCCTCCTTATCGGAGAACGCGTGGTGACGCCGGTGGTCGGCCACCCAGTTGATGACCGGTCCCTGTACCGACATGCTCCCCAGGATCGCGAGCGTGATCTTGAGCGGGCGGTTCGCCTTGAACGAGCCGTGCGTGAACAGCCGGTGGTATCCGATGGTGACGCCGTGTCCGGTCAGCTCGAAGAACACGATCGCGAGGATGACGTCGGTCCAACCGAGCAGGCCGGTCGTCCACGCGAACGGCACCGCCACGGCCAGAGCGGCCATCGGCACGAGCAAGAACAGATAGACCAGCGATTGGCGTCCGGCGTCGCGCGGTTCGCCTTTGACGGGTCTGGGTCCGGCCATCCTGATGCCGGTGTCGGTCAATGTCGCCATGGCATGACTCCCTCTCGAATGGGCCGCTCGCGAGCGGGCCGTTCTCAACGGGCCGTCCTCGCTGGGCCGTTCGGGCCGGCGCTGCTTGGCTCCGCGCCGATTGATCGGATCGACGCTTCAATTCTGGTCGCGGGAGTGGCAACGTGCAGTGGGCTGAGACACCGACTTTCGGACGGCTATGCCCACCGCCGAAGTGGGGGCTTTCACCTACCCAGGTCCTGCTCAAGGGTCCTGGACGGGCGCTGTCCGAGTCCTCGAACAGCCCTAGTTCTCGAGGTAGGCGAGCACGGCCAGGACACGCCGGTTGTCGTCCTCCGACTGGTTGAGCCCCAGTTTGCGGAAGACGTTGGCCGAGTGCTTGCCAACGGCCTTCTCGCTGATGAACAGTTGCGCGGCGATCGCGGCGTTGGTGCGGCCCTCGGCCATGAGCCCCAAGACCTCTTGCTCGCGGGCGGTGAGCGCGTCGAGCCGGTTCTGCTGCTTGCCGAGCAGGCTGGCGACCACCTCGGGGTCCATGGCGGTGCCGCCGGCGGCGACGCGCCGCAGCGCCTCGATGAACTCGCCGACGTTCGAGACGCGGTCTTTGAGCAGGTATCCGACACCGCCGCGGCGGTCGCCGAGGAGTTCACGCGCGTACAGCTGCTCGACGTACTGGGAGAGCACCAGGATCGGCAGGGCGGGAATGGTACGGCGGGCCTCGATTGCGGCGCGCAGGCCCTCGTCGGTGAAGGTCGGCGGCAGACGGATGTCGACGACGGCGACGTCGGGCCGGTGGTTCAGCAGCGCCGCGGTGAGCGCGGGGCCGTTGTCGACGGCTTCGACCACGGTGCAGTCGTGGGCTTCGAGCATCCGGGTGAGTCCGTCACGCAGGAGGGAGTGGTCTTCGGCGAGGACGACGTCCATGGCGGTCCTTAATCAATGGTGCTGTCTTCGGCGGCGGTCCCGGCCACAGCGGGCAGCGGGCTCGGCTCGCAGGGGATCTTCAGCGTCACGACCGTGGGTCCGCCGACGGGGCTGACCATCGCGAGCGTGCCGTCGAAGGCGGCGAGGCGTCGGCGCACGCCGTCGAGTCCGCTGCCGGGGGCGGCTTTGGCACCGCCCCGCCCGTCATCGTAGATCTCGACGAGCAGCTCGCCGTCGACGTGCCCTACGAGGATGCGAACCTTGGTTGCCTCGGCGTGCTTGGTGATGTTGGTGAGGATCTCGCTGACGGCGAAGTAGGCGGCCGCCTCGACGGGAGCGGGAAGTTTGCCGCGGAGCCGGTCGACGACACTGACCGACAGCGGGTGGTCGAGGGACATAGCCTGGAGCGCGCCGGAGAAACCCCGAT
Organism: Actinomycetes bacterium; assembly: GCA_021793335.1. Lineage (GTDB taxonomy): Bacteria > Actinomycetota > Actinomycetes > Mycobacteriales > Micromonosporaceae > Glycomyces. The sequence continues at coordinate 13,714 of JAJYSW010000016.1, forward strand.
CGGCCAGGACCGGCGGGTGGATGCCGCGCGCGAGGCGGCGGACCTCGTTGAGCGCTTCGGAGCACGCCTGGCGGGCCTCCCCGACGAGATCGGCGGCTTCCTTGGGCCGGGCGTTGTGGAGCAGCTCCTCGGCCATGCCGAGGGTCAGACTGAGTGCGACGATGCGCGCCTGGGCCCCGTCGTGGAGGTCGCGCTCGATGCGGCGCAATTCGGCGGCGGCGTGGTCGATGGTCTGGTCGCGTGATTCGCGCAGTTCTGAGACACGGGCGGTGAGCAGCGCGTTCGCGGTGGGCCCGAGGAGTTTCGCGCCCAGTTGGCCGTACCAGCGCAGGAACAGCGGGCCCCAGCGCCACCAGGCCGCCCCGAAGCCGAGCGCGAGCGGCACGAGCATGAGTGCCTTGGCGGGGGTGCCGAAATCGTAGAAGCGCAGGTCGTTGACGGTCGACTGGGAGGGGTCGAGGACGGTCGCCAGCAGCAGCGGCTGCACGAGGTAGTAGACGGCGAGGGCGAACACGCCGAGATAGACGAGATGGACGATGAGGCCGAGTGTGGCGTCGATGGCGAGCCAGGCGACGTCGCGCCAGGTGGCGGGCTCGCGGATGAGCGCGAGCGTCCGCTGGTCGAGCCTGGTCCCGGACAGCGGTTTGTAGGGGGCCGCGATGTCGACGCCGAGCTGCTCGCCGATGATGGACCGCTGCAGGTTGGCCCAGACTCGGATGGCGAGGATGAGGGCGACGGTGATCGGTATGCCGATCCAGAAGACGACGAGCGCGCCGGTGAGGAACGCGAAGACGAGCAGGACGGCGGCGGCCAGCGTGAGGCTGAGCCGTCGCACGGACCAGCCCAGGAGGGCGATTCGTCGCGTTATCGGATTACTCGGCAGTGACATCATCATCAGGGTACCCGTGGGTGTGGGGACGAGCGGTGCCGCGAGGGCGCGTCGTGGCCGCGTCACGTGGGCGCGCTCAGCGGGCGTGGCGGCCGATCAGCTCGCGGCACCGGTCGAGGACCGGGTCGGGTTCGAGTTCGAGCAGGCCGGGGTCGGGCCGGTCGCCGAGCGGGTCGCCGGTGCGTCCGGCCCACATCGCGACGTGGCGTCGCCGCCCCGGCGGTGGGCCCCACAGTGTCGGCGGGGTGGGGCCGAACAGCACCACCGAGGGAGTGCCGAACGCGGTGGCGAGGTGGGCCACGCCGGTGTCGCCGCTGAGGACCAGGCGTGCCGCGGCGACGACGGCGGCCAGCTCGTCGAGCCGGGTCCGGCCGGCCAGGACCCGGCGGGGCGCGAGGCCCGCGGCGGCGGCCACGGACCGCGCGAGGTCCGTTTCGGCGGGGCCGCCGGTGATGAGGACGCGGTGGCCGTCTTCGTGGAGGTTCCGGGCGACGTGGGCGAAGCGGTCGGCGGGCCAGCGCCGGGCGGCCGCGGCGGCCCCGGGGTGGACGACGACGGCGCCGCCGTGCGGTGTGGGTTTCGGCGGTGGCGCGAGGGCGAGGTCGGTCGGGTCGGCGGCGATGCCGTGTTCCTCCAGTAGGCGACACCAGCGGTCGACCTCGTGCAGTTCAGGTCGCCAGCGCGGGCCCGGGACGTTCGGCACGGCGGGGTTGCGGTGCGCTATGAGGGCCGAGGGGTCGGCGGCGAGCAGATCGCGCAGGCTCTCGGGGCCTCTGCCGTGCAGGTTGACGGCCACGGCGGGCGGCTCGTCGCGCCACTTCAGTTCGCCGAGCCCTCCCGTCGGGTGGAGGCGGTCGACCGCTTCGATCAGGTCGACGAGTTCGCGCAGCGGCTCGGGCGCGGCCAGGACGATCCGCTGTTCGTCGAACATCTCGCGCAGCGCCCGCAGGGCGGGGACGGCGGTGAGGAGATCGCCGACGCCCAGCGCCCGCAGGACCAGGACGGTCGCCCTCACGGCCATGAGGTCTCTTCGGAGCAGCAGACGACCATTTCGCGCACCTCGCAGCCGGGCGGCTGCTGCAGTGCGAAGACGACGGCGCGGGCGACGTCGCGCGGATCGTTGAGCTTCGCCGTGGGCGCGGGCTTGTACTGCTCGGGCCTGCCGTCGAAGAAGCCGGTGCGCATCCCGCCGGGGACGAGGAGGGTGACGCCGATGCGTCCGGCGGTCTCGGCGGCCAGCGCCCGGGTGAAGCCCACGACGCCGAATTTGGAGGCGCAGTAGGCGGTGGCGTCGGCGACGGCCTTGACGCCGAGGGTAGAGGCGCAGGTGACGACCTTGCCGCGGGTCTCGGTCAGGTGCGGCAGGGCGGCGCGGACGGTCGCGGCGGTGCCGAGCAGGTTGACTCTGATCACCTGTTCCCAGTCTTCGGCGGGCACGTCGGCCAGCGCGCCGCAGGAGTCGATGCCGGCGGCGGTGAAGACCGCGTCGAGGCGTCCGGTCTCGGTCGCGAGCTCGTGGACGGCCTCGGCGGTGGCCTCGGTGTCGGCCAGATCGGCCTTGCGGTAGGGGACCTTCACTTCGGGGGCCTTGCGGTCGAGGATCAGCGGTGTGCCTCCGGCGTCGAGGATCTCGGCGGCCGCGGCGGCTCCGAGCCCCGAGGCTCCGCCGGTGACGAGGACGTTGCCCAGCATCATTCGTGCTCCATTCTTGTCGGTGTGGTGCTCATGGTCGCGATGATCTCGGTGGTGGAGTAGCCGTCGACGATGGGGACGACGACGATCTCGCCGCCGTGGCGGTGCACGGTGTGCGATTCGGGGATCGGCCGGCCCGCGTAGTCGTCGCCCTTGACCCAGACGTGCGGCCGGATCCGTTCGAGGAGGCGGGTGGGCGTCGGTTCGTCGAAGACGGCGACGGCGTCGACGACGGCGAGTTCGGCGAGCAGCCGGGCGCGGTCGGCGGCGGTGACGACGGGTCTGCCGGGGCCCTTGAGGCGTTTGACGGACTCATCGGAGTTCAGGCACACGATCAATGCATCGCCCATGGCCCGGGCGCGCCGGAGCAGGTCGATGTGGCCGGCGTGCAGCAGGTCGAAGCAGCCGCCCGTGGCGACGAGGGTGCCGCCGTCGTCTCGGATGCGGGCGGCCAGTTCGCACGCGTCGACGGGCTCGGACGTCGCCTCGGGCTCGCCCGCGGTCGGGGCCTCGTGGACGGCGCCGACGCCTCCGGCGGCGACGAACTGCGAGGCGGCCGTGACGGCGGTGGACACGGCCTGGTGGACGTCCGCGCCGGTCAGCAACGCGTTCGCGGCGGCGGCGCTGAACCGGTCGCCCGCGCCGCACGTGTCGACCCAGCGGTCGGCGGCGGAGGCGGCGGCGGGCGGTGGCGGGATTCGTGTGGTCCGGTTCGCGGTCGCCAGGGTCGCGCCCTGGGCGCCGCGGGTCACGGCGACGGCATCGCTGCCGAAGGCGTCCCGGAGGCGCTCGGCGAGCTGCCGGTGGCCGTCGACGCTCGGGGCGAGCCGGGCGGCCTCGATCTGGTTCGGTGTCACGAGCCGCAGACCGGGGACGGGCGTCGGCCCGGCCGGGTGCGGGTCCCATATGACGGGGATGCGGGGTGCGAGTTCGGCCAGGAGTCGGCGCAGTCCGGGGTGTTCGGCGGTGCCTCGGCCGTAGTCGGCGACGAGGATGGCGTCGGCGCGGGCGAGCGTCATGGCCGCGGCGTCGTCGAGTTCCCCGGACGGCGACCGGCCGTCGCCGTGGTCGATGCGGGCGATGAGCTGGTTGCCGACGCGGATGCGGGTCTTGCGGACGGTGGAGCCCTGAAGCGGCATCGCGACGAGGTCGACGTGCGGTTCGAGCAGTTCGCGCAGCCGCCGGCCGGCCTCGTCCTCGGCGAGGGCGGTGACGAGGCTGGTGCGCGGTGAGTCGCGGGCGGCGAGCATGGCCGCCAGTCCGGCGGCGCCGGGCCGGTGGATCTCTTCGGCGGCGTCGACCACGGGGACGGGCGCTTCGGGGCAGAGCCGCTCGGAGCGCCCGTGGACGTCGGTGTCGAGGAACGTGTCGCCCACGATCACGAGCCGTTTCATGTCGGTTCCTCCGGGGCGGCGTCGAGCGCGGCGTCGAAGGCGCCGCACAGGGCGTGGATAATCGCCAGGTGCGCCTCCTGGACGGTGGCGGTGGTCTCGGCCGTGACGGCGATGGCGTCGTCGACGAGGGTGGTCAGCCGGTTCGGCGCCGGCCCGGTCATGCCCCACACCGTCAATCCCTCTTGGATGGCGACTTTGGCGGCGTTGACGATGTTGTGGCTGGAGCCGCTGGTGGACAGGGCGATGAGGACATCGCCGGGGCGGCCGTGCGCGCGGACGGCCCGGGCGAAGTACTCGTGCTCGCCGTAGTCGTTGAGGACGGCGGTCGCCGCCGAGGTGTCGGCGTGCAGCGCGATCGCCGAGAACGGCGGCCGGTCGGCTCGGAAGCGGCCGACCAGTTCGCCGGTCAGGTGCTGCGCTTCGGCGGCGGAGCCGCCGTTGCCGCAGGCGAGGAGCCGTCCGCCGTCGGAGAGGGTCCGGGCGAGGTGCTCGCCCCAGCGGTGGACGCGGGGCGCTTCCGACTGGAGCCGTTCCATGGCGGCGCCGAGTTGACGCCAGTGCTCTTCGGTGGCGCTCGTGTCGGTCATGATCGCTGTTCCTCTCGTCTCTCGGTGTCGTGCTGTTGCAGTCCTCACAGAAAGTCGGCGTTCAAGTCGTCGCGGCGGCGGTCATGAGCGATTCGACGGCCGCGATCACGGCCCGGGGCGTCACGGTCTCCAGGCACGGGTGCCCCGGGACGGGGCAGTGCCTGGCTCGCGTGTCGCGGCAGGGGGCGTGCTGGTCGCCGAGGAGCACGTGCGGCACCCGGTAGGGCCGCCATTTCGCCGCGGGGACGACGGGGGCGAAGAGGCTGACGACGGGGGTCGCGACGGCGGCGGCCAGGTGAGCGGCTCCGGTGTTGGAGGCCACGACGGCCTCGGCGCGGTCGATGACGGCGGCGAGCTGGTCCAGTGCGGTCCGTCCGCCCAAGTCGGTGGCGCGGTCTCGGGCGACGGCGGCGGTGAGGTCCCGTTCGGAGCCCGATCCGGTGACGACGACGGCGTGGCCCTGGTCCTGGAGGGCGTCGACGACGGCGGCCAGGTGCGGCGCGGACATGCGCCGGGCCGGGGCCGAGGCTCCGGGGTGGACGACGATGTAGCGGTCGGGCAGGGCCGGGCCGTCGATCTCGGGCAGCGGTCCGGCGAGGGCCAGGCGGCCGTCGTCGCCTTCGGGCAGGCGGTATCCGGCCGCGTGGGCGAGGTCGAGCGCGCGTTCGGCTTCGGGCAGGGTTTCGACGAGGGTCTCGGGGAGGCGGTGACGCAGGTCGAGTAGGGAGCCGGGGTAGTCCTCGCTGATGGCGCCGATCCATGGGATGCCGGCGAGTCGCAGCAGCATCGCCGTGGGAAGCGGCGACTGGTGGAAGGAGGTGAGGATGAGCGCGGCGTCGAAGCGGCGGCGGGCGATGTCCTCGCGGATCGCTGCGATGCCGTCGCCGGTGACCGGCGGCGGCTCGGGGTCGATCCATGGCGCGCACCAGGTCAGGACGGCGTCGACACCGGGGAGGAGTCGCGCGGCCGCGGCTCCGCGTGGTCCGGCGAGGACGGTGACCGACGCGCCGGAGGCGGCGACGGCCCGCACGCAGAGCCCGGCGAGCAGGACGTCGCCGAGGTTGTCCTGCCTGACGATGAGGACGCGTCTGCTCATGCGATGTCCCCCAGCGCCAGATTGACCGCTTCGCACAGGTCGGCGGCGACGGCGGCACGTCGCCGGGCGAAGTCGATCTCGCCGGGCAGCGTGACCTCGGTGGGTACGAGGATCGCTCGCGCGCCTGCGTCGAGGGCGGCGGTGACGTCGGCGCCGGTGTCGCCGATCATGACGCAGCGTTCGGGCTTGACGCCGAGTTCCGCGGCCGCCGAGCGGACCATGCCGGGGGCGGGTTTGCGGCACCGGCAGTGGTCCTCGGCGTCGTGCGGGCAGATCTTCCACACGTCGAAGGGCCCGAGCGTCTCGTCGACGCGGCGGTTGACCGCCGCCAGTTCGGTGGGCGTGATCAGTCCTTTGGCGACGCCGGACTGGTTGGTGACGACGCCGAAGGGGATCTGGGCGGCCCGCAGTCGCCGCAGCGCGATCTCGGCGCCGGGCATGGGCCGGACCTGCTCCGCATCGGACAGGTAGGGTCCGTCGGCGATGAGCGTGTCGTCGCGGTCGAACAGGACCGCGTCGGGCCGCCGCACCGGCCGGTGCCGGAGGGTCCCGACCGTGTTCCAGAAGGTCGCGACGGGCGGGATGAGCGCGCTGGAGAGTGCCATATCGGCGAGTTCGGCGGGGTCGCGGGGCCCGGAGGCCATCCGGTTCGCGGCGAACCCGACGGTCTGCGCGCCCCATGCCGCTGCGGCGGCGACGGCCCAGCGGCGGCCGCGCAGCGCCCCGATCACGGCGGCGACGCCGAGGCCGGTGGTGGCGAGGTGGCTGAGGAATCTGGCGGTCCGCTCTCCGGAGCGCTGGCGCCATGTGGGCCCGTGTTTGGCCCGCATGAGCGCGTTGTCGGCGTTGCCGATCTGATCGCGGACGCTCGCGAGGAAACCTCGGGACCGGAGGGGGTGGCGGGAGACGCGCTTCCCGGAGGCGATGCGCCGACCGGCGTCGACGACTCGCAGCGCCAGGTCGGAGTCCTCCCGGAAGGCGCGGGCGAACCGCTCGTCGAACCCGGACACGGCCTGGAGCGCCTCGCGCCGGTAGGCCATGTCGGCGGTGATCCACCGCGCGTCGGCGAGGGCGGCCGTGCCACGCTCGGCGTCGGTGGGTTTGCGCCCCTCCGGAAGCGGTACCTCGATGCGGCCCTGGGAGGCGGCGTCGTCGGCGTCGAGCGGCGCGAGATCGGCGTCGAGATCGGCGAACCAGGTCGCCGAGGGGACGACGTCGTCATCGAGGAAGGCCACCCATTCGGTGTCGGCCGAACGCCAGCCGACGTTGCGGGCCGCGGCGGGCCCGCGGCCGTAGGAGTGCAGCACATCGCACGGGAACGGCAGGTCCGGCAGGTCGAGACGGTTCGGCCGGGGCCGGTCGTCCACGATGACCAGGCGGCGGGGCGCGGGGCCCTCGGCGGCGGCCAGTGCGAGCAGGAGCGTGCGCAGACTGGGCCTGGCGACGGTCGGCACGACGACGGTACAGGTGCTCATCGGCGCCGCACCGTGAACGGCCCGAGGGCGAGCAGGTCGATCGGCGCCGAACCGAAGCATTCGAGGGCGTCGCGCGGGTGGTCGACCATCGGCCGCCCGGCGGTGTTGAAACTGGTGTTGACCACCGCGGGCAGGCCGGTGCGGTGCTCGAAGCCCGCGAGCATGTCGGCCAGGAGCGGGTGGTCGGCGCGGTCGACGGTCTGGATGCGGGCGGTCCCGTCGATGTGGGTGACCGCGGGCAGGCGGTCCCGCCACCGCGGCTCGACGTCGTGGACGAACAGCATGTACGGCGAGGGGTGGGGGCCGCGTCCGAACACCTCCGGGGCCCGCTCGGCGAGCACCATCGGCGCGATCGGGCGGAACGATTCGCGGCCTTTGACGGCGTTGAGACGTTCGAGGTTGTCCTCGTGGCCAGGGTGGGCGAGCAGCGAGCGCTGCCCGAGCGCCCGCGGCCCGAATTCGCTGCGGCCTTGGAACCAGCCGACGATCTCGTCGGCGGCCAAGGCGGCGGCGACCTCGGCGGCGAGGTCGCCGGGACGCTCGTAGTGAAGCCCGGCCCGCACGAGTTCGGCCTCGATCGCCTCGTCACTCCAGCCGCGCCCGAGCGCGGCGGTGCGCATCGGCTCGGGGGCGTCGCCCAGTTCGGCGGCGGTGTGGAGGGCCGCGCCCAGTGCGGTGCCGGCGTCGCCGGCGGCGGGCTGGACCCATATGCGCTCGAACGGGCCCTCGGTGTGCAGGCGGGTGTTGGCCACGCAGTTGAGGGCGACGCCGCCGGCGAGGGCGAGGTTCCTCGCCCCGGTGCGGCGGTGCGTCCAATGCGCCAGGTCGAGCAGGACGTCCTCCATGCGGCGCTGGACGCTCGCGGCGAGGTCGGCGTGCGCGTCGGTCGGTTCGGCATCGGGCTCGCGGCTCGGCACGAGGCGCTCCCAGTCGATCGCTTCGGTGCGGAATCCGCCGTCGTCGGTGATGTGGACCGCTTCGGACAGTTCGGGCAGGAACCTCGGCGTGCCGTAGGAGGCCAGCGCCATGACCTTGTACTCGTCGCTGGAGCGGGCGAAGCCCAGGTGGGCGGTGACGTCCTCATAGAGCAGCCCCAGCGAGTGCGGCAGCTCCTGCGAGGCGAGTTCGACGAGTTTGCCGTCGACGTACTGCCCGGCGAGGTAGGAGGTGCGTTCACCGCGGCCGTCGGCGACGATCACGGCGCAGTCGGAGCCGGTGTCGTCGAACGAGGCGGCCAGCGCCGCGGAGGCGGCGTGCGCCACGTGGTGCCGCACGAATCCCACTGTGGAGGTGTCGACGCCCGGCAGCGCGGTCTGCAGGAACTGCGGTACGCGCTTGGCGTACGTGGTGCGCAGCGGCTCCCACTGCGGGTCGAGTCCCCCGCCCTCGTGGTCGACCTCCTCGGGGTCGTAGGCGTAGGCCACCGCGTCCAGATCACCGGGGGCCACGCCGCCTTCGGCCAGGCACCAGGCCATGGCCTGGTCGGGCAGTTCCCAGGCGGCGAACGGCACCGGCCGTTTGCCGTGCTTGCGTCGGCTGAACCGCTCCTCTTCGGCCGCGGCGACGACCTTCCCGTCGACGACCAGCGCCGCCGCCGAGTCGTGGAAGATCGCGTTGATACCCAGAACCTTCACTTCAGCCCCCGAACTCGCCTCGGACCCGTCCGGTCACGTGTCATATCGGTAAGCGGTAGCTACCCGGTGTCCTCTTCGGTAAACCTCGGCCGGTGACACGCCGTTCCCCGCTCGCGCAGGTGTGCGGACCGGTCGGTCGGGGTATCCGCACTCCATGTTCGACGAGCGCACCAGTGTCGTCATCGCCACCAGGAACCGGGCGACCGAACTCAAACGCACCGTGGTGGAGCTGCTTTCGCTCGATCCGAGCCCGCAGGTGATCGTGGTCGACAACGCCTCGACCGACGACACCGGGCCGCGGATGCGCGCCTTGGCCGCCGGGTGCCCGCACGTGCACTACCGCCGGCTGCCCGGCAACGCGGGGGCCGCCGCGCGGAACGTGGGCGTCCGCGCGGCCACGACTCCGTACGTGGCCTTCAGCGACGACGACTCCTGGTGGGAGCGCGGGGCGCTGAGCCGGGCCGCCGACCTCCTCGACGCCCATCCGCGTCTCGGACTGGTCGCCGCCCGCACGCATGTGGGCGAGGAGGCCCGGCCCGATCCGCTCAACGAGGCGATGGCCCGCAGTCCTCTCGGGACTGTCGAGGGGATGCCGGGGCCGTCCGTCCTCGGCTTCATCGCCTGCGCCGCCGTCGTCCGCCGCTCGGCGTACGTCCAGGCCGGCGGTTTCAGCGACATCCTGCACTTCCCCGGCGAGGAGCAGCTGCTCGCCTACGATCTGGCCGCGCGCGGCTGGGCTCTGTGCTACGCCGACGAGGTCGTCGCCCGCCACCATCCCTCCGCCGAGCGGCCGCCGTCGGACTGGCGTCGCGCCCGCGAGCTGCGCAACGTCGCTCTGACCTCGTGGCATCGCAGGCCGCTGGGGGTGTGCCTGCGCGACACCCGGCCTCTGGCCGCGGCGGCGCTGCGGGACCGGAGCGCCGCGGGGGCCCTGGCGGAGCTGCTCACGCGCCTTCCCGCGGTCCTGGCCAGGCGCCGCCGTCTGCCCGCCGAGATCGAGGCCGCGGCCGCGCGGCTGGAGACGGCCGGGGCGGGGTCCGACCGATGAGCCGCGGACGCGTCACGGTCGCCGTCATCACGCGCAACCGCCGAGCCGAGTTGGAACGCACCCTCGCGCACATGACCGCGCTGCCCGACGGCGGTCCGGTCATCGTCGTCGACAACGCCTCGTCCGACGGCACCGCCGCGGCGGTGCGCGAGAACTTCCCGCAGGTCCGGCTCGTGCGCTCCGAGCGCAACCTGGGGGCGATCGGCCGCAACGTGGCCGTCGGCCTTGCGGGCAGTCCTTATGTCGCCTTCTGCGACGACGACACTTGCTGGGAGCCCGGCTCGCTCGCCCGCGCCGCCGATCTGCTCGACGCCTATCCCTCGGTCGCCAGTGTGACGGGGCGATGCCTCGTCGAGCCCGGTCTCGAAGAGGACCCGCTCACCCCGGAGCTGCGCGAATCGCCGGTGCCCGGACCCGCGTGGCTGCCCGGCAGGCCGGTCCTGGGGGTCCTGGCCGGGATCACCATGTTCCGCACTGCTGCGTTCGAGCAGGTCGGCGGGTTCGATGGCCGCATGTGGTTCAGCGGCGAGGAGGAGCTGCTCGCCCTCGATCTGGCCGCCGCCGGCTGGTGGATGTGCTGGGTCGAGGACGTCGTCGTCCGCCACCGGCCCTCCGTCGCGCGCGATTCGGCCGAGCGGCGTCGCCTCGGCATCAGAAATACACTATGGACTCAGTGGTTGCGTCGTCCCGTGCGAAGCGCCCTGCGCCGCAGTCTGGAGGTCCTGCGGTCGGCGCCGGCCGATGCCACGACCGCCGCGGCCGTCGTCGACGCCGTCCGCGGCACGCCGTGGGTGCTGCGCCGCCGCCGGGTCGTCCCGCCCGATATCGAGGCGGCCCTCGTGCTCCTCGAAGGACCGCAGCGGGCTTCGAAGGCCCGCCGCTATATCGGTTGACCGCCGCGGCCGCGGTTCAGGCGGCGGCCAGCTCGTACGCCTTGATCGTCTCGGTCGCGATCGCGTCCCAGGAGTAGAGCGCGCACGCCCGCAGCCGCCCGGCCTGCCCGGTCCGGCGTCCCAGCTCCACGTCTTCCAGATAGGGCCGGATCGCCTCGGCGACCGCCTCGGGCGCGACCCCGTCGGGGACGAGTGTGCCGGTGACGCCGTCCTCGACGGAGTCGGTCATGCCGCCGACCGCCCCGGCGACCACGGGAACGCCGCAGGCCATCGCTTCGAGCGGCACGATGCCGAACGGCTCGTACCAGGGCGTGCAGACCACCACGTCGGCCGAGCGGAACTGTGCGGGCATCGCCTCGTGCGGGACGCGCCCGGGCATCCGCACTCGGTCCGAGACGTCGGCTTCCCGCGCGATCCGGTGCAGCCGCCGTGCTTCCGGATCGCTGTGCACGGGGCCCTCGGCCGGTCCTCCGGCGATGACCAGTTCGGTGTGGGGCAGGTACTGGAGCGCCTTGATCGCCGTGTCGACGCCTTTGCGCGGCACGAGCCTGCCGGCGGTGACGATGCGGTGGCGGTCGGCGTGCTCGGCGAGCGGCCCGAGGGGATTGAAGTGGTCGAGGTCCACGCCGCAGGGGATGACGGCGACCTTGTCCTCGGAGACTCCCATATCGGCGAGTTCGGCGACCTCATCGCGGCAGGTGGCGATGATGCCCGCGCACCGCGCGCCGAGGTCGCGTTCGAATCGGGTGCGGTCCGGCGGGCTGGTGTCGGCCTCGCCCTGGTGGCGGCGCTTGACCGTGCCGAGCGCGTGGTACGTCTGCACCACCGGTAGGTCGCGGGAGTCGGCCGCCCGCAGCGACGCCAGCCCCGACATCCAGAAGTGCGCGTGCGCGATGTCGGGCGGTTCGGCGTCCCATATCGTCCGCAGCCGTTCGGCGAATACTCCCATGTGCGGCAGCAGCCGGTCCTTCGGGACGCGCTCGGCCGGGCCCGCCTCGATGTGGACGACCTCGTAGCCGTCGGGCGAGGCGATCCGTTCGGGCAGGTCGGGTCGGTCGCGCCGCGAGTACACCGAGACCTCGTGATCTTGCCGGCTCAGCGCGGCGGCGAGTTGTGCGACGTGCACGTTCTGGCCGCCCGCGTCGGCCCCGCCCATGGCCGCGAGCGGGCTGGCGTGCTCGGACACCATTGCGATCTTCATGTCGTCTCCTCGGTTGCGCTCACGTGGCGATCTCCGTCAGCAGCGTGTCCCACCGCCGCAGGAAGTCGTCGAGTCCGAAGTTCGTCAGCGCGTATTCGCGCGCCGCCTTGCCGGCCGCGACGGCCTGCTCGCGGTCCTCCATCAGCTCGCGCACACCCGCCGTGAGCGTCGCCACGTCGCACGAGACGACGCCGACCTCCGGCGGGAACGAGGCGGCCTCGGTCGCGGCGACGACGGCCACCGGCATGGCCAGGTGCATCGCCTCCAGCAGCGAGAGCCCGAGCGAGGTCCAGCGGGCGGGGTGCACGTAGACGCGGCGCCGGGCCATCTCCCGGTGCAGCTGGTCGAGGGGCAGGTCGGGGCCGCCGACCAGTTCGAAGCGGCCCGGCTCTGGGTCGGCCCGCATCTGGGCGGCCTTGATCCCGAAGACGTCGACCGGGGCGGCGGTGCGGAACCGCGGCAGCAGGTCGGCTCCTGCGACGCGACCTCGGCGCACCGGCTCGTTGATGACCGCCACGGCCCTGGCGAGGTCGCCCTCGTAGCGGGGGCCGGGGTCGACGATGCCGTGCCCGATGACGGTGGTCGGCGCTTCGCCGCAGTCCCACATCAGCCGGTTGAACTCGGTCACGTGGACGACGGGGATGTCGCCGCGGTCGGCCAGGACGT
>JAJYSW010000247.1 GCA_021793335.1 Actinomycetes bacterium
GTGGGGCCGCCCGGAGCCCCTGGCCTCTCACCAGGGCGAACACTCGCCACACGAACCACATGCAGCATATATCATGATGTACATCACTAAATTTAAACCTCGAAAGGGGAAAATACGGTGACCTACAGCACCCGAAACCGTCGCCGCCGTCACTGGTACTGATTGTCCGGAACATCGATATGAGCCACTGATTCGACTGCTATGTACGGAATGAGCTCACCGTTGATCTCGTCGCGTCCCCGGCGCGGCGAATAGCCGCCGACGATCTCCACCCACTGTTCGGATTCCAGCCCGGGCGGGACGTCGCCGTCCAGACCGATCTTGACAGGGCGGGCGTCGGCGGCGCAGCAGGAGACGACCATGCGGGCCAGCTGCGCCTCGCCGTCCCCGTAGAGGATGAAACCGCTCAACCGGACGCGGCGGCCCTCCAGAGTGCGGCCCTCGTCGAAGACCGCGCGGGCGGCGTAGTCCAGCAGCGCCAAGGGGACGGGGTCCTCATCGGGCAGCTCGGGATAGGACGAGCGACTCGCCTCCGAGCCGACGGCGGTGCCGCTGTTCTCGGCGTCGTAGGAGCCGAGCGCGCCGGGAGCCACCAGCAGCATCCCGACGACCGGCGCCAACAGCAGCCAGGCGACCTTGGGCTCACCGTGGCCGTGCCCCTCATCGCCGTGGACGGCATCATGTCCGCCGGGGCCGGAATCGGGCCGCTCCCGCCAGACGCCCCGCACCGTCACCGCGGCGACGGTGACGAGGACGAACCCGGCCGGCACGATCAGCCAGAGCGCGGAGGGCTTGACATAGTCGAGGTAGTCGCCGGTGAACGCCAGACGGAGCAGACCACCGCCGAGGAGCAGCATGAGCACCGCCTGCGCATCGCGCTTCACAGCAGCACCGCCCCGGTGACGGCGGCCGCGCCGAACGCCACGGCGAACGCCGCGGGCGCGAACCGGGCGGCGAACGAGCGTCCGAAGGTCGCGGCGTGCATGGCGACGAGCTTGACGTCGACGAACGGGCCGACGACCATGAACGCCAATTGCGAGACGGGCGAGAACTGCGTCAGCGAAGCGGCCACGAACGCATCGGCCTCCGAGCACATCGAGACCAGGACCGCCAGCATCGCGAGCGCGAGCACGCCGAGGACCGGACGGTCGGCGATGAACGTCAGCCAGGTCTCGGGGATCAGCGTGTTCAGCGTCGCCGCGATCGCCGCTCCGACGACGAGGTAACCGCCCGCGTGGAAGAAATCGTGCCGGACCGCCGACCAGAAGGCGGGCCACCTGCCGCCGTCGTGGTGACGGTGGCTCGGCAGGCGCAGCCACTCGGTCTTGCCGAGCCTGACCCACAGCCAGCCGATGGCCACCGCCGCGCAGAGCGAGGCGACGAATCTGGCCCACACCATCTCGGGCCGGTCGGGGAAGGCCGCGAACGTGGAGACCACCACGATCGGGTTGATCGCCGGGGAGGCGAGCATGAAGGTCAGCGCCGCGGCCGGGGCCACGCCGTGTCGCACCAGGGCCCCGGCGACGGGCACCGAAGCGCACTCGCAGCCGGGCAGGATCGCCCCCGAGACTCCTGCGACCGGCACGGCCAGCGCGGTGCGCCCGGGGAGGAACCGGTGGAAGAACCCGGCGGGGACGAAGACCGCGATCGCCGAGGAGAGCACGATGCCCAGCGTCAGGAACGGGATCGCCTGCACCATGACGGCGACGAACCGGGCGATCCATGCCTGGGCGGCCGGTTCGCCGAACAGCGCTGCGAGCGCGGGACGGGCGGCGAGCCCGAAGACCAGGAGCAGCGCGAGGACCTCGATGGACGCGGGCCCGCGGCGGGGCCGGGCCGGCACGCGCTGGACGGTGCCCTCGTGTTCGGCGACGCTTTGGCTCACACCGCCCATTGTGGGGCCGCCCGATCCGATTCCGGTGGACGCCTGGCCGTGGCGGCGGGCCGAGACTGACTACCCTGGGGCCGTGCGAGTTCCCCCCACCGTTGCCCAGAGTCCCGGGCGCGTGCCCGGCATGTGCCGGGCCTTGTTGGAGTACAAACGTTTTCAACTGCTGTCAATGGCGGTGATCGTCCTCAACGGCGCGGTGCTGGGCACGATGACGTTCCCGGCCGCGAACGAGGCGATGGGCCCGGTGCTGCTGTGGATCGACCACACGTGCCTGGCGTTCTTCACCTTCGAGGTGGTGATCGGCCTGATCGCTTTCGGCGGCCGGCCGTGGCGGTACTTCGCCCACGGCTGGAACGTGTTCGACTTCGTGATCGTGGTGGCCTCCTTCCTGCCGGGCCTGCGGGAGAACGTCACGATCCTGCGGCTGTTGCGGCTGGCGAGGGTGCTGCGGATCGTCAAATCGCTCCCGGACCTGCGGGTGATCCTGGTGGCCATGGGCAAGGCGATCCCCAAATCGGCGGGGGTCTTCGCACTCGCCGGCGTGGTCATGTACCTGTGGGCGATGATCGGGTGGATCGCGTTCAGCGACGGGAACCCGGAGCACTTCGCGACCGTGGGGACGGTGCTGCTGGTGCTGCTCCAGATGCTCACCTTCGACGATCTGGGCTCGACGATCCGGGACGCGATGGCGATCAACGCGTGGACGCTGCCGTACTTCGTGCTCTTCGTGCTGTTCGCCGCGTTCTTGCTGATGAACGTCCTCATCGGCGTCGTCCTGGCCTCGATGGAGGAGGCGCAGCGGCTCGACGACGAGGACGGCCAGGTCTCGGCCGACACGGCGCTGATCCTCGAACGCATCGCCGCATTGCAGTCTGCGGTGGACGAGATGGCGGCTCAGCGCGCCGCGGCGCAGGAGTACACGCCGTTCAGGGAGCCGCGGCGGGGCCCGGCCGAGGCACCGGCGCGCACCGGGAACGGCGCCGATCCGCCCTGATCGCGCCTCAGGCCACGGGGTTCGGCTCGGCACCGCCGAACCGTCGGTCCCGCCGCGCATAGGTCTCGCAGGCCCGCCACAGGTGACGCCGGTCGAAGTCGGGCCAGAGTACATCCATGTAGACCAGTTCGGCATAGGCCGACTGCCACGGCAGGAAATTCGACGTGCGCTGCTCGCCCGAGGGCCGCAGGAACAGATCCACGTCGGGCAGGTCCGGGTTGTAGAGGTACCGCGCGAAGGTCTTCTCGGTCACCCGGTCGGGGTTGACCTTTCCGTCCTGGACGTCTCGGGCCAGTGCCGCCGCCGCGTCCGCGATCTCGGCGCGCCCGCCGTAGTTCACGCAGAACTGGAGGGTGATCTTGTCGTTGTGCTTCGACATCTCCTCGGCCACTTCGAGCTCCGAGATGACGCTCTTCCACAGTCGCGGGCGGCGTCCGGCCCAGCGGATGCGCACGCCCATCGCGTGCAGCTCATCGCGGCGGCGGTGGATCACATCGCGGTTGAAGCCCATGAGCCAGCGGACCTCCTCGGGACTGCGCCGCCAGTTCTCGGTGGAGAACGCGTAGGCCGAGACCGTCCCGATGCCCATCTCGATCGCGCCCTCGATGACGTCGAACAGCGAGGCCTCGCCTCGGGCGTGGCCCTCGGTGCGTTTGAGGCCGCGTTCCTTGGCCCAGCGGCCGTTGCCGTCCATGACGATCGCGACGTGCCGCGGGACCAGTTCACGGGGCAGCTCGGGGGGCACGGCCCCGGACGGGTGCGGTGCGGGCGGCTCGTAGGTGCGGCTCACGGGTCCTCCATGTCTTCTGGCGGATACCGATCCTAAGCGTGCCCGGCGAGGCTCGGCGGGCCGGACGCCGCCTCGCTTCCGCCGCGAGGCGTTCGCGCCTCTCGTCGCAAGCGCCGGTTCAGTGCGGGACGTACTTCAGGGTTCTGAGCGGGCGCTCGGAGTGCCATTGGAAGTGCGCGGCGATGAGCCCGGCCGCCTCGGCCCGCTCCCTGCCGCCCGCGGCGACCGCCTGCCGCCAGTCCCCCGCTTCCAGGGCCCGCATGAGTTCCAGCGACTCGGGCGTGGGGGCCGCGGCTCCACCGGGGCGGCAGTCGCTGCACACCGCTCCTCCCGCGGCGACCGCGAACGCCCGGTGGTCACCGTCCCTGCCGCAGCTGGCGCACTCGTTCAGCGAGGGGGCCCAGCCGGCGCTCTTCATGCCGCGCAGGAGATAGGAGTCCATGATCAGGACTGCGGGCAGCTCGGTCTCGGCCAGGGCCCGGAACGCTCCGAGCGTCAGCCGGAAGACGTCCAGATCGGCCTGGTGGTCTTCGGGCACGAGCCGCTCGGCGGCCTCGGCGATGACACAGGCGGCGGTGTAGGAGGCCCAGTCGGTGCTGATCGCTCCGCCCGAGAGGTGCACCCCGACGGCCTGGGTGACGGTGTGGAGTTCACCGCGCCCCTCGATGAGCTGGAGGTCGACATGCCCGAAGGGTGCGAGCCGGGCACCGAATTTCGAGGAGGTGCGCCGCAGGCCCTTGGCCACGGCGCGGAACCGGCCGCGGCGGCGGCCCAGGAACGAGACGATGGAGTCGGCTTCGCCGAGTTTGAAGGTACGCAGCACCACCGCGTCGTCGCGAAAGAGCTTCCTGGTACTGACCCCCACAACGCAACTCTAACCGGCCTCGCCGACTTCCCGCCTCGGCCGGGCGGCGAGGCCGAAATTGAATTGAAACACGTGTCTCACGCTCGCTATGCTCCTGCGCATGCGACTGCTCTCGGTCAATGTCGGCAGACCCCGGCCCAACGAGTGGAAGGACGGCGTCGAGTTCACCGGTATCGATAAGCGGCCGGTGGCCGGCCCCGTCGCGGTGACCGCGCCGGGGCCGAAGGGCGAGGGCAGCGTGGGGCTGGCCGGGGACCGCGTCGGCGACGCCGCCAATCACGGTGGCCCGCTGCAAGCGGTGTACG
>JAJYSW010000248.1 GCA_021793335.1 Actinomycetes bacterium
CCGCTCTGCCCCGTCCCGGGCGAGCCGCCGCCGCGCCAGAACCGTTCGAACACATCGGCCCGATCGGCTTCGGGGATGCCCGGGCCGTGGTCGGTCACCGTCACCTCGGCCCAGGCCCCCCGGCGCTCCACGGCGACGTCGACCGCCGAGCCCGGCGGCGCGTGCTTCACCGCATTGTCCACCAAGTTCGCGATCGCACGGTGCACCGTGGCCTCGTCCACCGCACACGCGACCGCTTCGCCGCCGGGGCTCACCAACTCGACCGATCCGGCCGCCGCCAAAGCGGTGAAATCGTCCAGCACCGCCAGCGTCAACGCCACCGCCTCGCTCGGGCCGCGCGTCAGGCCGAGCCGATCGCGAACACGGGGTCTCGGCGGCCCCGAAGGCGGCCGTGCAGTCGAGGCCGTCCTCGTCGGCGAACGCGATCGAGCCGCTGAAGCCGGCCTCGGCCCATGCGCTCAGACCGTGCACCAGCTCGGAGTCGCAGCTCACCGGCCCGTCCAGGACAATCTCATCCGGGCCCGTACCGTCCATGGCGTCTGCGGCGCAGGCGGACGAGGCCGTCACCACCAGCGCCGGCATCGGAATGATACGTCTCATGGGGAGCACCGTACGGACCGGGCCGTGAACCCGATGTGAACGAATGGAAGCCCGCGAATCGCCCGAGCCGACGAGGCCGGTGCGCGACAATGGACGCGACCGTCACGAAGACCCAGGGATGCGGGGACGCTCATGACCGAGGCACCGTTCGTCATCGTCGGGGGCGGCCTCGCCGCCGCCCGGGCCGCCGAGACACTGCGCGAAGCGGGGTACGAC
Source organism: Actinomycetes bacterium (assembly GCA_021793335.1). Classification (GTDB taxonomy): domain Bacteria; phylum Actinomycetota; class Actinomycetes; order Mycobacteriales; family Micromonosporaceae; genus Glycomyces. The sequence goes on from JAJYSW010000248.1 coordinate 817, forward strand.
CGCGAACTGGCGATCGTCACCGCCGAGCGGCACCGCCCCTACGAGCGACCGCCGCTCTCGAAGGACTACCTGCGCGCCGAAGCCGATCGGACGGCGCTGTTCCCCTTGGACGAGGACTGGTACGCCGACAACGCGGTCGAAGTGCGCACCGGGGCGGCCGTCGTCGGACTCGACACCGAATCCCGCCGGCTCACCCTCGCGGACGGTGCCGTGATGCACTACGCGAAGCTGCTGCTCGCCACCGGGTCGGAGCCGCGGGCGCTGCCGCTGCCCGGCGCGGACCTGCAAGGCGTGCTGACACTGCGCACCGTCGACGAGGCCGACCTGCTCGGCGCCTCGCTGCGCCGTGCGGAACGGAACGGCGCGGGGCGGCTGGCGGTCATCGGCGATGGCTGGATCGGCATGGAGGTGGCCGCCTCGGCCCGCAGCCTGGGACTGGACGTCACCGTCTTCGGCCGCGGATCGCTGCCGCTGCGCGTGCTCGGCCCCCGGATGGGCGAGGTCTTCGCACGGTTGCACATCGATCACGGCGTCGAGCTGCGTCCCGACACGCGGATCACCGGTTTCACCGGCTCGGCCGGGCAGGTCACGGGTGTCCGGACCGCCGACGGCGCGACCGCCCCGGCCGACATGGTGCTCATCGCCATCGGAGCCGCACCGAACCTCGGCCTGGCCGCTTCGAGCGGCATCGAACTCCGCGACGCCGGACTCGGCGGCGGCATCGCCGTCGACGGGGCGCTGCGCACCAGCGCCCCGGACGTGTTCGCCGCAGGCGACATCGCCGGCATCCCCTCGGCGCAGTACGGGCGGCCGCTCCGGGTCGAGCACTGGGCGACCGCGCTCCACAGCGGAGCGCACGCGGCCCGGGCGATGCTCGGCTCCGAAGAACCGTACGACCGACTGCCCTACTTCTTCACCGACCAGTACGACCTCGGGATGGAATACCTCGGATTCGTCGCCGACCCCGAAACCGCCGACGAAGTCCTCGTCAGCGGTTCGACCGACGACCTGGAATTCGTGGCCTTCTGGACCGCCGAGGGACGGGTCCAGGCCGCCATGGCCGTCAACACGTGGGACCGCATGGACGAGGTCGAGGAGCTCATCCGCTCCCGACGTCGAGTGCCCGCCGAGGAGCTCAAGGCGTTCCGCGGCTGAGCCCGCCCGGTTGCCACGCTCCTCAGCCGAGGCCCCCGCGCGGCATGTCCTGAAGGACGATTTCGCAGTCGAAGTGCTGCGAGGCCGCCATCGAACCGCGGAACCAGAGCAGGGGGACCCTGGAAGGGTCTCCCGGCGCGACGATCGGACGCAGGTTGTCGACGCCGGACCCCGACGTGATCGGGCTCCACCGCCACGTCGAGCCCCCGTCCGAGGTGCGGGCGTGGAAGATCTCGTGGTGCGCCAGCGCGGCCCCGTCGCGCGGGTCGACGGGCGTGGAGACGTAGACCGAGCCGAGATCGTAGGGGTCGATCGCCGCCAGGCCGGTGTAGTCCTGCTCGTGCGGCAGCAGCCCCGGCCCCGCCGCGGCGAGTTGGCGGACATGCCACTGGCGACCGGGGGACAGGCGTGCGTAGAAGAACCGGAGGTCCGGCACGGGCCGTTCCCGGCCCGGCTCCCGCGCGGCCTCGGCGGACGCCGGCGCGTCGGAGGCTCTGGCGGTCAAGATCGCGGCGACGGTCCCATCGTGCGAGCGGCGGATGTCGGTGGTCCAGCAGTGCGTCATCCACGTGCCGTCCCATTGCGAGCTCGCGGCGAGGACGGTCGTGAGCTCCGCCTGCGAGGGCCCCTCGCCGTTGAGCGGGTCGGCGTCGACCTCGCCGCCGTCGCTGCGCCGCAGTGCGCCGTGCTCCAGGTAGCCGTGGTAGATGGAGTTGTCGTAGTCGCGGGGGTGGTGGTCGGTGGTGACCAGGTCGATGCGGGCGCCGTCCGACGCGTAACGGGTGTAGCCGTTGACATACCCCACCTTGGGCCTGGTGAAGAGCTTGCCCGCGTAGGCCCACGTGTCGCCCTCGTCGTCCGAGACCAGGGCGCACTGGTCGTCGTTGACCGCCCTGGCGAAGCAGTACAGCCGCCCGTCCATGGCGTGGAGGTTGGAGTAGGTGACGCCGCGGCCGCCGGTCAGGTCGCTCCAGTCGAACGTGCGCTCGGGGCCCCACCGTGTCGGGTCGCCGGGCTCGCTGATCCGCCAGCGCGTCAAGTCGTCGGTCTTGTGCTTGGTGTAGACGGCCAGCCAGCGGCCGTCCGCGCGCCGCCACAACGCCGGCACGTCGTGGTCGTCGGCCTCGAAACGCTCATGCAGCACGACGATTCGGCTCGCGCCCGACACCAGATCGACCACCGCCAGTTCCACGTTCCCCGCGCGCGCCTCGCCGCCGGGGCCCTCGGGGGCCGCGATCGAGCCGACGACGAGCGTCTGCGTCCCAGGGTCGACGAGCGCCCGTTCATCCTGGAACCAGCACCATGCCCCGTTGTCGTTGATGACGCGCGGCCGGGCGGCGGTGCTTTCCTCTGGTCGGTTCATGGGGGTGGATCCCTTCATTCGTCGGCATGCTCGCGGCGCACCGGCCCTCAGCAACGCGGTAAGCGCTTGCGAATCCGTTTTCGAGGCCCGACGCTACCCCAGCGCCCGCTCGCCGATGAACAGGCGCCGCCCGATGAAAGCGAAGCCGAAACGGCACGCTCGCCCCCCACCATTAGGATCGAACCGCCATCGCCCTTCGACCCCCGAGGACCCGACGTGACGACAAAGGTCAAAACCGATGCCCCCCGCCGCCGGTGGCCGCGCCGGACGCTCCTAGCCCTCGGCCTGATCCTCGTGCTCGCCCTCGGCGCGCTCGGCGGCGCAGGCTGGTACTTCTCCGGCGAAGTCGTCAACGTCGAACACGGCCCCGGCGACTACCCGCTCACCGTCGCGGCCCTCGACGAGGAGACCGTGACCCTTCCCCGCGGAAACGACGCAGAGAAACCGGGCATCTGGGGCCTGGCCTGGGAGGACGGCCAAGCCGTGATCGGCGACGTCGTCGCCTCCGACGAGGAGACCATCACCCGTTCGCTCGAGAACGTCCTATTCGGTGAACTCGTCGAGGGCGCCGCCGTCCGCATCGACACCTGGACGTACCGGGACGACCCCGCCACCGCGCTCGGACTCGAATACGAGACCGTCGACATCCCCACCGAACTGGGCGATGCTCCCGCCTGGCACCTCCCCGGGGACCACCGCACCTGGATCATCACCGTCCACGGCCGCAACGCCTCGCCCGCCGAGACCCTCCGCGCCGTCGAGGTCTACAACGTGCTCGGCCACCCCGTCCTCGCCGTCACCCACCGCAACGACGAAGGCGCGCCCGAATCGCCCGAGGGGCTCCACAGCCTCGGCGAATACGAGAGCGACGACATCGTCGACGCCGTCGACTACGCGCTCGCGAACGGCGCGGACGACGTCATCCTGCACGGCTGGTCCATGGGCGGCGCGATCGTCGCCACCGCCGCCCGCAAACTCGCCGGGACCGGCGCGGTCAAGGGCGTGGTCCTCGACTCGCCGGTCATGGACTGGAATTCGACGCTCGACATGCAGGCCGAGGACCGCGGCGTCATCGCCCCGATCACCTGGACCGCCAAACGGATCGTCGAATTCCGTGTCGGCATCGACCTCGACGGGCTGGACCAGCGGAACTTCGTCGACGAATTCGACATGCCCATGCTGCTGTTCGTCGACACCGCCGACCAGACGGTCGACCACACCGCGACGCTCGCATTCGCCGAACTCCTGCCGCCCGAACAGGCCACGGTCGTCACCACCGCCTCCGGCCACACCGCCTCCTGGAACGAGGACCCGCTCGCCTACGCCGCCGCTCTGGAGACATACCTGAGTGACCTGTGACGCCGCCGCGCCCGAAGGCTCAGCGGATCCACTCTTTGAGCCGCGTGCCGAAGACCTGGGCGTCCTCGGCCGGGAGCAGAGTCCGCTCCTCGATCGGAGCGCCGAAATACGGGGC
>JAJYSW010000249.1 GCA_021793335.1 Actinomycetes bacterium
ACCGGCCGTGGCCAGCGCGGGACGCCCGGTCTGGTTCGCGTAGACCGTGCCGTCGTTCGCGGCGACCACGGTGTGGTGGCCTTTGAGGAGCACGGTGCAGTTCAGACGTTTCGCGAGCGCCGCGGCGGCTCCCGCCCGGTCATCGCCCGGCGGTGATCCGTAGAGGCGCTCGTATTCACGGTCGTGGGGCGTCAGGACCACCGGTTCAGCCTTCTCGGCGAGGACCGAGGCGTGTTCGCCGATGAGGGTGAGCCCGTCGGCGTCGATGACGGCCGGGACGGGCCGGGCGAGGGCGGCCCTCAGTTCGTCGAGTCCGTGCTCGTCGGTGCCGATACCGGGGCCGACGAGCCATGCCTGGGCTCGGCCGGCCTCGGCGACGGTATCGGTGCAGACGACCTCGGGACGTCCGACGCGCACGTGCGCGGCCGCGGTGCCCGCGTAACGCACATACCCGGCGGGACCGGCCAGGGCACCGCCGACGGCGAGGACCGCCGCACCGGGGTACTGATCCGATCCGGCGGCGATGCCGACGACACCCCTGGTGTACTTGTCGTCCTCGGGCCTGGGTTCACGCCACCAGGCCGCGATGTCGGCGTCGCGGGCGATGTGGACGGGCGGGTGCGGATCGAGATACGGGGCGAGCCCGATGTCGACCAGTTCGAGCCGGCCGGTGCGCAGGGCGGCCTCGCCGAGGACATGGCAGGGCTTGCGGGCGCCGAAGGCGACGGTGACGTCGGCGCGCACGGCCGCGGCCGGGACCGCGCCGGTATCGACGTCGACGCCGGACGGCACGTCGACGGCGATGGTGCGGGCGGCCTCGATCGAGGCGAGCAGCTCGGCGGCCCGGTCGGGCAGGCCGGGACGGCCGCCGATGCCGAGGATGCCGTCGATGAGGAGATCGCAGCGAGCAGGCGGTTCGGTGGTGAGACGGCCGCCTGCGCGGGTGAGTGCGTCGGCGGCGGGGCGGTGGACGCGTGCGCCCATGACGGGGACGGCGTGGACGGCGGCGCCGCGTGCGGCGAGCCGGGCCCCGGCGTAGAGGGCGTCGCCGCCGTTGTCGCCCGGTCCGGCGAGGACGACGACGGTCGATCCGTAGACGTGCCCGGGCGTCCGCTTGAGCAGTCGCACGGATTCGGTGGCGAGCCCGGCGGCGGCGCGCTGCATGAGCGTGCCGGGCGGCAGCCGCGGCATGAGTTCGGCTTCCGCGCGGCGGATCGCCGCCGATGACCAGGCACCGTCCATGGCGCTCACCTTAGTCGCTCCGGAGGCGCTCATGCCGTCAGGACGGGGAGAAAATCGGGGTGTTCGCTTCTCGACCGGGCGAGCGCGGGCGTCGGATGCCGCGGCGATGCCGGCGAGTCGGCCGTTTCGCCGGAAAGGAGGGCGAGGCCGCGCCGCGTCACTCCGATTCGGCGATCACCACCGCCGTCGCGATACCGCCGTCGTGCGACAGCGAGACATGCCAGCGCGACACGCCGCGCCGCGCGGCGGCTTCGGCCACCGATCCGCTGATGGCCAGGGAGGGACGGCCGTCGGCGGCGGAGAGGATCTCGCAATCGGCCCAGTGCATGCCTCCGGGAGCGCCGAGCGCCTTGGCGACGGCCTCCTTGGCAGCGAAGCGGGCCGCGAGGGACTCGGTGCGGCGGCGACGTCCGTCCGGTGTAGATCGTTCGGCTTCGGTGAAGAGTTTCTCGGCCACGGTCGGGGTCCGTTCGAGGACACGCTCGAAGCGTTCCACCGCCACCACGTCTATTCCCACCGCAACGATCACCCGTCAAGAGTGCCACGGGTTTCGCCGGATCGCCCCTTTTCGAGACGGTTCACCGCCCTCGGCGGTGGTTCGCCCACCGAAGGGCCCCTGAACGGGTCTGCGGCGGAGGCGGACCACTCCGCCCCCGGCCCGTAGCGGAGCCCGCACGGACTCGGCGTCTCAGGCCGCTCGACGGATGTGGCGCCCAAAGCGCAGACCCATTGCGCCGCTCCGCGCACGGCGCCGCCCGGGTGCTGCTCGGCGGTGCTACTCGGCGGTGTCACTCGGCAGTGTCACGCGGGTGTCACTCGGCGGCACTGTTGCGCAGTGCTATTACATCGTGCTATTCCGCAGCGCTATTCCACAGTGTTATTCCACAGTGACGGATTTGGCCAGGTTCCGCGGCTGGTCGATGTCGCGGCCGAGGGCCGTGGCCAGTTCGGCCGCGAATTCCTGCAAGGGAACGGCGGTCAGCAGCGGCGCGAGCAGCGTCGGCGATGCGGGGGTCTCGATGACGTGGTCGGCGTGGACGCCGGTGATGTCGTCTCCGGCCTCGCACACGGCGATGACCTTCGCGCCGCGGGCCTTGACCTCCTGGATGTTGGAGAGGATCTTGTCGTGGAGCAGGGACCTGCCGCGCGGGCTCGGCACGATCGCGATGACGGGCGTGCCGGCCTCGATCAACGAGATCGGTCCGTGCTTGAGCTCGCCGGCGGCGAAGCCCTCGGCGTGGATATAGGCGAGTTCCTTGAGCTTCAGGGCGCCTTCGAGCGCGACGGGATAACCGACGTGCCGGCCGATGAACAGGACCCGTCCGAACTCGGCGGAGGCGCGCGCCAGATCACGGACCGGCTCCATGTCCTTGAGGAGCATGTTGATCTTGTCGGGCGTGGCGACCAGTTCGTCGAGGACCGCCTTGACCTCGTCGGCGTACATGATGCCGCGGATCTGCGCGAGGTGGAGACCGACGAGATAGCACGCGGCGAGCTGGGTGAGGAACGCCTTGGTGGAGGCCACGGCGACCTCGATGCCCGCGCGGGTGTACAGGACCGCGTCGGATTCGCGCGGAATGGTGGAGCCGACGGTATTGGAGATGGACAGGACGCGGGCCTTCTGGTCCTTGGCGTGGCGCAGGGCCATGAGCGTGTCCATGGTCTCGCCGGACTGGGAGATCGCGATGACGAGCGTGGAGCGGTCCAAGACGGGGTCCCGGTAACGGAACTCGGAGGCGAGTTCGACCTCGCAGGGGATGCGGGTCCAGTGCTCGATGGCGTACTTGGTGACGAGCCCGGCGTGGTAGGAAGTGCCGCAGGCGATGATGAAGACCTTATCGATATCGCGGAAGTCCTGGTCGGACATGCGGACCTCGTCGAGGACGATCTGGCCCGAGCCGTCGATGCGTCCGCGCAGGGTGTCGGCGACGGCGGTGGGCTGCTCGTTGATCTCCTTGCGCATGAAGGTCTCGTAGCCGCCCTTCTCGGCGGCGGTGAGGTCCCAGTCGACCGAGTAGGGACGGCCTTCGGAGGGATTGCCGTGGAAGTCGCGGACGGACAGCCCTTCGCGGGTGATGGTGACGATGCGGTCCTGGCCGAGCTCGATCGCCTCGGTGGTGTAGGCGATGAAAGCGGCCACGTCCGAGGCCAGGAAGTACTCGCCCTCGCCGACGCCGACGACGAGCGGGGAGTTGCGCCGGGCGCCCACGACGGTGTCGGGGTCGTCGGCTGCGACGGCCAGGAGCGTGAAGGCCCCTTCGAGGCGGGCGCAGACGCGGGTCATGGCCTCGGTCAGATCGCCGTCGATCGCGTATTCACGGCCGAGGAGCTGGGCGGCGACCTCGGTATCGGTCTCCGAGACGAAGTGGAGGCCCTCGGCTTCGAGTTCGCCGCGCAGCTGCCCGAAGTTCTCGATGATGCCGTTGTGGATGAGCGCGACGCCGCCGTCGGCGGACAGGTGGGGGTGGGCGTTGCGGTCGGAGGGGACGCCGTGCGTCGCCCAGCGGGTGTGCCCGATGCCGCAGGTGGACTCGGGGAGCCCGGCCTCGTCGAGTGACGCTTCGAGGTTGGCGAGTTTGCCGGCCTTCTTGGCCAGGCCGAGCGTCCCGTCGGCGACGAGCGCGACGCCGGCCGAGTCGTAGCCTCGGTATTCGAGCCGCCTGAGCCCGTCGAGCACGACGTCGACGGCTTTGCGCTGCCCTACATATCCCACGATTCCACACATGCGAATGACCCTACCGTAGTTTCGAGCATGACCGATGCTCGGATGGCCGTTATTTGATCACACCGTTTGATCGATTCGGTGTTCCGCGTCATGTTCCCGCCGCCGTGCCAGGGCCTGTGCAGGGCCTCCGGCGGCGCCCGCCCAGGGCCCTTGAACAGGCCCTAGGAGATCAAGGCGATGCCGCGCGCCTCCTCGCCGTCGACATAGCTGATGGCCACGCCGCCCGCCACCGTCGTCAACTGCGCGTCCCGGCACCATCCTTCGGGCAGTCCCTCCTCGGCGGCGTCCAGTTCGGCGACGTCCCCGCGGTCGACCTGATACAGCCGGCAGTCCGGGCGCGTCGGATCCAACGACAGGTCGGCGGCCAGCAGTGCCCGGTTGTCCGGCAGCACCGTCGCCCAACCGCGCATGACCTCCGGGTCCAGCGGCGTGAAGCCCAGGTCCACCGATTCGTTGTAGAGCCGCTCACCGCTGCGCAGATCGTATGCCATGACGCCCAGTCGAGAGCCCTCCCGCTCCGAAGCGGAATAGCACTCGACCAGTTGCACAGTGCGCCGGTCGCCCTGGTCCACGGTCGCCTTCGCGGAGGGATCACCCCGTTCGTTCCCGCCGACGGCCTCGGCCAGGGCGGTCGGGTACGACAGGTACAGCGTCCCGCCGCATGCCGAGGAATGCGTCGCACCGAACTGCTGTCCGCCGGTGCGCCACAGCAGTGATCCGTCGTCGGCGTCGACGGCGAGCAGCTCGTGCTCGAAGCGCCTGGCGGAGAACGGGCCGTCGGAGACCCGCTGCTCGATGCGGCTGTCGATGATCACCGCG
>JAJYSW010000250.1 GCA_021793335.1 Actinomycetes bacterium
GAAGACGATGCCGAAGCAGACGGCCGACCACCCCGGGGCGACGGCGGTGCCCCAGACGAAGGCCGCGGCGAAGGCGAGCATCGCGACGGCGATGACCGCCCGCGGGCCGGCGCGGTCGATCACCACCCCGACCAGGAGGGTCGCGAGGGTCCCGGCGACCGCCTGCGGCAGGAAGTTCGCGGCGGCCTCGGTGGCGGACAGGCCACGCTCGCCGAGGATGGCGATGAGATGGAAACCGATGGCGGCGTTGAAGAATCCGGCGGTGGCGAAGACTCCTACCAGGACCCAGAAGTAGGGCCGGCGCATCGCCTCGGAAGGGTCCATACCGGACTCGATGCGGGAGCGGCCGCCGTTCGCCGGGTCGCCGTCGATGAACTGACCGAGGTCGGCGGGGCGGCCGCGGACCCAGATGAGGGCCGTCGGCAGCAGGACGAGAGCGACGACGGCGGCTTCGACGAGCATCGCGGTGCGCCAGTCGAAGGCGGTGATGAGGCGTTCGAGTGGCACTGGCGAGAGCGCGATGATGCCGCCGCCGACGGCGATCTGCACGCTCAGCGCCTGGCCGCGCCGCTTGGCGTACCAGCGCGAGACGAGCGTGGCCGCGCACAGCCCGAGCGCGCCCTGGCCGAGCATGCGGATGCCGACGAAGCCGAGGGTGAGGCCGAGCAGGTCGTCGGCGAATGAAAGGCCGACCAGGGCGAGGCCGAGCGCCGCGGCGACCGTGGACATGACGGTCCGCACGCCGTGCCGGTCGACCGCGCGGCCGACCGCGGGCAGGGCGAGCGCTCCGGCGAGCGTGCCGATCATGTAGGCGGCGGAGACGGCGGTGCGGCCGATGCCGAGATCGGCGATCATCGGGTCGATGAAGACCGAGATGGAGGCGGTCTGTCCGGGCGCGGTCATGCCCATGGCGAGGGCCGCTATGGCGACCATGCGCGGTCCGGAGAACTTCCGTTCGGCGGTGCGGGCGATCACGGGACGCTCCTTGGGGGGAGTCGATTCGACTGGCCGGCCGGCTGAAGAAAGCCCTTTCCAGACTAGGGCCCGTGCAGAACCCGGGCCGAAGCGGTATCCGACCCCAGGTCCCGGACCCGGCCTCGGCACCGCTCCCGCGGGCACGGCGCGACGGCCGCCCGAGCCGGCGGACACGGCACGGCGATGCAACGATGTGAGCCGCACTCGTGCATTAGGCTCGTCGCATGTCCGTCACGCTCCCGCGCACACCCCTGTACACCGATCACTACGAGTACACGATGCTCGAAGCCTCCCTGCGCGACGGCACCGCCGACCGCCCCTGCGTCTTCGAAGTGTTCGGCCGCCGCCTGCCCACCGGCCGCCGCTACGGCGTGGTCGCGGGGATCGGCCGCCTCGCCGAGGCGATTCGGCGCTTCCGCTTCGACGAGGAGATCCTCGACGATCTCACTTCGACCGGCGTCATCAGCGAATCCACGGCCGCCTGGCTGGCCGACTACCGCTTCCGCGGCGACATCGACGTCTACGCCGAAGGCGAGCTGTACTTCCCCGGCTCTCCGATCGTGACCGTCACGGGCACCTTCGCCGAAGGCGTGCTGCTGGAGACGCTGACGCTGTCGATCCTCAACCACGACTCGGCCGTGGCCTCGGCCGCGGCCCGCATGGTCACCGCCGCGCGCGGCCGCCCGATCCTGGAGATGGGCTCGCGGCGCACGCACGAGGCCGCCGCCATCGCCGCCTCCCGCGCGGCCTACCTCGCCGGCTTCGCCGCGACGTCCAACCTGGAGGCCGGACGCCGCTACGGCGTGCCGACCTCGGGGACCAGCGCCCACGCCTTCACGCTCCTGCACTCCTCCGAGACGGCCGCGTTCGAGGCACAGGTCGCCGCCTTCGGCACCGATACGACGCTGCTGGTCGACACCTATGACATCACCCAGGGCATCCGCAACGCCATCGCCGTCGCCGGGCCCCGACTCGAGTCGATCCGGATCGACTCGGGTGACCTGGACGTCATGGCGACCGGCGCGCGCGAACTGCTCGACGAGCTGGGCGCGGTGGACACCAAGATCGTCGTCTCCGGCGATCTCGACGAGTACTCGATCGCGGCGCTGGCCGCCGCGCCGGTGGACCTCTATGGAGCCGGGACGGCGGTGGTGGTCGGATCGGGCGCGCCGACGGCGCAACTGGTGTACAAACTGGTCGAAGTAGAGGGACGGCCGGTCGCCAAGCGCTCAGAGCACAAGGGAACCACTGGGGGGCGCAAGGTCGCGGTCAGGCGGCACAAACCGACCGGGACGGCCATCGAGGAGGTCGTGGTCTCCCAAGGCGAACCGGAGTCGATGCCCGGCGATAAACGCCTCCAGACGCCGCTGGTGCGCGCGGGCGAGTTCGTCGAACAGCCGAGCCTCGACGACTCTCGCGAACTGCTGCGCCGCCGATTGATCTCGATCCCTTGGGAGGGACTGAAACTCTCCCCCGGTGACCCGGCCGTGCCGGTCGTGATGCGCGCCGCCTCCTAGCACGCTACGATTCAGTCACCCGATCGAGCAGCTCCCCCAAGATCCTCCCGGAAAGGACTCACCCCAGTGGTGTTCAATATTCTCAAGTCCATATTCGGTGTCGGAGTCTCCGTCGACACCACGTTGACCAGCAACCACGTCATTCCCGGGGGGACGCTCCAGGGCTCGGTGGCGTTCACCGGCGGCGAGGTGGCCGGGAAGGTCGAGGGCATCGAGATCGATTACACCGCTCTGGTCGAGGACGACGCCAAGGGCGAGGACAAGACGTTCACCACTAATTTCTTCTCCGCGCAGGTCTCCGGCCCGTTCAACCTCGCGCCCGGGACCGGTCACTCCATCGACTTCGAAGCCTCCGTGCCCTGGGAGACGCCGTTGAGCGCCGTCGCGGGACGTCCACTGCCGGGCATGCGACTGGGTGTGGCGACCAAGCTCGCGCTCGACAACGCGTTCGACAAGGGCGATCTGGACGAGTTGACGATCGAGCCGCTGCCGGTGCAGGCCGCGGTGATGAGCGCTTTGGAGGGCCTCGGCTTCGTGTTCCAGTCCGCCGATCTGGAGAAGGGCACGATCGCCGGCTCGCACATGCCGTTCTATCAGGAGCTCGAATACTGGGCCACCGGCGAGTTCGCCGATAAGCTCAAGGAGCTCGAAGTGACCTTCGTCGCGACGCAGGCGAACACCGATGTGATCCTCCAGACCGATAACCCCGGCGGTCTGCTCACGCCCGACCACAACCGGTTCGTGCGCTTCGGCATGCCCACCGCCGAATCCGGCGACGCCACCGAGACGGTGCGGGCCCAGCTCGAACAGCTCATCCAGCGCAGGGGCCTTTGAGGCATCAGGCTTTCGTCCGGCCCGGACACCGCGTGCAGCGGTGTCCGGGCCGATCCGTCTCATGCCGTGGGTGCGGCGGCTCGCCGGGGCGTCACCGCGGCGCCGCTCAGTCTCCGAGCAGGCCCAGGTCCGGCGGGACGATCGTCCGGGAATGGAGCAGCTCGACGATCAGGTTGTGGTTCAGCGTGTTGCCCACCGGTTCCCCGACCTCCTCGCGGGTCAGGCCGGGCACACCGGCCTTGGACATGCGGCGGCGGACCGCGACCACCGTGTGCTCGACCTTCCGGTGCGTCCAGCCGACGTCGGGCTGGACCTCGCACAGCCGGTCGGCGGCCTGCCTCCACGCGAGCGGCTGCGGGTACGCCTCGTGCAGCAGGTATCGCTCGGCCAAGGCCACCAGTGCCAACCGTTCGGACTCGCCGAGTCTCCAGGGCCGGTCCTTCAGCGTGGCGGCCTCGGGTTCGGGCCGGGGCAGACGTCCGTCGTCGCCGGCCACGTACAGCTCCATGAGGTGGCGTCTGCGGGGGGCACCGCTGATGAACACGGGGGTATAACCGGCATCGAGCGGAAACGGCTCGTCCTCGGAGAACAGCATCCGCATCCCGGGCAGCTGCAATGGCAGGTGCCCCGTGTTGTGCAGCCACCAGTGGCCGCCGTGGCGGGTGACCTGGCCTTGACTGCGGCTGACTCGTCGATCGTCCTCACCGACGCACACGTGCACCTCGGGACGGTTCCGTCCGAAGAGCACGGTCCGGTCTTCTTTGGGGCGGAATCGGATACCGCCTGAGACCGAGAGCACGTAGATCGTTCCGGGCGTGGTTTCGGTGACGCCGAACGCCAGACTGGCGTGCTGCGGTGGCAGCGGCTCCAGGCCCTCCAGCTGCAGGATGTCACTCATTGTCGACCTCCGAGTCATTTCCTGTCGGTCAGCCTGCCACGATTCGTCCCGGAATCTCCGCGAACACGCTCGGCCGCGCCCGCACCGTGCCCCTTGCTGCGCGGCGCGAGCCGCGAGGCGCCCGGACCGCCGAGAGTCGACAAGGCGACAAAACCTAGCGCAGTCCACAATGCGATGACAGACTGTCCCATGTCCATCATCGTTCCGCAATGGAGCCTGCACGTCGCTCGCGATCTCCGTGATCGCGCAGGCCGAGGGAGACGACCGGTCCGGCCGACCTGATCAGCGGCCGACGGACCGGCCGCGGCGGACGCGGTGGCCGCCGAACACCGTGGGCGGGGACGTCGTCGAGCGAGTCCGGCGGCGTCCCCGCCCACGGGTCGCGAGCCACTACAGTGGCCGAGTGATCGATCGAATAGAACAGGGAACCGAACGGCGGCACGGCCATGCCGCGCTTCCCGTGCGAACCAATGTCCTGGGCCTCGGCGAGACGTTCACCGATCCGATGTGGTGCGTGACGGTGAAGCTCAGCCCCGTCGAAATCCGGCTCCTGCGCACCGCA
>JAJYSW010000251.1 GCA_021793335.1 Actinomycetes bacterium
CGGGCGTACTCCACGCTGCGCAAATACAGGATCTTGGCGCCCGAGGCGGCCAGCTCCAGCATCTCCTCGAACGTGAGCTTGTCCAGGCGCTTGGCATTGGGCACGATGCGCGGATCGGCGGTGTAGACGCCGTCGACGTCGGAGTAGATCTCGCAGAAGTCGGCCTGGAGGTGCGCGGCCAGGGCGACGGCCGTCATGTCCGAGCCGCCGCGGCCCAACGTCGTGATGTCCTTCGTGTCCGGGCTGACACCTTGGAAACCCGCGACGATCGTGATGTAGCCCTCGTCGAGGGCCGCACGGATCCGTCCGGGCGTGACGTCGATGATGCGGGCGTCACCGTGCGCGGCGGTGGTGAGCATGCCCGCCTGCGATCCTGTGAACGAACGGGCCTGGAAACCGAGGTCGTTGATGGCCATGGCCAGCAGCGACATGGAGATCCGCTCGCCTGCGGTGACGAGCATGTCGAGTTCGCGGGGTTCGGGGATCGGTGAGACCTGCGAGGCCATCTCCAGCAGTTCGTCGGTGGTGTCTCCCATGGCCGACACGACGACGACGACGTCGTCCCCCCGCTTTCGCGTGTTGACGATCCGCTCGGCCACGCGCTTGACTCGTTCGGGGTTCTCCACCGATGATCCGCCGTATTTCTGGACGACCAGCGCCACGGGCTTCACCTCACCTCTCTTGTGAGTACGGTCGTTGTCTCGGGTGCTGTCGTGCCGTCCGCTGACGCGGGCGGCCACATCACCTTAACCGCGGCTTACGGCGTGGCGCCAGATCGTTCCGGCTCGCGGGACGCACAATCTCGCTGTGGCGAGGCGATATTCCGCGAAAAAAACTACGACCGCGATAGTGGCGGTTTTCACACTGTTGTCCGGCTGCGGGACGGTGAGCGCAGTGGACGAGTTCGATCCCGCGCCGCAGCGCGTCGGCGCGCAGGCGACGCTGATCGGGCGGGTGTCCAAGGCGCTGGACGCGACGTTCACCGCCGACTACGAGTGGTCGGACGGCGGCACGGTCACAGTGTGGGCGGCCGAGGACGGCACGTGGCGGGTCGACGTCCCCGGGTGGGGGCTCGACGGGGAGGTCGACGTGTCGGTCGCGTGGACGACCGGCGGGTTCTTCCAATGCGCCGATCAGCGGTGCGTGCGGCTGGCGGGTCTCACCGGCGAGATCCCCGAGGAGTACGACCCGATGGTGCAGCGGCCGTTCGTCGAATGGCTGCCGCTGCTGCTGGACCGGCGACTGCCGTTCGCGGTCTCGCAGGAGGACGACTGCTTCATCCTGCAACGGAACACGGTGGTGGTGGAGGCGCCGTTCCCGTCCGGCGAATGGTGCGTGGACCGGGCCGGGACGGTCCTGTCGGTGGAGGCCGAGGGTTTCGGGACGCTCGTGCTCCTCGGCGAGCCCGAGCCCGCCGCGGCGACGGTCGAACTGCCCGGGAAGATCGTGGAGGGCGAACCGGTCGAGCACGAGGCTCCCGAAGAGCCCGAAGCGAGCCCCTCACCGGGCGCTTCGGGAACGCCTGCGCCGAATCCATCGCAGCCGCCGCAGGACGAGGAGGACGAGCCCGATCCCTCGCCTCCGCCCGCCTCCGAAGCGGCGGACGGTGAGTAAGGAAGGCGACACTCGACCCGGTTTCGGCCTTCGCCGTGGCACCATGAAAGTTGGCAGATCGCCGAGGCCGCGCACGGCCACCGACAACACCATCCAGGTGATAGCGCATGAACGGACCGATCGACCGGCACGCCCAGACCTCCGTGCCGATCCACCCGCTGCTGGCGTCCCGCCACTCGACCCGCGCCTTCGAGGCCGGTGTCGACCTGGGGGACGAGCAGATCGCCGCGCTCCTCGAAGCCGCCCGTTGGGCGCCTTCGGCGGGCAACACCCAGCCGTGGCGGTTCATCGTCGCCAAGGGCGACACGCCGGAGTTCAAGCGGGTGCTCGACTGCCTCGACCCCGGCAACGCCGAATGGGCGCAGCACGCCTCGGCACTGCTCGTCGCCGTCCGCGTCGAGTCCAACGCGAAGGGGCCGCTCTCGCACGCCGCCTACGATCTGGGGCAGGCGATGGCGCACATGACGTTCCAGGCCGCCGCCGAGGGCCTGACGGTCCGGCAGATGGCCGGGTTCGACGCCGCGGCCCTCGCCAGCGAGTTCGACCTGCCGTCCGAGCTGCGACCGACCGCGGTGGCCGCGATCGGCGTCGCGGGCGATCCGAAGCGGCTGGCCGACGCCGTCGCGGGCCCCGACCGCGCCACGCGGGCGCGGCTGCCTCTCGACGAGCTGGTCATCGGCGCATAAGCCGTCACGGCATCCGGACACGGCGTCGACGCCGACGATCACCGGGTGTAGGCTCGACGGTGATCATGCGGTACTCGATGCTCCTTAGCTGCCGCGGCGGGGCCAACTAGGTCGGCTCCCTCGCCGCGGGTCTTCGCATGCCGGCTGTCATTGACAACCGCGATTCCAGGAGCAACCGTTGACTTCCCCGACTTTCGCAGACCGCGTCAAGCGGTACCGGTCGTATTCCAGTCAGTTCACCGTCGACCTGCCGGACCGCACTTGGCCCGACAAGGTGATCGACACCGCGCCGATCTGGTGCGCGGTGGACCTGCGCGACGGCAACCAGGCCCTCGTCGACCCGATGACGCCCGACCGCAAGAAGAAGATGTTCCAACTGCTGGTCGACATGGGCTACAAGGAGATCGAAGTAGGTTTCCCTTCGGCCTCCCAGACCGACTTCGATTTCGTGCGCCAACTGATCGAACAGGACCTGATCCCCGACGACGTCACCATTCAAGTGCTCACCCAGTGCCGCGAGCACCTGATCGAGCGGACCTTCGAGAGCCTGCGCGGCGCCAAGCAGGCCATCGTGCACTTCTACAACTCGACCTCGGCACTACAGCGCCGCGTCGTGTTCGGCCTCGACAAGGACGGCATCACCGACATCGCCACCCGTGGCGCGCGGCTGTGCCTGAAGTACGCCGAGGCCATCACGCCCGACACGGCCATTCGCTACGAGTACTCCCCCGAGTCCTACACCGGGACCGAACTCGAATACGCCCTCCAGGTGTGCTCGAAGGTCGCCGAGGTCATCCAGCCGACTCCGGACCGGCCGCTGATCGTCAACCTGCCGTCCACGGTCGAGATGACCACCCCGAACGTGTACGCCGACTCGATCGAGTGGATGCACCGCAACCTGCCCGACCGCGAGGCGCTGATCCTGTCGGTGCACCCGCACAACGACCGCGGCACCGGGGTGGCCGCCGCCGAACTGGCCGTCCAGGCCGGGGCCGACCGCGTCGAGGGCTGCCTGTTCGGCAACGGTGAACGCACCGGCAACGTGTGCCTGGTGACGCTGGGCCTGAACCTGTTCAGCCAGGGTGTGGACCCGAAGATCGACTTCTCGAACATCGACGAGGTCAAACGCGCCGTCGAGTACTGCAACCAGCTGCCGGTGCACGAGCGGCACCCGTACGCGGGGGACCTGGTCTACACGGCGTTCTCCGGCTCGCACCAGGACGCGATCAAGAAGGGCTTCGCGCACCTGGCGAAGGACGCCGAGGCCGCAGGCGTCGAGGTCGACGACTTCGCGTGGGGCGTGCCGTACCTGCCGATCGACCCCAAGGACGTGGGCCGCAGCTACGAGGCGGTCATCCGCGTCAACTCCCAGTCGGGCAAGGGCGGCGTGGCCTATGTCATGCAATCGGAGTACGGCTTCGACCTGCCCCGGCGCATGCAGATCGAGTTCAGCCAGGCGATCCAGCGGCACACCGACGCCTCCGGCAAGGAGGTGACCTCGACCGAGATCCACGACATCTTCCGCACCGAATACCACCCGGATTACCAGCCGAAGCGGCGTCTGGTCGTCGACGATCACACCACGCGCTACGCCGACGAGACGCTCACACTGGACGCCGACATCACACTGGACGGAGTGGAGCAGAAGATCTCGGGGACCGGCAACGGGCCGCTCTCGGCGTTCACCGACGCGCTGGCGGCCGTGGGCGTCGAGGTCGAGGTGCTGGACTACACCGAGCACGCGCTCTCCTCGGGGCGGCACGCGCAGGCCGCGTCCTACGTGGAGTGCGTGATCGACGGGAAGACCGTATGGGGTGCGGGCGTGCACCCGAACATCGTCCTGGCGACGATGCGCGCGGTCGCCAGCGCCTATAACCGCGCCTAAAGCGAGCGACGTGGAACGGGGCCGCCCTGCGCGGCCCCGTTCTCCATTTCCCGCCCCCGGCGGTGTCGACGGCGGCCCCAAGTCGTCGCTCTTTTCTCTTCGGCTGCCTCGGGCATCCTCGACGCGCTGCGTTCCTCGACGGCGGGCGCCCGCTTCATCGGTAGGCCGAGGACTGGAGTCCGTAGAGCTCGGCGTAGGAGCCGCCGCGTTCCATGAGCTCGCCGTGAGTGCCGGTCTCGGCGATGCGGCCGTCTTCGAGTACGACGATGCGGTCGGCCATGGCGACCGTCGAGAAACGGTGCGAGACCAGGACGGTGACCGTGCCACGGCCGCGACCGGAGCGGGTCTCCTCGGCGAACCGCTCGAACAGGGTGTGCTCGGTCTGCGGATCGAGGGCCGCGGTCGGCTCGTCGAAGACGACCAGGAGCGGTGCGCGCCGCATGCGGCCGCGGCCGATCGCGAGTTTCTGCCACTGGCCGCCCGACAGGTCGGTGCCATCGTCCCAGCGGACGCCGAGACGGGTGTCGAGGCCGTGTGGGAGTTCGTCGATGAGGTCGGTGGCGCCCGCTCGGGCCATAGCGGAGCGGACCCGCTCATC
>JAJYSW010000252.1 GCA_021793335.1 Actinomycetes bacterium
CGCGCCGTCTTCGGCCCGTCCACGCAACCCGAGATCGGCCGCGACCTGCACTCCCTGCTCGACGCCCACCCGCAGACCACGGGGCTGCTGCTCAACAACGAGGCCGCCGCCGCGGCCCTGCCGACCGTGCTGCACGAGCGGCACCTGTCCTCGCCCGCCGACCTCTCGGTCATCGGGCGCTACTCGGACGAGTTCGCCCGGACGTTCTCGCTGCCGTTCTCCTCCATTGAGAGCGCACCGGACCGACTGGGCAGCATGGCGGTGCGCCAGCTCGTGCGCCGCATCGAACAGCACGAGCCGGCCGGGGCCCCGCACGTGGTGCGGTTCGTCTCGCCCGAGCTCGTGGACCGGGGCAGCACCGCGGCCCCGCCGTCCGACTGGAACTGACCGTCCCCTCACCTCGACCGGCGAAGCCGCCGGCCGAGTCCCGTTCAAGGAGGAACGACCCATGAAGAACCACAGGCGACAACCCCTCGCCCGACCCGCCGCAGGACTGGCCGCGGCGGTGCTCGCGCTGGCCGCCGCGTGCTCGTCCGGAGACGGCGGCGACGCCGACGTCTACACCTGGTGGGACCCCTATCCCCAGCACGATGAGAACTCCGCCTGGGCCGAGCGCGTCGACACCTGCGGCGAAGCGGCGGGTGTGACGATCGACCGCACGGCCTCGGACACCACGGACCTGACCAACCGGGCGCTGCTGGCCGCGCAGGAGGGCACCAGCCCCGACCTCATCCTGTTGGACAACCCCGCGGTGTCCACACTGTCCGACACCGAGATGCTGACCACTATGGATGACCTCGGTCTCGATGTGACCGGCGTCGACGAGAACCTGCTGGCCGCCGGCGTCGTCGACGGCGAAGCGTACGGCATCCCCATCGGGGCCAACACGCTGGCGATCTACTACAACGCCGAGATCCTCGACGCCGCGGGCGTCGACCCCGCCTCGATCACCGACTGGGACTCCCTGACGGTCGCGCTCGCCCAAGTCACCGACAACGGCGATAAGGGCGTCACCTTCGCCGCCATCGGCACCGAGGAGGGCTCGTTCCAGTTCCTGCCCTGGTTCTGGGGCGCCGGCGCCGACCTGCGCGACCTCGACTCGCCCGAGGCCGTCGCCGCACTGGAGCTGTGGACCGGCTGGCTCGAGTCCGGCTACGCGCCCAACTCGGTGATGACCAACTCCCAGAACACCACCTGGGAGGAGTTCCTCACCGGCGAGTTCGGCTTCGTCGTCAACGGCACCTGGCAGGTCAACAGCGCCGCCGAGACCGATTTCGCGACCGGGATCATCCAGATCCCCGCCCGCGACGGCGGCATCGCCCCGGCTCCCACCGGCGGAGAGTTCATCATCGCGCCCGTGCAGTCCGAGGCCGAACGCTACGACGTCACCCGCCAGATCGTGGAGTGCATGACCACGCCCGAGGGCTTCGTCGAGACCGCGGAGACCTTCGCCTACTACGTGCCGCCGACCGCCGAAGGCCAAGAGGCCCTGCTGGAGGCCCGGCCCGAACTCGAACCGTGGGTCACGGCCGTCCGCGAGGCCAAGGGCCGCACGAGCGACAACCTCGGCACCGACTACCCGAAGATCTCCGAGGCGCTGTGGACCGCCGTACAGAACGCGCTGTCCGGCTCGGCCACGCCGACCGAGGCGCTCCAGCAGGCGCAAGCCGACGCCGAAGCGGCGCTCGGCTGACGAGGAGCGTCCCACCCATGACCACTACTTCACGGGAGGCGAGCGGACACGCGCCCGAGTGCGGGGCGGCGGGCGGCAGGCCCGCCGCCCCCGCCTGGGGACGGCGCCCGCGCCGCAGGGCCCACGACTCGGCCCGGCACTGGGCCGCCGTCGGGTTCGCCGCGCCGCTGCTGGCCTATCTCGCGGTGTTCTACGCCTACCCGCTGTGGCGCAACATCGAGTTGAGCGTGCACGACTACACCGTGCGCGCCTTCGTCCAAGGCGATCCGGCATTCGCCGGGTTCGAGAAGTACGCCGAGGTGCTCGCCTCGGGCTCCTTCGGGACCGCCCTGGTCAACACCGCCGTGTTCACGCTCGTCTCGATCGGCTTCCAGTACGCGATCGGACTGGCGCTGGCGGTGTTCTTCCACGCGAACTTCCGCCTCTCGGGCGTGCTGCGCGCGCTCTTCCTCGTGCCGTGGCTGCTGCCGCTGATCGTCTCGTCCTCGACGTGGGCGTGGATGCTCAACAGCGACCACGGGATCGTCAACTCCGTCATCGAGGCGTTCGGCGGCACACAGATCAACTGGCTGACCTCGCCGGACACTGCGCTGGCCGCGGTGATCATCGCGAACATCTGGCTCGGCGTGCCGTTCAACCTCGTCATCCTCCACGCCGGATTGCAGCAGATCCCCGCCGAGGTCTACGAGGCCGCCTCTTTGGACGGCGCTTCGGCCCGACAGCGGTTCTGGCGCATCACGCTCCCGCTGCTGCGCCCCGTCTCGGCCATCACGCTGCTCCTGGGCTTCATCTACACGCTCAAGGTCGTCGACGTCGTCTGGATCATGACCACCGGCGGGCCGGGCGATGCCTCGCTCACCCTCGCCGTCTGGTCCTACCGGGAGGCGTTCGGCACCGGCCAGCCCGACTTCTCGCCGGCGGCCGCCATCGGCAACCTGCTCATCGTCATCGCGCTCGTCTTCGGTTTCGTCCACCTGCGGATGCAGCGCCGATGGGAGGACGCATGACCGACCGATCCTGGCCGAAGACCGTGCTCGGCATCGTGTTCACCGCGTTCATGCTCTTCCCCGTCTACTGGATGGTGAACGTCTCACTGACCCCGACCGGCGATCTGCGCCGCAGCACCCCCAATTGGTTCCCCTCCGAACCGACCTTCGAGGGCTACGCCGCCGCGCTGTCGCAGCAGCTGCCCTCGCTCGCCACGAGCCTGGTCGTCGGACTCGGCTGCGTCGCCGTGACCGTCGTGATCGCCGCGCCGGCCGGGTACGCGCTCGCCGTCCTCAAGCTCAGAGGCGGACGGACGCTGAACTTCCTGCTGCTGGTCGCGCAGATGATCCCCGCGGTGGTGATGGCGATGGGGTTCTACGCGATCTACGTGCGCCTGGGTCTGCTCAACACGGTGTGGGGGCTGATCGTGGCCGATTCGACGATCGCCGTCCCGTTCGGCGTCCTGCTGTACACGACGTTCATGGCCGGCATCCCCGCCGACCTCGTCCACGCCGCCCGCATCGACGGGGCGGGGACCTGGCGCACGTTCACCGCGGTCGTGCTGCCCGTCAGCCGGAACTCGACCCTCACCGTGTCCCTGTTCGCCTTCCTGTGGGCCTGGTCGGATTTCATCTTCGCCTCGACGCTCAGCCGCTCGGGCGAGTTCGTTCCGATCACGCTCGGCATCTACCAGTACATCGGCAACAACACCACCCAGTGGAACGCGATCATGGCCACCGCCGTGGTGGCGTCCCTCCCCGCGGCGATCCTGCTGGTCGTCGCTCAGCGCTATGTGGCCGCCGGCGTGACCGCCGGGGCCGTGAAGGACTGACCTGTGCACCACCACGCCTCGCCCCCCAAAGCCCCGGTCGTGCCCTCCAGCGGCGAACGCCGCGGGATCGGATCGGACGACATGCTCCTGACCGGCGGCTTCTGGGGGCGTCTCCAGCGGACGAACGCGGACGCCACCCTGCGACATTGTCTTGAGTGGATGGAACGTCTCGGATGGATCGCGAACTTCGACCGGGTGGCCGGCGGCGAGACCGGCGGCCACCGACCCGGCTGGCAATTCTCCGACTCCGAGATCTACAAGCTCATCGAGGCGCTCGCCTGGGAGCACGGCCGCACGGGCGATCCCTGGGCGGACAAGACCCTGGAATCCCTGGTCGACCGTATCGCCGCGGCCCAGGACGACGACGGCTACCTCAACACCTGCTTCGGGCATGCCGGCCAGCCGGGCCGGTACACCGACCTGTCCTCCGGGCACGAGCTGTATTGCACCGGGCACCTGCTCCAGGCGGCCGTCGCGCGCCTGCGCACCGTGGGCGAGGACGGACTCGTCGCCGTGGCGCGCCGCGCCGCCGAGCACGTGTGCCGCGAGTTCGGCGAAGAAGGCCGCCGGGACGTCTGCGGGCACCCCGAGATCGAGGTGGGCCTGGCCGAACTGGGCCGCGCCCTCGGCGAGCCGCGCTATACCGAGCAGGCGAGGCGCTTCATCGAACGACGCGGCCACGGCACCCTGGAACCCATCGCCCTGCTGGACTCCTCGTACTTCCAGGACGACCGGCCCGTGCGCGAGGCGACGGTGTGGCGCGGTCACGCGGTGCGCGCGCTGTACTTGGCGGCGGGGGCCGTCGACGTCGCCGTCGACACCGGTGACGCGGAGCTGCTCGGCGCGGTCGAACGGCAGTGGACCCGCAGCGTGGAACGCCGCACGTATCTGACCGGCGGCATGGGCTCGCGCCACCAGGACGAGGGCTTCGGTGAGGATTGGGAGCTGCCGCCCGACCGCGCCTACTGCGAGACCTGCGCGGGGATTGCCTCGGTCATGGTCTCGTGGCGGCTCTACCTGGCCACCGGGGAGGTGCGGTACGCGGATCTGATCGAGCGCACCTGCTACAACGTGATCGCCGCTTCGCCTGATGAGGACGGACGCGCCTTCTTCTACGCCAACCCGCTGCACCAGCGCACCGCGGCGGCCGATGTGCGGCCCGACCAGGTCAACCCCCGTGCCGAGGGCGGTGTGCGGGCGCCCTGGTTCGACGTCTCGTGCTGCCCGACGAACCTCGCGCGCACGCTGGCCCACTGGCAGGCGTATGCG
>JAJYSW010000253.1 GCA_021793335.1 Actinomycetes bacterium
AGTTCGAAGTTGCCCTGCGCTCCCGCCGCGGCGACGGTCGAGTCCTCGCCGATCACCTGGAGACAGACCATGACGGTCGCCTCCTGCTGCGCCGGGTTGACCTTGCCGGGCATGATCGAGGAGCCCGGTTCGTTGGCCGGCAGTCTGAGTTCGCCCAGACCCGCGCGCGGACCGGAGGCGAGCCAGCGCATGTCGTTGGCGATCTTCATCAGTGCCACCGCGACCCCGCGCAGACCGGCACTGACGGCGACCATGCCGTCGAGCGAGCCCTGCGCGGCGAACTTATTGGGCGCCGTCCTCAGCGGCAGACCGGTCAGTTCGGCGAGCTTCGCCGCGATCGTCTCGCCGAAGCCCTCGGGCGCGTTGATGCCCGTACCGACGGCGGTGCCCCCAGCCGCGAGCTCCCTGATCGCGTCGAGCGAGTGCTCCAGCCGGTCGCGCGCGTCGCGCAGCTGCGAGGCCCAGCCCGACCACTCCTGGCCGACCGTCAGCGGCGTCGCGTCCTGGAGGTGCGTGCGTCCGATCTTGACGATCTCGACCCAGCGCACCGCCTTTGCCCAGATCGCTTCGGCGAGCGCGTCGATCTGCGGCAGCGTCCGCTCCCCGATCGCCTGGAGCGCCGCGAGGTGCATCGCGGTGGGAAAGCTGTCGTTCGAGGACTGCCCCATGTTGACGTGGTCATTCGGGTGGACCGGCTGCTTGGTCCCGAGCTCGCCGCCCAGCAGTTGACTGGCGCGGTTGGCGATGACCTCGTTGGCGTTCATGTTCGAGTGCGTACCGGAGCCGGACTGCCAGACGTGGAGGGGGAATTCCGCGTCGAGTTCGCCGGCGATCACCTCGTCCGCGGCCGCGGCGATCGCCGCGGCGATGGTCGGGTCGAGCCGGCCGTCGGCGGCGTTCACGAGCGCGGCGGCCTTTTTCACCTGGCCGTAGGCGCGGGCGACCGCCGTGGGCATGCGGTCCTGGCCGATCGAGAAGTGGATCAGCGAGCGCTGCGTCTGCGCGCCCCAGTAGTGCTCGGCGGGCACCTCGATCGGGCCCATCGAGTCGGTCTCGGTCCTGGTGCCGCTCGCACCGGTCCCGATCGGAACCGAACGAAGCCCGCCCTCATCGGTCGCCATCACGTCACCTCCGGCCGATCGCCTGCCGCATCAAGGATCGCGGGTCCCGTCGACGACGTTCGCCGCAGTTCCCGATCGTAGTCCGCCCGCGGTGTTCCGGCCGATTCACGCGGAAACCGGACGGACTCGCCGCGGGTCCGCCCGGGCGCTTCGCTCGGGAGGCCGGATCGGGATCTGGCATCATGAGTAAATGGAACTCTGTTCCGATGGTAGTGCGGAACGGCCCCCGCACCTCGGCGGCGCAGTGGAAGGAGCGGCACGGTGGACGACGACGGCAAGGACGCGGATCAGGCGGCCAAACCCAAACGTGCGGACGCCAGGCGGAACGAGGAGGCGCTGCTCGAAGCGGCCGCCGAGGTCTTCGTCGCCTCGGGCGTGGAGGCGCCGGTGCGCGATATCGCGGTCAAGGCCGGGGTCGGGACGGGCACGATATACCGCCATTTCCCCACACGCGCGGATCTCATCATCGCCGTCTACCGGCACCAGGTCGATGCCTGCGCCGAGGCCGGGCCGAGCCTGCTGGAGACCTGCCCCACGCCTTACGCGGCGCTGGTGCGCTGGATCGATCACTTCGTCGATTTCCTGGTCACCAAACACGGGCTCGCCTCCGCGCTGCGATCCGACGAGGCCGGTTTCGCGGCGCTGCACGCCTATTTCTTCGATCGCCTCGTGCCGGTGTGCGCCGAGCTGCTCGACTCCGCGGTCGCCGCGGGCGAGATCCGGGGGGATCTGACGGCCATCGATCTCATGCACGGTGTGGGGAACCTCTGCATCGGCGCCGACCGCGACCCCGGTTACGACGCGCGGGCCCTGGTCGGAATCCTCATCGCGGGGCTGCGCTGAGGTGGTCTCCCTCTCAGGGGAGGCGCAGCGAGGCCCCGCATCGAATAATGGTGACGGAAGTCATGCCCGCTGTCTCGTCGGAAGCGCTGTGCCGCGAGCCGGCCGCGTGCGCTTCGCGAGGCACCGATAGCCGCGCCGAGCAGCAAGAAAGCCGCCGTCTCGCAACGAGACGACGGCTTTCGCACAGCTCCCCGAGATGGACTCGAACCATCAACCCTTCGATTAACAGTCGAATGCTCTGCCGATTGAGCTATCGGGGAAGGGGGTCTGCCGCGGCTTTCACCGGGCGAACCGGATACGAGCGTACAGGATCGATGCGCCCTCGCGCCACGGGGGGCGGTGTGGTCCTCGTCCGGCCCGCTGAGCGGCGTCGACGCCCGTTCGAATGCCGTCTTCCTGTCCCGTGCGTTATTCCGTGCCCGCGGTGACGTGCGCATTCACCCCGCCGTGTTTCCGTCATGGACCTCGGGTGAACGTAAATATGAGGCAGAATGGCCGCTATACGCGACAGCGCCAAGTGAGGACTCGTGGGCTCGCCGAGGCCGGAGCGTGTACGTCCCGCGAGCACAACGAGAGGGAGGCAACCATGCGCAAATGGTATTTCGTGGCCGGACTGGGAATCGGCTATGTCATGGGGACCAAGGCGGGCAGGGAACGCTACGAGCAGATCATGGGCTGGACGAGAGAGATCACCGGCAACGACAAGGTCCAGCACATGGCGAACACCGTCCGCGACCAGGCAGGCCGGGCGGCGGGCGCCGCCCAGGACAAGATCAAGGGCACCAAGTTCGGGGACATCGTCGAAGGGTTCACCTCGCAGGGCGACGAATCCTCTCGAAACGAGCCGTGGGAGTCCTCCGGCGTGGCCACGCCGTCGCGCACCGACCGTGAGATCCGCGAAGACGCCTCCGGATTCTGACCCGGGAACGGCGAGTGGCGAGCGGCGGGCGAGGCCGAGGCCTCGCCCGCCGCTCGCCGTTCAAGCCGGCCGTTCACCCGGTTCGCTCACCGGGACCGCTTGACCGGCGCGCTGAGCCGCAGATCGCCCACGGAACGGCCCGCCACGACCGTCCACGTCCCCGGCACGGTCCTCCAAGCCCGCTCCGCCGTGTCCCACATCTGGAACGCGCGCTCATCGAGCCGCACGGCGACCTCGACGGTCGCCCCGGCCTCGGCGCTGATCGCCGCGAAGCCCGCCAGCCGGTGGGCCTCGATGCCGCCGGGCACGTCCACGACGGCGTCGGGAGCCGCGTAGACCTGGACGACCTCACGCCCGGCACGAGTCCCGGCGTTGCGAACCCGCACGTGGACCACCTCGCCTTCGACGCGCAGGTCCTCGTACTCCCATTCGGTGTAGGACAGACCGTGCCCGAACCAGTACGCGGGCTCGGTGTCGCCGCGCCGCTCCCAAGCCCGGTAGCCGATGAAGACGCCTTCGTCGTAGTGCAGCTCGCCCGCCTCGTTCGGCACGACCTGTGAGACGGGGGCGTCGGCGAGGGTCTTCGGCCAGGTCGTCGGCAGCCGTCCGCCCGGTTCGGCGCCCAGCAGCACATCGGCCAGGGCATGGCCGCCCTCCTGCCCGGGGAACCAGGTCAGCAGCACCGCGGCGACGTCATCGCGCCAGGGCATCTCGACCGGCGAACCGGAGTTGACGACCACGATCGTGTTCGGGTTGGCCGCCGCGACGGCGGCGACCAGCTCGTCCTGCCGTCCGGGCAGACGCAGATCGGGCCGGTCCCAGCCCTCGGACTCGGTGAGGGCGGTGGTGGAGACGACCACCACGGCCGCCTCGGCCTCGCGGGCGGCGGCGACGGCCTCGGCCAGAAGCCGGTCCTCGTCGGGCCGCGGCTCGGTGTGCATGAGACCGAACATCACCGAGGGCGGGAACCCCTCCGGGGAGGGAAGCGGCCGGTACTCCAGGCGCACGTCGATGCGCCGGCCGGCTTCGAGATGAACGGTGCCGCGCGCGATGCCGGGGCCGAAGAACGACTCGAACGGGTCGTCCGGGTTGACCGCGTAGTCCTCGTCGAACAGGGTCCGCCCGTCGACGACGAGCTTGAGGTGCCCCGAGCCTCGGGTGCCGAAGGTGTGCTCGCCGGTGACGGTCGCGGTATAGGTCCCCTCCAGGACGGCGTGATGGAAGTCCTCGGTGGACATGCCGCCGGGAACATAACCCATCCATTTGACCTCGCCGCCGGCCAGCGGCTCGGGCTCGGGCGCGGCCCCGTCGGCGGCCACGGGCCGCACCCGCAGTTCGAAGCCGTTCTTGGCGGGCAGGATCTGTTCGAACAGGTCGACGCCCTGGTGGTAGTCGACCCGATCGCCGAGACGTTCGCGCAGCCCGTCGAGCGGGGAGACGACCCGCTCGGGGAAGACCGTGGCCGAGCCGCCGCCGAGGACGCGGGCCTCGGCGGCGGCCGGTCCGATGAGCGCCAGCCGCGGCACGACGTCGGCCGCGAGCGGCAGCAACGCCGCCTCATCGCCCGCGGGGGCCTCGTTCTTGACCAGGACGAAGGAGCGCCGGGCGATCTCACGGAGGAACGCACCTTCGTCCTCGGGACCGGGAGCCGGTTCGGCGACGGCCGCCTCGACGCCGTCGAGCGCGCCGACGCGGGCCGCGAGCATGAGCACGCGTCTGACCGCGGCGTCGACGTCGGCCTCGGAGACGCGGCCCTCGCGCACGGCCTCGGCTAGGGGCGGCCCGTAGACGGTGGAAGGCCCGGGCATGGCCACGTCGAGGCCCGCTTCGATGTCCTCGACGGTGTGGCGGGCCGCGCTCCAATCCGAGACGTTGAACCCGTCGAAGCCGAAC
>JAJYSW010000017.1 GCA_021793335.1 Actinomycetes bacterium
TGTCGGCGTCGATTTCGAGCCAGGCGCCCGGCCGGCCGCGAATCGCGACGATCTCACCCGCGCACCCGCAGTCCGGACGATCCGTCCCGCCCACGCGGCCGCCTCGTCCGAAACGGGATTCGCCCACCCGGCCGTCGCGGTCACTGAAGATGTCGACCTCGCCCTCGGCGGTGGGCACCGCCGCCATCGGACGCCCCGCCCCGGCCTCGGTCGCGACGAGTTCGAGAGCCGCATCCCGGGTGGCCTCACCGGTGCGCATGGTCTGGGTGCCCGCCCCATCGGCGGTCACGGCGAAGACCCGACCGCCGACGGCGGCGAGCACGGTGCCGTAGCCTTCGCCGAGGCCCTCGGCGAGGACGCTGTACCGCCAAGTGCGCCCCTCGTCCGAGCTGAGGGCGAGGTGACTTCGGGTGATCATGGCCAGGCCCGCGTCCGGGCAGCCCTCGACGGCGACGGCGAGGCCCCGCTCACCCGGCAACGCCACGGCCGTGGCCGCACCGGACCGGATCGAGCCGGGCACCGGGAACTCGACGAAAGCGGCCCGCTCCTCCTCGATGCGCAGCAGGGCTGGCCGGGCACGGCGGACGGCGATGTCGACGATGGCGTCCGGCAGCATCGGGTCGGCCTCGTTGCGCAAAGAACCGAGGTCGGAGCCCGGCGCGTCACTGCGGTTGTCGACGGTGATGGTCTTGACCAGCTCGTCGACCGAGCCGGTGACCCACAGCGTCCGGCCGCGGGCGGCGATCGAGTGCGGGTGAAAGCCGTCGGGGAACTCGACCGGGAGGCGACGGCCGAGGCCGGCGCGCCGTTCGGCGTCGACGACGAGGCGTCGGATCGCGTAGACCTCGGCGGGGTCGCCGTCATCGGTGAGCACCAGGAGTTCCTCGCCCCGGGCGGCGGCGGAGCGGATCGCGGGCGCCGGATCGGCGGCGTCCGCAGTCCCGGGTGCGGCGGCGACGCCCGCGGCGAGCATCGCCGCCGCACCGGTCAGCACGGTCCGTCGCGTCAGACGCGAGTACTCGGTGGCGGCCATGGTGTCACTCCGGATCATGCGCGTGGCGAGAGTCCGACTCGGAAGTAACTCCATATTGTCCAAGAATGCGGCCGCGGTCCGGCGAACCGCCCACTTTCACGGTTTCGAGGGACTCACGCGATGATCTCGGCCGCTCCCGCGCCCGGTCTGCGTCATCCTCACGGCGCTCGCGCGAACGCCCCTCAGCCCCTGGTGACGGTGAGCCCGTCGCCCGGGTCGGCGACACCGACCCGCACCGTGTCGCCGTCGATGATCTTGCCTTCGAGCAGTTCACGTGAGAGCGGGTCGCCGATCGCGGTCTGGATCAGGCGGCGCAGCGGCCTGGCCCCGTAGACCGGGTCGAAGCCGCGCTCGGCCAGCCACGTCTTCGCCGGGTCGCCCACGACGAGCTTGAGCCGCCGCATGTCCATGCGCCGTTGGAGCTGCCGCAACTGCACGTCGACGATCGAAGTGAGGTCGCCCTGCTCCAAAGCGTGGAAAATGACGATGTCGTCGAGCCGGTTCAGGAACTCGGGCTTGAAATGCCCGCGGATCGCGCCGAGCACCGATTCGCGCTTGACCTCCTCTTCGAGCATCGGGTCCGTCAACGACTGCGAACCGAGGTTCGAGGTCATGATCAAGATGACGTTGCGGAAGTCCACGGTGCGGCCCTGCCCATCGGTCAGGCGTCCGTCGTCGAGGACCTGGAGGAGCGAGTCGAAGACACGCGGGTGCGCCTTCTCGACCTCGTCGAGCAGCACCACCGAGTAAGGGCGGCGGCGCACCGGCTCGGTGAGCTGGCCGCCCTCCTCGTAGCCGACATAGCCGGGAGGGGCTCCGATCAGGCGTGCCACCGAATGCTGCTCGGTGTACTCGCCCATGTCGATGCGGATCATCGCGCGGTCGTCATCGAACATGAACGCGGCCAGGGCCTTGGCCAGCTCGGTCTTGCCGACGCCGGTAGGACCGGCGAAGATGAACGAACCGGTGGGCCGGTTCGGGTCGGACAGGCCCGCACGGGCACGACGCAGCGCATCGGACACGACCGTGACGGCCTCGGTCTGTCCCACGACGCGTTCGCCGAGGATGCCCTCGGCGCCCAGGAGCTTCTGCGTCTCGGATTCCTGGAGCCGCCCGGCGGGAATGCCGGTCCAGGCGGAGACGACGTCGGCGATCTCATCGGCGTCGATCTCCTCCTTGAGCATCGGGGCCTCCGAAGCGGCCTCGTCGGAGTGTTCGAGTTCGGCCTCGGCCGCCGTCAGCCGCTGTTCGAGCTCGGGGATCTTGCCGTAACGCAGCTGCGCGGCCTTCTCCAAGTCGTATTCGCGTTCGGCGCGCTCGGCCTGGGTGCGCAGATCATCGAGCTGCTCCTTGAGCTCGGAGACCTTGGCGATGCGATCCTTCTCCGACTCCCACTGGCGGCTGAGCGCCGCGAGGCGCTCGCGCGCGTCGGCGAGTTCGCGCTGGAGGCCGGAAAGGCGCTCGGCCGAAGCCGGGTCATCGGTCTCGTTCTGGAGCGCGGTCTCCTCGATCTCCATGCGCCGGACGGCCCGCTCGACCTCGTCGATCGCCTCGGGACGCGAGTCGATCTCGATCCGCAGGCGGGACGCGGCCTCGTCGACCAGGTCGATGGCCTTGTCCGGGAGCTGACGATCGGGGATGTACCGGGCCGAGAGCTGCGCAGCGGCGACGAGCGCGGAATCGGTGATGCGCACGCCGTGGTGGACCTCGTAGCGTTCCTTGAGGCCGCGCAGAATGGCCACAGTGTCCTCGATGGACGGCTCACCTACGTAGACCTGCTGGAAGCGGCGCTCCAGCGCAGCGTCCTTCTCGATGTGCTCGCGATACTCGTTGAGCGTGGTCGCACCGATCATGTGCAGCTCGCCGCGCGCGAGGGCCGGTTTGAGCATGTTCCCCGCGTCCATCGAGCCCTCGGACTTGCCCGCACCGACCATGGTGTGCAGCTCGTCCATGAACGGGATGATCTCGCCGTCGGAGGATTTGATCTCCTCCAGCACGGACTTGAACCGCTCCTCGAACTGGCCGCGGTACTGGGCTCCGGCGATCATGCTGGCGAGGTCGAGCAGGATGACGCGCCGGTCCCGCAGGGATTCGGGGACGTCTCCGGCGACGATGCGCTGGGCGAGGCCCTCGACGATGGCGGTCTTGCCGACCCCGGGCTCGCCGATGAGGACCGGGTTGTTCTTGGTGCGCCGCGACAGGACCTGGATGACGCGGCGGATCTCGGTGTCACGGCCGATGACCGGGTCGACCTTGCCCGAACGGGCGGTCTCGGTGAGGTCCACGCCGTACTTCTCCAGGGCCTTATAGCCCTGCTCGGGGTCGGCGCTGGAGATCTTGCGGTCGCCGCCGCGGAGCGTCGGGAAGGAGCTGAGCAGCTTCTTCTCCGTCGCGCCCTGGTCGGCCAGATAGGTCCCCACCTCGCCCCCGGCCTGGACGAGGCCGGTGAGGAGGTGCTCGGTGGAGACGTACTCATCGCCGTAGTCGGTGGCGATCTTATCGGCGGCGTTGATGGCTCGAAGCGACTCGCGGGCCATGGAGGGCTCGGAGACGGACGGTCCCGAGGCGGAGGGCATCTCATCGAGGCGACGTTCCGTCTCCGCCGAGACGGTGCCCGGCGTGACGCCGACGAGCTGGAGCAGGCCCGGCGCGGTGGAGCCGTCGACGGTGATCAACGCGTCGAGCAGGTGCCAGGGGGCGACGGCCGGGTTGCCGGCGGCGGCGGCGGTACGGGCCGCCTGGGAGATGACTTCGCGGCTCTTGGTGGTCAAGCGGTTGACGTCCACGCGTCTGCCTTCCTCTGTACTCGGCGACTCCAATGGGCGACCCGCGGGCTTCGCCATACAGACCCGCGGGCCGTGGTCTATCGCATGCGATTGTGTGCACGGCGGTCGGAACCACCGCAGAGTTGAGTCTAACCGGCTCAGGTTTCAACGGCCAATCGATGCGATCACAGCGTAAAGCCCCGGGCCGGTCCGGCCCGGGGCTTTCACCGCGATGTCGCGACTCGCGTGTCGGTTCTCGCGACGGGATTCGCGAGCCGCAAGAGGGCGCGGCGCTACTTGCGAGCGCCGGTCTTGCCGAAGATCGACTTGAGCTTGGCCATCAGGCCCGGTTTGGCGGCGGTCTTCGCGACCTCGTCACCGGCGTCGTCCCGCTCGGCCCGTTCCTCGGCCGGTTCGTCGACCCGCTCAGCCTCGGGCTCGCGCTCCACCCGGGGCGCCTCGGCCTGAGCCGGGACGACCTTGTCGGTCTCGGTCTCGGTCTTCGAATCGGCCTCGGCCTCGGTTGCAGCCTCAGCCTCAGGCTCGGCCTTGGCCTCGGGCGCGGCCTCCGCCTCAGGCTCGGCCTCGGCGGGCGCTTCGGCGGTCTCGGGCTCGACCGCCGGAGCCGCTTCGGCCACCGGTTCGGCCTCGGGCTCGGTCTTCGAAGCAGGCTCGGGCTCAGCCTCGGCCTCAGGATCAGCCTTGGTCTCGGTTTCAACCTCGGTTTCAACCTCGGCTTCAACCTTGGTTTCAGCCTCGGCGGCGGGCTCGGCCTCGACGGCGAGTTCAGCGGGCTCGGCCTCGGTCGCAGCCGAAGCCGGTTCGGACTCGGCCGCCGGTTCGGGGTCGACGGCCGCGTCCGCGACGAGCAATTCCTTCAATCCGTCGAGCTTGAGGACGGGCACACCGGTCTCCCGGGCCTTCTTCACTCGCGCCTCGGAGGATTTCACGGTGTCGTCGATGACCAAGTGCGTCACCGTCTTCGTGAACTTCGCGGCGATCGTGACATCTGCATCGGCCGCGGCGATCTCGCGGGCCTCTTCGGCGTCCGGGCCTGTGCCCAGGACGATGATCCGGATCTTCGCTCCCGTCTTCGTCGGCACGGGGACCTCCCTTATTCGATGGAATACGGTTACAGGGGCACAGCGGGTCTTAGCGTCACGCTTCTGTGAAGCGTACCGGTCGGTCAGCCCGACTCAGCCGAGCGTAGACCGCCGAAACGCCGCCGCTACCGGGACCTTTGCTGCAAAGCCGTTTCGATGCCGCTGACTCGGTCCGACAGCAAGGTGATCGCACCGACCGCCCTCGACATGGGATCGTCATCGCCGCCGCCGAGCGTCTGCTCGCGCCGGAACGCCTCCTTGACCGCCTCCCAGCGAGCCCGCTGCTCCTCGCTCAACCGGCCCCGCAACTCACCCAGTTTGAGCAGGTTCGCCTCGGCACCGGAGGCCAGGGTCTGCGCCTCGCCCGCATAGTGGTCATCGATGAGCGCTTCGAGTTCCTCGTCGTTCATCACCGGGACCACGCGCTCGGCGAGTCGGCCCATGTTGCGGTACGAGCCCTGAAGCAGGAACGGCGGCTCCGTGCGCGCGGCGTCGTCCATCGCGGCCGAGGCGATGTACGCGAGGTTATTGCCCAACACGGTCCTTTGAATGCGGAGCAGCTTGCGCATCACCGAGAGGATCTGATCGAGCTCCCCGGCCGAATAGGCGTGATGCAGATCGTCGGGCGCCGCCGTCGGGTCCCCGGCGGCCAGGCGGATGAGCAACCGGATATCGCCCCTGTCACGGCCGGCCAAGGGAGCGAGCACGCTGTTCGAGGTCAGGGCGTTCTCGATATAGGACTGGGCGAAGACCTCATCGCGCCCGGACAGGACGTCGCCGAGGTTCCACACGTCGGCGCGGTTGGCGAGCATGTCGGGGATGCGGAACCGCTGCCCGGCCTCGGTGTAGGGGTTGCCGGCCATGCAGACCGCGAACCGCTTCCCGCGCAGGTCGTAGGTGCGGGTGCGGCCGTTCCACACGCCCTCCATCCGGCGCTGCGCATCGCACAGCGAGATGAACTTCTGCAATAGTTCGGGGTTGGTGTGCTGGATGTCGTCGAGGTACAACAGCACGTTGTTGCCGCATTCGAGGGCGAAGTTGATCTTCTCGACCTCTTGGCGGGCGGTGGCGTTGGGCGCGTCCGCCGGGTCGACCGAAGAGGTCCCGTACCCCAGCGAGGGCCCGTTGACCTTGACCAGGAGCATCCCGAGCCGATCGGCGACGTACTCCATGAGGGTCGTCTTACCGTAGCCGGGCGGGGAGATCAACATGAGCATGCCGGACTGGTCCGTACGGCGCGAATCGCCCGAACCCGCACCGATCTGTTTGGCGAGGTTGGAGCCGATGAGCGGCAGATAGACCTCATCGATCAACTGGTTCCGCACGAATCCCGCCATGACCTTCGGCTTGAACTCGTCGATGCGCAGCGCGCGGCGGTGCGATTCGACGATCGCTCCGCGCCTGGCCTGGTAGGCGCGGTAGCCGGGAACGGTGACGCGGCGGAAGTGCCCGGTCCGGGCGAGGAACTCGTCGAGTCGCAGCGCCAGGACACGGTTCTCGACGCGGGCGTGCGTACCGAGCAGGCCGGTGACCTCGCAGGTGAGCTCGGCGGCGACCTCATAGTCCTCGGTGTCGGACAAGAGCAGCGCGAGCGCTTCGGGGAGGTCGGCATCGTCGCAGTCGGCGAGGTCGGCCACGGCCAGATAGGACTCGATCCAGGCGCAGGCGAGCGCCCACTGCGAGGCCAGGTCCGTCTCGATGGCGCGCAGGTCCTCGTCGAAGGCGTCCTTGGCGTCCGGCCCGATGTGCCGCTCGAACCCGGCGACGAGGTCACGGGCCCGCTTGGAGGCGGCGAATCCGCCGGCGGTGGTCGCGAGCTCCTCGATCAGGTACTCCCCGGCGAGGGCCGCGTCGATCGCGAGGTCGACGCCGGTATCGGCGAACCAGTCGCCGATGCGGCCCGCGGCCTCGGCGGCCAAGCGGTCCAGCGCGTCGGCGCGCCCGAAGGTCTCGCGGACGCGGTGAAGGGAACGGGCCTGCGAGGACCAGGCCGATTGCTCTTCCTTGGGCAGTCCGTGTCCCCAGTAGAGGCGGGCGGCGGCGCGTTCGGCGGCGCGGTAGCGCAGCGTCCCGGCCGCGGCGTGGAGACGCAGGACCTCGGCGAGGATCGCAGCGGCGTCGGCGTCGTGGACACCGCGTTCGTACCCCTCGTCGTAGCGTTCGGCCGCGGCGGTGGAGACGAAACGTGGCAGGTCCTCCTCGACGGCCAGCCTTGCGGGCCCGTGCTCGTGCAGGAGCGAGGCCGCGAGGTGCTCGGCGCGATAGACCTCGGGGTTCTCCGAGGCCAGGAACTGGCTCCAGTACGGCTTCGTGTCGGCGAAGGCCGGGTCGTCGACTACATGGCGGTAGTCGGTGCCGGTGAGCGAGAAGGCGAGCGCGTCCCCGGAGGGCACGAGCGTGAGGTCGAGCGGCTGCGTGTTGACCGGGATGCGATGCTCGCCGAAGCGGATCGCATCCCCGTCGAACAGGTCG
This sequence comes from Actinomycetes bacterium, assembly GCA_021793335.1. Classification (GTDB taxonomy): domain Bacteria; phylum Actinomycetota; class Actinomycetes; order Mycobacteriales; family Micromonosporaceae; genus Glycomyces. Next base: position 7,374 of record JAJYSW010000017.1, read on the forward strand.
AGCTGGTCTTGCAGGGCGCGCCCGGCCTCTTGGCGGGCGGCCTGGATGCGGCCCTCGATCTCCTCGGCGCGGACGGTGTCATCGAGTTCGCGCAGCTCCGCGATGACGCGGCGCAACCGTTCGATCATCGGGTCGGTCGCGAAGTAAGTGTTGACCTCATCCAGCGAGGACAGTGTGCCGCTGCGGCGGGCGACGGCTTCGAGGATGCGGTCGGCCGAGGCGGCGAGCCGTTCGGCGCGGCGGGCGGCCTCATCGAGCAGGTTCTGCTTGCGCGAGGAGAACGCCTCGTAGACATCGGTGCGTTTATCGGCCAGCTGGGCGAGGAAGTCGTCGAAATCCGCGAAACGGGTTTCGAGGTTCTCGACGGTGAGCAGGAGGCGTCCGAGCTGCTCATCGCATTCGGCGGGCGTGTTCGCGGCGGCGAGCGCGGCGGTGACGGCCTGCCCGAGCAGGGCGTACTCGGCGGCGAACTCGGCCTTGCCTTCGCCGACGGACAGTTCCCGGCGGCGGGCGGCGAGAGTGGCGCGCGTCCGGTTGACGGCGGCCAGGACCTCCGAGACGCGCCCGAGGATGGCGGTGCGGACGGTCGCATCGCCGATCTCCAGAGAGGAGACGACTTCGGTGAGCGTCTCCAGGCCGTGCTGGCGCTCGTCGAGGTCTTCGACCAATGGAGCGGACTCGGCGACGGTCTCGAGCGATGCGGCCCGCTCTTCGAGTCCGCCGATCTCGGTGAAATACGGCGCGAAGGCGTCCTCGCGTTCCAAGAAGGCGACGGCGCGGCGGCCGGTGCCGTCGAGGCATTCGGCCAGGTCGGCCTCCATCGCACCGATGCGATCGACGTCGATATAGCGGGTGTCGCGGAGAGTGACCAGGCGGCCCCCGGTGCCGCGCAGATCGGTCAGCAGCGTGACCCATTCCTCGGCGGACTTGGGCGTCTCGCCGCGGGCGCGGCGAAGGAGCTTCAGCGTCTCGGTCTCGGCCTCGGCCAGGGCCTTATCGGCCTCGGCGGTCAATTCGGCGACGGTGGCGTACTCGTCGAGGACGGCCTCGGCGGTATCGCGGACGCTGCGCAGCGTCTCGTCGAGCGCGAACAGCCCTTCGTCCCCGAGCCAGGGGTAGTCGTCGAGGCAGCGGGTGGCCGCGGCGATGAGCGCCTCGAACACGGCCTGGCCGGGCTCCATCTCGCGGACCATGCGGGCCACCGAGAGCGTATCGGAGACGGCACGGACGGCCTCGGCGTTGCCGATGCGGTGGATCGGGGTGTCGCCGGTCTCGCCGGCGGCGGCGTGGGCCTCGGAGACGAAGGGGGTGGCCCAGACCTGCATCGGGTGGACGCGCGTGGCCTCATCGCCGGTGAAGCGGAAGGCGACCAGGGTGCCGTCGTCGAAGACCGAGTAGCCGTGGACGGTCATCGGCGCGGCGACTTCCTTGCGGATGACGTTGTACGGCAACAGGAGCGAGCGACCCTCGGCCTCGTGGTAGAAGATGAAGAGGACGTCTTCGCCGTTGGGGGAGCGGATCGTGCGCAGGAAACGCAGGTCCGTGGTGTCGTGCTCGAAGGTCTTGAGCGTGCCCTCGTTGAGGTAGTAGCCGCCGGGGAAGATGATCCCGTGGTCCTCGGGCAGGCGTCGGCATGCCGCGCCGATGGCGTCGGCGCGCCGCACCTCGCCGGTGCGGCCGTTGTAGATCAGGTACCGGGTCTGCGTCTCCTTATAGGGCAGGACCTTCAGCAGGAGCAGTGGTCCCACTCGGGCGTAGGCGATCGAGGCGTCGGCCAGGGACTGGAGGGGTTCGTCCACGGGCTCGGAGAAGATGCCCTCGCCGGTGTCGGTGTTGTCCTCGATCTTGACGGTGAGGGTGCCGCCGACGCATTCGACGAAGATCTCGTCCTCGATCGAGACGTGCGGGTGGCGGCCGGTGACATGGTCGTCCCGGGTCGTCTCGGTCCACTCGAAGTCGTAGGGCTCCGGCCAGGTGTTATCGGACTCGCCGCGCGCGTCGAGGTACTCGGCGGTGCCGTCGGGGCGCAGCTGCCAGCGCAGGACGCGCTGGTCGGCGAGGTTCTCACCGATGCGGAAGACCGCGAGCAACCGGGTGTCCACCTGGCGCACCTGAAGCAGTTCGGTCGAGCGGTAGTACCGGTACATCTCGGTGAAGTCGGCGGTGAAGCGCTCGTCGTCGAGGACGTGGCCGGCCCGCTCGACCTCGGTGAAGGAGAACTTGCCCTCCTCGCGGACGAAGTCGTGGATGGTGAAGACGTCGCACACCTCGGTATGCGACTTCAGTCCCATATGGACGTTGTAGCCGAAGAGCAGGCTTCCGCCCACCTGCACCATGTCCCGCGGAATGCAGTTGTTCGCGGTGCGGATGCGCGTGGTGCCCAGCAAGCGCAGCTCGGTCGAACCGAACGCCTCGGTGCGCGCGGCGTTGAGCGACTCGGCCCGGCCGGTCAGCTCCGCGGCGAAGTCGGCGAGGCGCGACGACAGGACTTCGTAAGTACCGGCGTCGAGAGCACTGGCGGTCTCGACGTTCTTCTCTTCGGCCATGGCTGTTCCCCAGAGAGCGTATGAAGGCGGCGCCGGGGCCGGCGCGGCGAAGGCACTGAGCCCCGCCGCGCCGGCCTTCGGCACTCGGTGCTAGTTGACGGTCATCTCGACGGCAGGACGATCGGCGACGCCGAGCTCCCTGGCCTTGGCGAGCAGGCCGTTCAGCATGTCGCGGTCGCCCCCGCCCTGAATGAGCTTGAGCAGCGCGGCCGAGACGGTCAGGTTCTTGACGTCCTCGGTGCCCACCGTCTCCAGGACGCTCTTGAGGTCCTCGGAGAACGACGAGTTCCCGTTCGCCCACGTGGCGGCGATCGAAGAGGCCACCTCGGAGTGCTCCATGAACCCGTCGACGGCCTTGCCGTAGCCGATCGCGCCGACCACCCGGTCGAAGAACTGGGTGTCGCCGCCGACCAGCGAGATGTCGGCCTTCGAGAGCCCGGAGGCGATGATCGACGCCTGCTGTTCGGCGATGGCGCGCCGCGCCTCGATCTCGGCGCCGCGCAGCTCCTTCTCCATTTCAAGACGCAGGCGGTACTCCTCGTGCGCCTGGGAGGCCGCGGACAGGGCGTCCATCGCGGCGGCCTTCTCGGTGAGACCCGCCGACTCGGCGACGAGCTTCTCACGCAGCGCATCGGCCTCGGCCGTACCCTTCGCGGCCGTGGCGGTCGCCTCGGCCTTGCCGATCGCGGCGGCGGCCTCGGCCTCGGCCAGGCCCTTGGCCTCGGCGGCCCTGGCCTCGGCCAGACCGCCCTTCTCGATGGCGTTGGCCTCGGCCTCGCGGACCTCGGCCTCGGCCAGGCCCGGCGCGGCGGCGAGGGCCTTCTCGCCCTCGGCCGTGCGGATCTTGGCGCGCGCCTCCATCTCGGCGGCCTGCTGGGCGGCCTCGGCCTCGGTCAGGCGCTGACGCGCCAGGTGCTTGGACGCCGCTTCGGCGGCCTCGGCGGCCTTGATGTCCTTGACCAGGTTCTCCTGGGCCTCGGCTTCGGCGAGGATGATGACCTTCTGGCGCTCGCGCTCGGCCTCCTCGGTGGCGCGCAGACGCTTGATGCCCTCTTCTTGCTCCGCGACGGTCTTCTCGACGGCGATGCGCTCGCGGATGACATCGGCGATGTCGCGCTTCTCGGCTTCGAGCTCCTTGTTCGCTGCGATGCGCGCCAGTTCCTCCTCGCGTTCGCGGGCGACGACTTCGAGGATGCGGTCCTTCTCGATCCGCTCGGTCTCGACGGCGATGACGCGCTCGCGGTTCTTCTCGGCGACGGCGATCTCGCGCAGCCGGTTCTCGTGCTGGATGCCGGTGGCCTCCTCGGTCCGGATGCGCGCGGTCTCGGACTTGAGACGCTCCTCCGACTGGACCTTCTGGACCTCGGCGTTCTCACGGGCGCGGAGGGTCTCGATCTCGCGCTCCTGGCGGATCTCGGCCTCCTCCTGGCGGCGCTCCAGCTCCAGGACGGCCTCGCGGGCCTCGACGTCCTGGCGCTTGATCTCCTTCTCCTCGTGACGGCGGTGCTCGTTCGTCGTGATCGACTCGCGGGCGGTCAGCTCGGTGATCTTGCGGATGCCCTGGGCATCGAGGATGTTCTGCGGATCGAGCGACGCCATCGGCGTCTGTTCGAGGTAGTCGATGGCGGCGTCCTCAAGGCTGTAGCCGTTGAGATCGGTGCCGATTATGTGGATGATGCGATCGCGGAATTCGTCGCGGTTGGTGTACAGATCGGTGAAGTCGAGCTGTTTGCCTACGGTCTTGAGCGCCTCGGAGAATTTGGCGTTGAACAGTTCTTGGAGCGTGTCCTGGTCCGAAGCGCGCTTGGTGCCGATCGAGTTGGCGACATTGCGGACGTCATTGGCCGTGGCGTTGACGCGAACGAAGAATGTTATCGAAATGTCGGCTCGGATGTTGTCCTGGCAGATCAGGCCGTCTTTACCGCTGCGGTTGATCTCGATCGTCTTGACCGAGATGTCCATGTACTCGGCCTTGTGGATGATCGGGAGGACCAACGCCGAGGTGAAGGACACCTTGCGAGTGCGCAGCTTGGTGACGACCAGGGCCTGACCCGGGGCGACCTTCCGGTAGAGCCGGATGATCATGAGCAGCACGCCCACGAAGATGGCCGCTGCGACCACGAGGCCGACCAGCGTCGTCGAGTTGGCAGTGTCCATGGCTGTTCCTTATTCGAAGACTTCAGGGGATGGTAATGGGGTACGGGCGTGATGCCACTGTACTGAGGAACTGCAAATCGTGGGGTACGGGTCGGCCGAGAAGTGAGTTCGGCGGAGCCCGCGAGAGCGCTCGGTGATACGGCTCAGCGCATGCCCGCAATGCGATTTCGGTGTCGACGCCGCCGCGCGGACCGGCGCTTCTCCCTTTCTTCTTCTTTACGCCATTGCGGCCACCGTTCCCAATTGCGTCGGCGATCGGCCATGATGATGAGCGCGGCAGCCGAGGCGGGAATCCAGGGGATCCACAGCGGGCGCAGCAGCAGCGCGGCCGGGACCGGCCCGCCTCCGGCCTCCGCGTGGTCGGCCACGGCCGACCACGCCCCGAACAACATGAACACGGCGAACACGACCAGGAACATCGGGAAGGTCGCACGGGGCCACACCACGGTCTCGCGGCCCCTGCGCGCCAAGCGTCGCTCGGCCGCGGCCTCGTGCTCCTCGCGGTCGCGGTGGAACCGCTCGGCGTGCTCGGTCCGATCACGCGCCGACGAGACGGGGCCGGAGTCGATCGCCGCCGAGACCACCACGGCGAGGAACAGCGAGGCGAGGAGGATGAGCGCGCATCCGCCGACCAGAGCCAGTCCCGCCAGCAAGGCGATACCCGCCGACATCAGCCCGGTCTCCCGCCGGCCCGGCGCTTCTGCCTGCCGCGCCACGCCGACAACGCAGCGACCGCGACGATGAGCACCCCTACGGCGCCGGTCAACAACCACGCCGCGAACACGAGCCCCCAGCCGGGGATCGCAAACCACTCCTCCACGTCGTCCTCCGTACGGTCCGCTAATCCTCCGGCTCGGTCGAGGCGTCCGACTCCTTGATGCCGGACGCGGTGCCGCGCAGGCCGGTCGCCGGATAGCCGCCGGCCGTGTCGGCCATGTCCCGCACGAAACTCGATTCTCCCGAGACCGTGTCCTTGCCCCACTGCATCATGTCGTCGTACTGGCCCTTGAACGCATCGAAGGCGTCCTTCGAGCTCGTCCGCGCATCGCGCATCGGGCCCATGTTGTCCATACCCCAGCCCTTGACGTCCAGGCGGGAACCGGTGCCCCACGCCTTGAGGTCCAGTCGGCTGGATTTGCCCCACATCTTGATGGCGGCCTCGTCGAGTTTGGCGGCGAACTTGCCGAACGCCGACCCCGCGTCGCCGAACTTGCGGACGAACGTGGCCGCGCTCTGAAGCAGCTCGGAGAGCTTGGTGCCGATCCGCGCGGCGACCGCGCCCGCGTCGACCACGACGGTGCCGATCGCGGCGACGATCGAACCGCCGAAGGTGAACCACGAACTGGCGAGCGCCGAGAGCAGGTACATGATGACGCGCGCGGTGAAATCGCAGATCAGCTCCAGCACCAGCGCTTTGACGGTGGCGACGAGGATGCCGGCGTAGGAGATGCCCTGAGAGGTGCCCTGCGCCGCGGCGGCCGCACCGCCGAGCGCCTGACTGAAGTCGGCGGCGACGGCCCGGTAGGCATCGGCGGCATCGCCCTCCCAGCTCCCCGTGCTCTCCAGCTCGGTCTGGAACTGGACCGCCGCATCGTTGATCTCCTGAGCGATGTTCGCCCAGGTCGTCGACAGCGCGCTGATCTCGGCGGGGTCACCGGTGAGGTCTTCGAGCGGTTCCCGCAGCCAGTCGACGTGCTCGATGATGAACCCGACGCCCGCCATGATGAACTCTTTGAACGGGTTGGCGACGAAGGCGAGCATGTCGAGCCCTGCCACCAGGCCGTCCATTCCCAGGGCGACGGGGCTGAACTCCTCGCTGCCGATGGCGGCCAGGTCACCGCCGACGGCGGTGAGGCTGTCGAGAGCGCGGGCCCCCGCGGTGGCCGAAGGATCGGCGGCCTGCGCGATCAGCGTCGACCCCGGCGCCGGCGCCGTGAACTGTGCTCCGTCGCTCATGCCCCCATCTCCTCCGCTATGCGCTCAAGGTCCTTGGCGGCCTCCTGGTCGGCCGCGTAGTAGTCCATCGCGGTGCCGGTCAGCGCCCCTTCGATGGCCTCGCCGAACTCCACGGTCTTCTCGATGGCGGCCCCCGCGTCGTCGAGGCACAACCGGAGCACCGGCGGAATGACGTGGCCGAGGATGATCCCGTACGCCTCATCGCCGATGCCGACCTGCTCCGCCGCGGCCGCGGCGTTCTCCAATTTGGCGAACACGCTGGAGCGCAGGTCGCTCGCATGCTCGACGACGTCGTCGGGGTCGACGCCGAATCCAGTCCCCATGGTTCAGTCCTCCTCTGGGGCGCGCTGCCGGTTGACGGCCTGGCGAACGAAACGGGTCGTCTCGGAATCCGAGCCGAACAGCTCCGACATGGCCTCCACGGCCTTCTCCGAAGCCTCGGCGGCCGCCTGCCGGTACGTTCGCAGGATCGCGTCCGCGAGCGCCGCACCGGACATATGGCGTACACCTGGCCCGAACTCGATGTCGGCGAGCGCACCGCCGACGTTCACGGTGACGGCGACCTCGGCCTCCTCGCACTCGACGCGAGCGCTGACTTCGGCCAACTTTTCCTGCATGCCATCGGCATGGCTGCGCATGGTGGCGATGCGCTGTTCGAAATCGCGCATATAGCCTTCGGGGTCGGTCAGGATCGAGGGTCTCCCGGTGGCCTGGTGCTGCCCTTCACGGTCCATTCGCACTCCTTCGGGGTTGCGACGGGTGGTGCGCACAGTGTATCGGCCACGTGCCGGAACACCTTCGCGGCTATTGGCCGCCGACGTCGACCTCGGGCGGCATCGCGACCGGTACGACGAGAAAGGTCTTATCGCTCTCGTCGTAATCGAAGATGACCAGTTTCGAGTGCCGTGCGAACAACTCGTCGTCGATGCCATCGGGCTCGTGCACGGAGCGGCGCACATTGATGATGTGGATCGTTCCGTCCTCTTCGGCCAGTTCGGCCTGACCGGAATCAGTGGTCACCGTGCCCGTCCTGACCACGCAGACCTTCCCGATCAGATCGCGGTGGGACGTGGCCGGAGCGTCGGCGAAGAGCTTCGACAGCGGCCCCGAGAGCAGCTTCGCCCCCAGCATCCCGACGCCGATGCCGGCCACGAGCGTGGCGGAGCCCGAGACCGCCGCGGGAACGACCATGTCCTCGGCGCTGCGCACCCACGCCGTGCCGAGCACGGTCACCACCCAACCCAGGGTGATCCACAGCGAGAGCACCACTGTGAACGGCACCGCACCGAATCCGAACGCGGACCAGAAGCCCCCGCCCGCCTCGGCCTCGGCGTCCGCCTCGGCCCCGAAGCTCACGATGTCGACGTCCAAGGCGCCCAGGATGACGACGATCCAGTACAGGAAGACCGCGATGACACCGAAGGAAAAAACGACGGCGGGAAAGGATAGGGCTACGTCCAGGAACTCGGTCATGGGTCTTCGGGTCCTTGTCTTCCGCTCGCGCGGGCGCTGGGGCGAGCGGTGTACGGCGGGCTGGCGGGCGGCACGGTCCCGGTCAACGAGAGTCGGGTCTGCATTCAGATTAATGCACGCGGCCACCCGGCGGTAGGTTGCTTCAAGGCGACTATCCTGTGACCGGGTGAACAGCCCTCCCGGCGGAGGGCGATCCGAGAGGAGGTCCGGTGCCCGGTTTCCGCTCCACACTGGCGAATGCGGCCGCAGGCTGCGACATCGCGGCGGCCCGCCTCGACTCGGCTCGCCGCCGGCTCGGCGAGGCCGCCTTCCGTACGCCGGTGGACCCGGCACTGCTGGACACCGAACGTCAGATATCCGACGCGGCCGCAGCCTCCGCCGTCCACCTGCGGGACGACCCCGAGCTGCTGACCGCCGGACGAGTGATCCTCCACGAAGGACGCCGATTCCCACTCCTGGTGCCCTTCGGCGCGAGCGGGCACCTGGCGACGAGCGTCGACGCCCGCGTCGACGGCGTCGCATCACTGGTCAGGACCGCGATCTTGCACACACTGGCCCGCCGGGAGCCCGGGAGCGTGCGCGTCGCGGGCATCGACACCGCCACACTCGGGGCGACGTTCGCGCCGCTGCGGCCGCTCGCCGACGCAGGCGTCATCGAGGCCGTCGCCACCGACGCGCGAGCGGCGGCCGAGGTCGTCGCATCGGCCGAGGCCCAGATCGCCGGCAACATCGCCGGCCACCGCGCCGACCGGCTGCTGCTGGCGATCGCCTCGCTCGGCGAAGCGCCGAGAGCGCTCATCGAGCGCGTCCACGCAGTGGCGCGCTCGGGTCTCGCGCACGGCGTCACCGTCCTCGGCTGCGGACTGCCCGAACTGCCGCAGGCCACGGTGATGCACCAGGTCGGCGACCACGTCGAAGTGACCAACCCGCCGGCGGCGCCGATCGCGCGCGGCGAGCGGCTGGCCGCACCGGTCGCCTGGCCCGAGAGCGCGGACCCCTCGTACCTGGCGGGCGAGGCCGTGCGCCTGGCCGAGCGGGCCAAGGCCGCGGCGACGCTCGTCTTCGACGACCTCATCCCCGACGTCCCCCTCAACGAGGACCCCTCGGAGGGCCTGGAGATCCTCATCGGACGCGACGCGGCCGGGGAGGTGCGGATGCGCTTCGACGACGCCACGCCGCACTGGCTCGTCGGCGGGCGCACCGGCGGCGGCAAAACGGTGTTCCTGCTCGACGTGCTCTACGGGCTGGCCGCACGATACGCCCCCGCCGACGTGGCGCTGTTCCTCTTGGACTTCAAGGAGGGCGTCTCGTTCACCGAGTTCGTCCCCACCGAACGCGACGGCACGTTCATCCCGCACGCACGCGCCGTCGGCGTCGAATCCGACCGCGAGTACGGACTGGCGGTGCTGCGGGCGCTGAACGAGGAGATGACGGCCCGCTCGACGGTGATGAAACGCCATGGCGTGGCCTCCTTCGCGGGGCTGCGACGCCATGAGTCGTATCCGCGGATCGTGTGCGTCGCCGACGAGTTCCAGGTGCTGCTGGCCGGGAACGACAAGGTCGCCGCCGAGGCCGTCTCGCTCCTGGAGAACCTGGCGCGCAAGGGCCGATCGTACGGCGTGCACCTGGTGCTGGCCTCACAGACGATCTCGGGGATCGAGGCGCTGTGGGCGAAGAAGGACTCGATCTTCGGGCAGTTCCCGATGCGCGTGGCACTGCCGGGGGCGCGGACGATCCTGGAGCCGAACAACGATGCGGCGTCCCGGATCTCGCTGGGGCAGGTTGTGATCAACACCGAGGGCGGGGTCGCCGGGGCCGACCGGGTGGCACGGTTCCCCGACACCGATGCCGAGGTGATGCTCCGGTTGCGCGAGCAGCTGCGGGCCGCGCACGCCGACGTCGGGGCGCCGCGCGTGTTCTACGGTTACCGCCCCGTCCACGTCGCCGAGACGCTGCCCGGGGAGCACCGGCCCGGACGGGCGCTGCTCGGCCGGGAGGTATCGCTGCGGCTCGATGTCGCCGGTGTCGATCTCGACGCCCGGCCCGGCCGTCACCTGGCGATCCTCGGCTCCGACCCGGCCGGCGGCGAGGCCTTGGAGGCCGCGGCCGAGAGCCTGGCCCGGCACGGGGCCGCCGGTCGGGAGGCGTGGACGGTGGACTTCACCGAGAGCCGCGACCTGCGGCACCTGGGCTACAGCCTCCCTCCCGGGGACTTCGCGGCCAAGCTCCCCGAAGTCCCCGACGGGACCGTGGTCTTCGCGTGGGGTCTCGAAGCCGCGTCGCTGGATTTGAAAGGCCAACAGGCCCTGCGGGCGCTCCTGCGCACCGGTCCGGGCCGCGGCGTCCACCTGCTGGCCTGGTGGCGGATCTACCGCCGCTTCGTCGAGGACATCGGCGGCAGCACCGGGCGCGAGGACGTCGCCTGCTCGCTCGTGCTCAACCTGCCCGGTTCCGAGATCTTCGGGCACTTCGGGCAGCAGTTCCAGCACTGGAGCCCTCGCCCGGGCCGGGCCCTGCTGATCGACCGCCACGCCGACCCCGGATCGGGCCGCCTCATCGTGCCCTTCTCCCGTCTTCCGCGCGGCGCGGCCGCGGAAGGGAGTCGGGCGTGAGCGCCTTCGAGGACTATCTCGCTCAACTGCGCCGCCTCGACGAGACGCGGCGCGGCGCCGATGAGGCCGCCGCCCGCACCGCCTCGATGACCGAGTCGCTGGGGCAGCGGACCGAGCGGCTCGCCGAGCAGGCCGCCGCGCAGCGCGCCGCCGTCGACGAGCTCGCCCGCACCGCCCGCGTCCAGTCGCCTCCGCGCATCGCCGGAGCGCCGCTCGGCGGCGACCCGGCCGTCGAGGTCGATGCCGCCGAGGCCGACCTGCGGACGGCCGCGGAGGAACTCGCCGAGGCCCGTTTCCTGGCGCACCGGCCGCCGTGGCTGCCGCGCTGGCGCGCCGATGAGCGCAACGGCCTGGTCTACGGCCTGTTCGCGCTCGCGTCGCTGCTGGTGCAGCTGCTGGTACTGCGGCTGGCCAAGGCCGAGGACATCTCGGGGGCGCTCGTGCTCGCCGCGGTCGTCCTCGCGTGCCCTTTGGCGGCGTTCGCTTCGGGATGGTTGACGATCGGTGTGGCCTCGCGGCCTCGCATCGCCGACGAGGAGCAGCGGCTCGAACGCAATTTCCGCCTCGGTCTGGTGCTGTGCGGTTCGACGCTGATCGTCTCCTGCTTCGGTTTCTTCAGCTGATCTCAGACTGTCGGGGACCCGACAGAAAGCGGTCGTCGCGGCGACGTGTCGCTGTGCCGATGTTCGCATGAGCGCTCGTAATGTCCTGAACGTGACCACATACGAACATGAGGCACCGCTGCGGCTGCTTCAGGACAATCCGAAACTCGCCGAGGAGTTGTACTGCGGGCTCCTGGGCAGGAGCCTTCCGGACCACACCGGGGTCAGATCCGGCTCGGAGGCGATGACCCGCGGCGACGACGCCGTCATCCGCAACTGCGACAACATCGCGATCTACTACCGCGACGACCGTCCCGTCTTCGCCGTGCTCTTCGAGGTGCAGCTGGGCATCGATAAGGACAAGCACTACAGCTGGCTCGACTACCTGGCCTCGGCGCGGACGAAACTGCGCTGCCCGGTGGCACTGGTCGTCATCGCCTTCGACGAGGCCACGGCTGCCTGGGCGCGCGGGCCGATCGACACCGGACACCCGTCTTTGATCCTGTACCCGCTGGTGATCGGCCCGGACCTGATCCCGCTGATCACCGACCCGGAACAAGGCCGCGAGAACCTGCCGCTCGCGCTGCTCTCGCTCATCGCCCACGCACGCGGTGAGCGAGGCGTCGAGGTCATGCGGACCTACCAGGAGACCATCCGACCGCTCGACCAGGAGACCTGGTCACGATACGCTGAGTACGCGCTCAATGCGCTGAGGGAGAACCTGAGCATGCAACTGCAGGAGATGATCATGAGCGACAAGACCCTGCCGAACTCCTACCGATACGGCATCCTCGGGGAGAAGTACCGTGAAGGCCACGCCGGGGGCCGTGCCGAAGGGCTGGCCGAGGGGCTGGCCGAAGGTGAACGGAACATGCTGTACCTCATCATCGACCGCCTCGACATCCCACTGTCCGACACCGCCCGCGAACGCATCGACGCCTGCGACGACCCGGAAGTGCTCCAGCAATGGGCCGACGGGCTCCTTCGCACCAACAGCGCCGACCACATCGGGGTTTGAGCGAACCGGGGGCCACGCCGATCCGCCCCACAGTCCCTCCCCCCGCGCGACACCGCCTGGCGGCGTGGCGCGCACACGGAGACCACCGGCCTGCGGGGCGCCGAACCGCCCGAACGGCGCCCGGCGGCGTCCGAGCAGGACGGCACCGCCCGGTGTGCCTCAGACCGAGCCGCGACGACGCAGGAGAAAGACCAAGCCGACCACGGGCAGGACCAAGGGGACGAAGCCGTAGCCCGAACCGAAGTGCGACCACACCGAAGCCTCGGGGAACCAGTCCCGCACCATGTAACTGAGCGCGCCGACGCCCACCACTCCGGCCAGTTCGATGCTCACCGCAGCCAAGGCGACCCCAGCCGCCCCGCGCACGATCGCGATCGCGGCCACGAGGTAGATGAGCGCGGCGAGCGCGCTGAGGGAATAGCTGATCGGCGCGTGGTCGAACTTCGTCGCCACCTGGAACCCGGCCCGGACCCCGGCCGAGACCGCGAAGACGACGTAGGCGAGGACGACGAGGCGGCCGAACCCGGCCGACAGGGAACGCCCCTCGGGGGCGGCGTCATGCGACGACATTGACCTGGTACTCCCAGATCTGGTGGACGCGCAGCATCAGCGCGGCCACGATCAAGCAGGAGAGGGCGACGGTGCCGATGCCCCACCGGCTCCGATCGATCGAGCCCCAGAAGAGGGCGGCTACGGGCACCAGCAGTGCGGTGACGATGTACGAGAAGAGCATGGCCTTGCCGTCGCCCGCGGCTCCGGACGCCAGAACGATCGAGGTCACCAGCTGAGCGAGCAGCAGCGCCTCCAGGACGGCGACGCCCACGACGTTCGCGCGGCCGACCTCCTTGGACCGCGCGGTGTCGACGAAGAACCATGCGGCCAGCGCCAAAGCGGTGGCCTGCACCGCGAGGTAGAGCCATTCGATCACGCCCACGACGCTAACCCAGCCGCGAAACGGGTCCACAACGCGTCCTCGGCCGCGTGAGCCCGTCGCCGAAAGGATTTCCCCACGCGGTACGGCGGCGAGACGTCCGATGCGGCCGCCGCCGCGACTAGACTTCGCGGCATGACTGAGCTCACGCACGTCGACCCCTCGGGTGCGGCCCGCATGGTCGACGTCTCGGAGAAGAACGTCGCGACACGCCTGGCGCGGGCGAGCGGACGGCTGCGCACCACCCCGGAAGTGGTCGCGGCGCTGCGCGAGAACTCCCTCGCGAAGGGCGACGCGCTCGCCACCGCCCGCATCGCCGGGATCATGGCGGCCAAACGGACGCCGGAGCTGGTGCCGCTGTGCCACCCGATCGCGATCAGCGGCGTGAAGGTCGACCTGACCGTGACCGAGGACGGCGTCGACATCGCCGCGCGCGTCAAGACCGCCGATCGCACCGGCGTCGAGATGGAAGCCCTCACGGCAGTGTCGGTGGCGGGCCTCACACTGGTGGACATGGTCAAGGCACTGGACCCGGCCGCGCAGATCACCGACGTCCGAGTCGACGAGAAACTCGGAGGGAAGACCGGAACATGGCGGCGATAAGCACCGTCGTCGTCGTGGCCTCGAACCGGGCCGCCGACGGCGTCTACGAGGACGCCGCCGGGCCGATCCTGGTCCGAGGCTTCACCGAACACGGCTTCGACGTGGCCGGACCGGTCGTCGTCCACGACGGAGCCGAGGTCGAGCAGGCCATCCGCGACGCCGTCGACGACGGCTACGACCTCGTCGTCACCTCCGGCGGCACCGGGCTGACCTCCACCGACCTCACCCCCGAGGTCACGAGCCGCATCGTCGAATTCGAGATCCCCGGCATCGCCGAGGCCCTCCGCGAGGCCGGGCGGGCGGCGACCCCGCACGCGTCCCTCTCCCGCGGGATCTGCGGCGCCGCCGCACGCACCCTCATCGTCAACGTCGCCGGGTCCACCGGCGCCGCGAAGGACGCGCTCACGGTGCTCACCCCCGAACTGATCGAACACGCCGTCTCGCAGCTGCACGACGGCGACCACGAGAGGAACGACTGATGCCCATCGGCTGGGCCGAGGCCCGCGAGACCGCCTGGCGCGCCGGATACGAGACCCGCCGCCCCGCCGCCGAGCTCCCGTTCGACGCGGCCGCCGGCTCGGCACTGGCCGCTCCGCTCACCGCCGCCTCCGACCTTCCCGCCTTCCCGACCGCGGCCGTGGACGCGTGGGCGGTCGCAGGCGAAGGCCCCTGGCGCATCACCGGCGTCGAAGCCTTGGCCGGATCGGTCCCCGCGCCGATGCGGCCCGGCGAGGCCGTCACGATCGCCACCGGCGCGCAGGTGCCCGAGGGCTGCGAAGCCCTCATCCGCTTGGAGAACGCCGAGGTCACCGGCCAGACGGTCACCGGACCGACCGCCATCGAATGGCGTGAGGCCGGCGAGGAGGCGAAAGCCGGCGAAACGCTGCTGCCGGTCGGGACACCGGTCTCGCCGCCGGTCATCGGGCTCGCCGCCGCCGCCGGGCACTCGACGCTCCCGGCCCACCCGCGGCCGCTCGCACGCCTCGTGGTCTTCGGTGACGAACTCTTGACCAGCGGAGTCTCCCACAGTGGGCGCGTGCGCGACTCGCTCGGACCGATGATCCCCCACATGCTCGACGCGGCCGGCGCCCTCGTCGCCGCCGAGACGCTCGGCCCGGTCGCCGACACGCTCGACGAACACGTCGCGTCGTTGCGGACCGCCACCGCCGAAGCCGACCTCGTCTGCACCACCGGCGGGACGATGGTCGGTCCGGTCGACCACCTCCACGCCGCGCTCGAAGCAGTCGGCGCGGAGTACGTGGTCAACACCGTCTCAGTCCGGCCTGGTTTCCCCATGCTGTTGGCACGCACCGGCGACGGCCGGTTCATCGCCGGACTGCCCGGCAACCCGCAGTCGGCGGTCATCGCCGTCGTGACGCTCGTCGTCCCACTCCTGGCGGGCATGCGCGGACTCCCGCTGCCCGAGCTGCGCTCGATCACCCTCGCCGAGCGGGTGCCGGGCCGCGGCCCGGACACGCACCTGGCGCTGGTCGACACGGTCGGGAACCGGCTCGCCCACCACGGCTCGGGGATGCTCCGCGGCCTGGCGGGCGCGGCGGGCTTCGCCGTCGTCGCGCCCGGGGACGAGGCGCACGCCGGGCGGCGCGTCCCGCTCGCGACGGTCCCGGGAGCCCTGTCATGATCCGCGCGCAGATCACCGACACGGCGATCGACGCCGCCGAGCACGAACGGGCCGTCTCGCTCGATGCCGCCGGAGCCGTGGTCGCCTTCTCGGGGAACGTCCGGGACCACGACCACGGCCGCGGCGTCCGATCACTCGCATACGAGGGCCATCCCTCGGCCGAGCCGATCCTGCGCACCATCGCAGAGGAGATCGCCGAGCGCCCGGGCGTCCACGGCGTCGCCGTATCGCACCGCATCGGGGACCTCGCGATCGGGGACGCGGCACTGATCGCCGCCGTCTCGGCCGCGCACCGCAAGGAGGCGTTCGACGCCTGCGCGGACCTGGTCGACGAAGTGAAGGCACGGCTGCCGATCTGGAAGCACCAGTTCTTCACCGACGGCACCGACGAGTGGGTCAACTGCCCCTGACGAAAGCCGCCCCGGGCGGTTGTGCCGACCCGCTACGCTCCACAACACCCATCCCGCCGCTACCGCCGACAGAAAACCAGACTCCCATGAACGATTACGAGCGCATCGAAGTCGAAGACAGCCCCAGTCACTCGCCGTTCCCCTCCAAGGACAACGCCGAAGGCGACTTCTTCGACTGGGGTGCGGGCGCCGCAGGCGTCCCGGTCCTCGGCCAGGCGAACAACGTCGCCTCCTCGATCTGGAGCATGGCGGCGGGCGACACCGATATCGTCAACGGAAGCCTGCAGGTCCTCGCCTCGGTCGGCGACCTCGCCAATTTCGCGGGCAGCACGGTCACCGATCCTCTCGGCGCGCTCTTCGGCGCTCTGGTGGACATCCTGGTCCCCCTCGTCCAGCCCCTTGAGGACATGATCCACCAGGTCAGCGGCGATCCGAACGGCATGCGCGACGCCGCCGACAAATGGGGAGCCATCTCCAAGGCCGACAGTGCGCTCAGTGAGGCCCTTGCCGAGACGCTGACCCCATTGGCCGACTGGGTCGGCAGCGACGGCGAGGCCGCCCGTGCCCGGATCGACGATATGGCCGCCGGACTGTTCGGGCTCGCAAAGCAGTGCAGCGATGTACAGCAGATCCTCGGGATCGCCCAGGTCCTCGCCGAGGCGATCAAAGAGGCCATCAAGTGGCTCTTGGCGAAACTGATCGAGTTCCTGGTGATCAAGGTCGTGCCGCAGCTCGCCGCCGCATCGGTGACCTTCGGTGCGACGGCGGGAACCGCGATGCTCACCGCCTCGGTCGAGACCGCCCGGACCACCGTCAAGGGAGTCGGTTTCGTCCAGCGGATCATCGGCGCGATGACCGAACTGGGCCGGCTGATCGTAAAGATCATCAGGACGGACTTGGGCGGCATCATCACCGCCTCACTCCAATACACCCCCGGTGTGCTCGGCGGCTCGCTCGGCGGGCCCGGCGGTGAGGCGGGCACCGCGGGTTCGGGTTCAGGCGTCCACGCCGACCCCGGCGTCCTGGACGGTCTCAGTCCCACCGTCGACATGATCGCCGCGGACGCGGCAGGTGTGGCCGATGAGGTCACCGCTACCGTCCAGGACGAGCTCACCTGGGGCCTATGCGGAGCGATCGGCCTGATCGGCGGCTACGACTCACTGATCAGCGAGATCAACGGCCTCCACAAGGACGCCTCCGGCAGCCTGACCACACTGTCGGAGAACATCAGGGGCGCGGCCGAGGACTGGCGGACCGCCGATGCCGACGCCGCCGACCTGTTCGCGAACGTCGAGACCGACCTTCAGAACGACGAATGACGATGCGGGCCGTCAAGACCATCGACCACTCGGGCGGCGCTCAGACGACGGGGACGCTCACCCTGATCGCCCGCAATCCGCGCAGGCCGTACCAGTTGGGCAAGACGAGCGGCACGTTCACGCCTCCCACGAGCACTCCGGTGCACCCGCTGGTGTCGGTCGACGGCCGTCCGGTGAGTCTCGGCTTCGGGCTGCGCGCCCGCGTGACCCTCGCGGCCGGACCGCACCTGGTCGAGGTCATGGACGACCACCACTACGAGTCCCGGACGATCACCGTGGACGAAAATGCCACCGCCACATTGTGGTTCGGCGTCGGGCTGCTGCGTTCCGAGCCGCGAATCCATATCGGGTCCCAGGAGTACGCCGCCGCCTCCATCAAGGTCGACCGGCGAGCCGAGCAGGTCGGCGCCGCCGCCTCGACGGTGGCCTTCATCGCGGGGCTGGTGACGCTGCTGCCCTGGCTGACCGATATCGATGCAGTCCCCGAGCACGTCCCGATGATGTCGGTCATCGCGTTCGCGGTGGCCGTGTTCTGGCCGGTGCGGGCACTCGCCAGGGCACTGCTGCGGCTCCGCAGGCCGGTCGACATCGGCGCGCCCGAGCCGGAACCGGTCGTTCCTTCCGCCGATCCGGCGCACGAGGTGATGCTGGTGCCGCACGGGGCGCCGCTGCCGCCGGCCGAGGCCGCCGTCCGCCTGCGTTTCCGGGCCGAGCCCAGAGCGCTGGCCACGATCATGATCCGCGACCGCATCGGCGGCCATGCCCGCAAGCGGAGGATGCCGTACTTCTCGAACAGCCGCGTCGATTGGCTCGCGGCTCCCGAAATCACCGTGAACGGGCAGGCGCTTCCGCCGCGCTGGGGCACATGGTGGATTCCGGTGCGGCCCGGGCCGGTGCGGCTCCGGGTGCGCCTGCCCGGCTTCGTCGATGGCAAGCGTCGCGGGCCGAGCGCCACCGCTGAACTGCGGTTGAGCGTCGAGGCGGGGCAGGTCCGGCAGGTGGAGTGCCGGTACAACATCGTCGAGCTCGCCGCGGCGCGGCTGCGCGAACGGCCCGGTGCCGAAGCGGAGTGGCAGCGGGTGCTGCGGGGGCACCGGCGTCTGGACAAGGCCGTGCGGAGGGCACGCGCACCGCGACTGGCGCTGACGGCTCTCGACACCGAACGGATCGAGATCGGGAGCCGAGCGCAGCACTGAGTCCGC
>JAJYSW010000254.1 GCA_021793335.1 Actinomycetes bacterium
TCACGGTCCTGTTCGAGTGATCTGAGGGCCCGCTCCGTCCCGTCCCACCGCTCCACCATCGCGATCAGGTATCTCGTGCCGGGACCGTAGTAGCCGCATTCGAGACGGGAGCGCGGGGACTCGCCGTCGCCACCGGACCCGAGGGTCCAAGCCTCGCGCCGGGACTCGTCCGCCGTGACCCCGTAATCGCCCTTGGCCGAGACCCCGAACAGCTCCTCGACTCCGGCCAAGTCGAGCCGTTCACAGGTCTCCTCGCGGAAGAAGGCGGAAGGGGCGGGCGGCTCCGCCGCACCGGCCGGTTCCTCGGCGGCCTCGGTCTGCGAAGGGGCTTCGGCCGACATGTCCCCGCCGTACCGGTCGGCGCCAGGGCATATCGCCCCGGCGGGGCCCCGGTACTCCTCGGCCAGCTCCGTGCCGTGCGCCCACCCGTGGTTCCACGCCAGAGCGGGCCGGTCCCCGTGCCTCCAGGCGACGTAGCCGAAGATGCATTCGCGGTCCTCCTCCGGCAGCTCGGCCAGTGCGTCGGCCGCGTCGGCCGACAGATTCGCGGCATAGCGCGGATCGAACCTCCCCGTCTCCTCAAAACGGTCCACGTTGTACTCGGCTATGGTCCCGTCGGGGTTGATCGCGGCCAGGCCCAACAGCACCGCCGCCCCCGAGCCGAGGACCGCCCGCGGCAGCCACGAGGCCCGCAGCTTCCAGCAGCACAGCAGCACCAGCACGAACAGGACCGCCAGCCAGACCTCGACGGTGAACACCCACAGCCGCAGCCGCGTCAGCCCGAAGGACTCGAAATAGCGGCTCATGCGGAACATCGCCGAGGCCACGATCGCCAGGGACATCACGCACAGCCCGCCCAGCAGGAGCCGGGCGACCCACCGGTCGGCCCGGGCCCGCCGCGGCGCTTTCCACGCGGCCACCGCGATGACCGCGAGTGCGAGCACCGCGACCACGCTCAACTGCCAGAAGCCGCTCCTGGCGTACTCGGCCATCGTCAATCCGGCGGTCTCCATGACGTACTCGTCGCCGCCGTACAGCGTCCGCGCCTGGAGCGCGATGAACGCCGCGAACAACAGATTCAGCGCCCCCAGCGGCACCGCGACCTCGAAACGCGAGGCCGGTTTCGGTTCGTGCGGTGTCTCGGGGTCGAACCCGGGCTGCACGACCGACAGATATGTCCACAACAGGATCAGACCGAACAGCGCGACCGACAGCACCATGCGCGCGAACAGCGTGTGCGGATCGATCCGGGGCACGATGTTCGCCACGGCCGCGGCGAAACCCGAGTCGGCCGCGGCGAACAGGCCGCCGAAGACGACCAGCAGGCCCGCCGTGACGGCGATGACCCGCAGGTTGCGCATCGTATTGCCCGTCCCGCCCGGCCGCCGGTGGGCCCGGCCGATCCACCGAAGCGCCCCGCCCAGGCCCCCCAAGTGCCCGAGGACCGCCGAGAGGACCCCGGAGAAACGGGAGGGCGGCGCGAGTGCCAACGGTGTCAGCAGCAGTGCGGTGAGCGCGCACAGCGTCACGATCCAGCCCGCGTCGCGGACGGCGGCGACCGACCACAGGCCCGCGATCAGGACCGCACCGGGGAGGCGGACGGCGAGCGCTTCACGCCCGCCCGCCAGCATCGGAACGAGCACCGTCGCGACGCCGGTCAGCGCCAAGCCGATCCCGACGCCCGCGCTGTGGAGCGCGGCCCAGCCGCCGAACAGCGCCACCGCCGCGCAGATGAAGGAGAGGTACGGCGGTGGGGCCGACAGGGGCGCCGGCCACCGATCGGGCCGGGGCGTGTGCGGGGACGGGTCGAGCAGGACCGGTCCCAGGTATGGAGGGGGCACGAAGCCCGGCTGGACCGGCGGCTGCACCGCTGCCGCGGGAGCGGGCGGGGCGACCTCGGCGGGCTCGGCGGCCGCATCCGGTTCGGCGCCGTCGGCTCCGCCTGCCGTGGCGGGTCCGGCGGCCGGATGACGCTCGGTGTCCCCCGGCGTCTGCGATTCGGGGGATTTTTCGTCAGCGCTCATGCGAAGCCTTCTCGTTGGAGGAGGCGAACCCTATCGCAGCGGGACCGGCCAGTGGCGGCCTCGGACGCCGAAGGTGCACTCCGACACCGGGAATGCCGCCCGCGCCGGTGCGGCTCGGACCCGGCCGGCCGCGGCGGCCCCCGAGGCGCATCCACACCGGACCAGCTCAAGCACCCGGGACGAGGTGCTCCACCGGCATCGTCAGGTACCGGTCGATGGTCGGCCCGAGGGCCTGGGCGAGCTGCTCGGCGTCGAGCGAGGCGAGCGGCTCGAATTTGAGGATGTATCGGGTCACGACGAGCCCGAAGACCTGCGAGGCGATGAAACCGGCGCGGACGCGGAGGTGGTCGACTTGATCGCCGAGGATCTCCTCGACGGTCTTGACGACCCGGTGCTCGAACGTCTGCTTGAGAATGAAGGAGCTCGCGGGCCTGGACAGGCTGGTGCGGGCGACGGCGATGAGCCGAGCCGAGTGGGGACCGTCCCAGACGGCGACGAACGCCCGCACGAGCCGCTCGCCCACCTCCTCCGTGCCGCCGCCCCGCAGCACGGCCTCGACCTCGGAGGCCGGGTCCATCGGCAGCTCGACGGCGGCGAGGAACAGGTCGTCCTTCGAACCGAAGTAATGGTGGATCAACGACGGATCGACCCCGGCCTCGGCGGCGATGCGCCGCATGCTGACCGGCTCATATCCTTCGGCGGCGAACAGGGTGCGGGCGGCGGCCAGGATCTCGGCCCTCGTGTCGGGCTTGCCTGACCGCCGTCCGCTTCGCTTGGCTCTGGCCACAGGCGGAGCCTAACCGGTCCGCCGTCTGAGCGTGGCGGCCCCGAGCACCGTTGCGACGACGGCCGCACCGGCGACGATGCCCAGGTCGCCCCACATCTCGGCGGTGAGGTCCGATGAGGCCTGCACCTGTTGGAGGGCCTTGACCGCGTAAGTGAGCGGCAGGGCGTCGGAGACCCCCTGGAGCCAGCCGGCCATCTCCTCCCTCGGCCAGATCAGCCCGCACAGGAAGATCTGCGGGATGATGAGCACCGGCATGAACTGGACGGCCTGGAACTCGGTGGCGGCGAACGCGGAGACGAGCAGACCCAGCGCCATGCCGAACACGGAGGTGGCGATCGCGATGAGCAGGACCGCCCAGGCCGATCCCGCGGTGTCGAGACCGAGCCACAGATAGGCCACGGCGGCGGCGACGCCGGTCTGCGCGGCGGCGCACGTCCCGAAGGCGATGGCGTACCCGCCGACGAGGTCCATTTTGGCCGTCGGGGTGGTCATCAGCCGCTCCAGCGTCCCGGCCGTGCGCTCGCGCTGCATCGTGATCGAGGTCAGCAGGAACATGATCGTGAACGGGAACACTCCCAGCAGGATCAGCCCGACTCGGTCGAACATCTCCGGCGAGTCCTCCATGATGGCGCTGATGAGCGCCATGATGAGCGCCGGGACGGCGAGGATGAGGGCGACGGTGCGGCGGTCGTTGAGCAGCTGGCGCAGGATGCGTCCGGCGGTGATGAGCGTGATGCGCGGTGACATGTCAGCGGCTCCCGTCCTGTGCGCGAATGAGGTGGAGGAACGCGGATTCGAGATCCTCGGTGCCGGTGGCCGATCGCAGCCCTGCGGGGGTGTCGTCGGCGATGAACCGGCCTTCGCGCACCAGCAGGAGCCGGTCGCAGCGGTCGGCCTCGTCCATGACGTGGCTGGAGACCAGGAGGGTCCGCCCGGTCGAGGCGAGGCCGTGGAACTGGGCCCACAGCTCTTCGCGGATGACCGGGTCGAGTCCGACGGTCGGCTCGTCGAGGACGAGGACCTCCGGGTCGCACACCAGAGCGCAAGCCAGTGAGGTGCGGGTCTTCTGGCCGCCGGAGAGGTTCGCGGCCAGCCGCTCCGCGTGGTCGTGCATGCCGACGGCCTCGATGGCGGCCGCCGCGTCCCTCCGGTCGCGCCCGTACAGGGAGGCGAAATACGCCACATTCGACTTGACGCTGAGGTCGGGGTAGATCGACGCGTCCTGGGTGACGTAGGCGACGCGAGAGCGCAGGCGCTTGGAGCCGGCGGGCTCGCCGAGGACGGTGACGGTACCGGACTTGACCTTCTGGGTGCCGACGATGGACCGGATGAGCGTGGTCTTGCCCGAGCCCGAGGGGCCGAGCAGGCCGGTGACCGATCCGGTCGGGACGGCGGCGGAGACGTCGCGCAGTACGGTCCGGCCGCCGCGTTCGACCACCAGGCGTTCCACGGTGACGGCGGGTGGGGCGGGAGCGTCGGGTGGCATGGGGGCCTCCAGTAATTCATTGGTTGATGAATTCAACGTACCACGATATTTCATCGTGTATTGAATTACTGTGGCGCCGAGCCGCCCCTCCGATTCCCGACGCGTCGCCGCAGTCGGCCCTCATGCGGTGAACCGAGCGCTCGGCCCGCCGGTCGCGGCGAGCTCGGAGCGCGGGGCCGGCGTCTACAGCACGCCCTCGCCCCAGGGGCCCCAGACGGCTATGGTGCGGCCCGGTTCGAGGGCCGGGTCCGCCGTGGCGGTCCCCCGAAGGTTGACGAACAGGACCCCGCCGTCGGGGGAGAACGTCGCCCCCCGCCACTCGGCATCGCCCTCGTAGTGCGCGAACGGGAAGACCTCGCCGGAGCGGGTCAGCCCCCGCACGGCCGGCAGGCCACGGCCGGAGCCCTCGCACAGCAACAGGTTCCCGCTCGGAGCGACGGTGACGTCGTCGGGGGAGGACAGCAGCT
>JAJYSW010000255.1 GCA_021793335.1 Actinomycetes bacterium
CGTGGCCTGTGGCGGCGGAACGGCAGCAGCGAGGCGGCTGCGAGGTTTGGCGCCGAGTTAGAGAGCTCTTAGCGTTCTCTTATCGCTTCCGGCACGATGCTGGTGCACATGAACAAGAGACTGATCATCGCAAGCACGGGAGCCGCGGCCCTGGCCGTGGCCGGATTCGGATCGATCGCACTGGCGCAGGACGACGCCCCGTCGACGCCGGCCGGAGAGTACATCAGCGGGCCGGTCGGTGAGCTCGACTCGCCGCCCGCGGACGCCGGGACCGGCGAGGGCGAAACGCTCTTCGAGGACGAGGCCGGCACGTTCTCCGTCCAGTGCACCGCGGACGGGCCCGAGATCCTCTGGTGGACGACCGGCGAAGGCTACATCGTCGACGACGTCGACGTCCGGCCCGACGACGATGACGACGGGGACGACCGCGATGTCGAGATCGAGTTCACCAACGGTGAGCGGGAAGTCGAATACGAAGTGGTCTGCGTCGACGGCCTGCCTCGGGCGGACATCGAGATCGACCACGACGACGATTGGGACGACCACAACCACGACGATCACCACGACCGCCACGATGACGACTGGGACGACCACGACCACGACGACCACCACGACGACGACTAGCACCGGCCGCAACGCACGGCCATAGGGGCGCGAGCACGATCACCGCTCGCGCCCTCGATCGTCTCTCCGAACGGTCGCACCGGCCCCTTGCGGGCGTGGCCCCGGGGCGGAAGTGCACCGTCGGCCCGCTCGCGCGAGCGGGCCGCCGCCGATGCGCGGCACTGAGAAGCAGCACTGAAAACGGCACTGAGAAGCGGCACCGAGAAGCGGCACCGAGAAGCGGCACCGATGAACACCGGCGAGTGCCACCGGCGAGGCCCGCATCGAAGACGCGCATCGGAGACCGCCGGGGCTCCGGCTCCGGCTCCGGCTCCGGCTCCGGCTCCGGCCGAGCCTTACTGCATGTGCTCGGCCACCGTCGAGAGGTGCGAGCGAATCCGGTCGTCGGTCGGGTCGTCCTCGGGCGTCCAGTGGACCGCCATACGCTCATAGACCGTGTTGCGCTGCGCCGGAATACGTTCAGCGGTGCGGATCAGCTCGATCAGCTCCGAGAGACGCGAGCGGTGCCGGGCCCCCGCCGAGGAGATCACGTTCTCCTCCAACATGATCGAACCCAGATCGTCCACACCGAGATGCAGGCTCAGCTGCCCCGCCGCCTTGCCGGTCGTCAACCACGAAGACTGGAGATGCACCACGTTGTGGAAGAACAGGCGGGCCGTCGCCAACAGACGCAGATACTCCATGATCGTCGCCTGCGTGCGGCCCTTGAGATGGTTGTTCTCCGGCTGGTACGTCCACGGGATGAACGAACGGAAACCGCCGGTGCGGTCCTGCACGTCGCGGATCATGCGCAGATGCTCGATCCGCTCGGCCACGGTCTCACCGGTGCCCATCATCATCGTGGCCGTGGATTCGAGACCCAGATTATGGGCGGTCTCCATGATCTCAAGCCAGCGCTCACCCGATTCC
This sequence comes from Actinomycetes bacterium, assembly GCA_021793335.1. GTDB lineage: Bacteria > Actinomycetota > Actinomycetes > Mycobacteriales > Micromonosporaceae > Glycomyces. Next base: position 1,534 of record JAJYSW010000255.1, read on the forward strand.
TTCAACGGAGCGAGAGCCGTTCGCGGCCGTGCAGGGAGCATCTCGGCGCCCGCCCCGGCGATCGAGTCGAGACCGGCGACCTTGATGCGCTTCACCGCCTCCTCGATCTCGACACCGGAGACCTTCGCCATGTGGGCGATCTCCGAAGGGCCGATGGAATGGATCACCAGCTGCGGGTACTCGCGTGTGACGGCCCCGAAAAGCGTCTCGTAGTACTCGACGCCGTAATCGGGGTGGTGGCCGCCTTGCAGCATCACCTGAGTCGCGCCGAGCTCCACGGCCTCACCGCAGCGGCGCAGGATCTCATCGAGCGAATGCTCCCAGCCCTCTTCATGCTTCGGGGCACGGTAGAAGGCACAGAACTTGCAGGCCGTCACACACACGTTGGTGTAGTTGACGTTGCGCTCGATGATGTAAGTGACGATGTTATCGCCGATGATGCGCCTGCGGGCGGTGTCCGCGGCCTCGGCCAGCGCATGGAAGGGCGCTTCGGTATAGAGCAGCTCGGCTTCCTCGGCGTCGATGCGGCCGCCGTCGGCGGCGCGGGCGAGGACATCGTCAATCTCGGCCATGGACGAAGCGTATCCGGAGAAACGGGCGCGGTACAGCTTCCCCGACTGTGGTGACGGTTCCATCTCCTCAGAGCGCGGCCGCGCCCCGACCGAGCGGGCTAATCGACGTAGTACAGCTCTGTGTGAATCTGCTGCGCCCCGGCCGTTTCGAGCACCTCTTTGACGCCGAGGACCATCTCGTACGGACCGCACAAGAACCACTCGTCGATCGCGCTCGCATCCACGAAATCGTCCAATATCGATTGCAGCCGCTCGGGCGTGAGCCGACCGGTCAACAGCGGGGTCTCGCCTTGCGAACGGGTGCGGATGTGGTGCAGCCTGAGCCGATCGCCGTGCCGTTCCTTGAGTTCGCGCAGCTCATCGGCGAACATCGTGGACTCCTCGGTCCGGTTGGAGTACAGCAGCGTCACCGTCGCGTCGGCCTCCAGCGCGGCGGCGGTGATCGAGATGATCGGCGTGATGCCCGAACCCGCGACGATCGAGCCGTAGTGCCGACCCGGTTCGATGTCGGTGCAGAACACGCCGAGCGGCGGCAGTACTTCGAGGACATCGCCGGTCAAAAGCTGCCGGTTGGCGTAGCCGGAGAAGGAGCCTTCGGGGATCGAACGGATGCCCAGCCGCAGGACGCCCTGCTCGGCGAGTTCGCCGGGCGTCGAGGCGAGCGAATAGGAGCGGCGGGTCTCCGAGCCGTCGGTCTCGACGCGCTGGAAGGTGATGTGCTGTCCGGCTTTGAAATCGAAGGCGGCGCGCAGTTCCGGCGGTACACCGAGCGTCACCTCCACGGCGTCGTCGGTGAGTTGCCGCACCGCGGTCACCGAGAGCTTGTGCCATGACGGCCTGCGCCTGCGCTGCTTCAGCTCGACGCCCATGCGGTCCCCTTTCCGGTGGAGAAGAATTCGGGGCCCTCAGCGGGCATGAGGGCCACATCCGTATAACGGGCGGCGCGCGAGGCGAATTCCCGCAGCCCGGCGAGGTGTCGGTCACTGAGTGTGAACTGGAGGCGGTCGAAGTACTCGGCGAGCGCGGCGGGGTCGAAGGGCTCCCAGCGGGCGGCGGAGGCGACGACCTCATCGATCTCCTCTCGGCAGCGCCGCACCGATTCGCAGAACGCCAAGTGGACGTCCTTGACCAGGCCCGGGTGGGCCTCGGCGTATTCGCGGCGGACGGCCCAGACGGCGAAGACCATCGGCAGCCCGGTCCAGGACTTCCAGGCGTCGGCGAGATCGACGACGTGGCGGCCCCGCGGATCGTGGTGGACGCGGAGCGCCTCGTCACCGATGAGGACGGCGGCGTCGGCTCCGGCGAGGGCCGATTCGACATCGGGCGGGGTGGTGGTGAACTCCGGGGTGAGCCCGTGACGTCGCTCCAGGAGCATCCGTGCCAACAGGACCCCGGTGCGGGAGGTGGAGGTGAGCGAGACCTTCGGCGAGGCCGGAAGCCGCTCGATCGGGGTCTTGGAGACGAGGTTGACGCTGAGGACGGGCCCGTCGGCGGCCACGGCGATATCGGGCACGAGCAGGAGCCGGTCGGCGTGCTTGAGGTATTCGACGAGGCTGATCGGGCCGATGTCGAGATCACCCTCGACGAGGCGGCGGCTGAGCTCGTCCGGTGGGGCGCGGTGCAGGTCGACGTCGAGCAGCGCTCCCGACCTGGCCAGCCCCCAGTAGATGGGCATGCAGTTGAGGAATGCGATATGACCGACCCTGGGGCGCCGTGCGTTGTTCACAGTTTCGACCGTAGCCGGTCGCGCCCGCGCGCGACACGCATGGCGCCGACGCGGAGACGTGAATCGGATCGCCCGAGGTCAGTCCACGTCGTCGGCGGTGTCGACGATCACGGTATCGGACTCTCCGGCCCGGTCGCCGTTCCCGGACACGAGCGCGGCGAGACGATCGAGGACGGCCTCGTCGTCGCTGGCGAGGACGATGGCGTCGCCGGGGCGGACGTCCAGGGTCAGGACCTGGAGGATCGATTTGGCGTCGCGGCGCTCTTGGCCGGGCTTCGCGATCGTGACCGCGGCACCCGAACGCGCGGCGGTGTCGACGAAGACGGTGGCGGGCCGGGCTTGAATCCCGACCTCGGTGGTCACGTTCACACGGCGTTCGGCCATGCCCTCACCAACTCTCGAAGGCGTTTGCGGACCGTGAACCGGCCCCTGACCAGCATGCTGCACATCGTGGCACTATGGGTGGTTTTCCCTATTTTTCATGGGTTCGCCCCGTGTGGGGCGGGGTCATCCCGTGCCGGAGCCGGGCCCCTCCTCGGCGCTCGGACCGCCGTACACGGTCGGGCGCGGCAACGGTATGTGCTCGGGCAGCTCGCCGCGGTCGACGATGAGGTTCCTGACCTTGGCTCGGCCGGACCTGAACGCTCCCGATTCGTCCTCGGTCGGAGGCCACGACGAGGGCGGGGCCTTCTCGGCTCCGGCGCGGTTGGTCTTGCTCGACGGCTCCTCGAAGAGGCTGATGTCCGGCGCGTCGATGATCTTCTTCGCGTGGGTCGACTCGGCGGCGGGCTTCGGTGCAGGGCCTTCGGTGAGGTTCGGCGGTGTCGTGGCCTGTTCCAAGGCCGCCTGCTCGGCCGAGCGCTCGGCCTCCTGCTCGGATTCCGGCTCGGCTTCGTTCGCTGCGGCA
>JAJYSW010000256.1 GCA_021793335.1 Actinomycetes bacterium
GCAGAACTTGAGCGTCAGGTCTTCTTGCCCGGCTTCGGCGAGGAGCGCCTCGGCCTGATCGGGGTCGTATTCGTACTGGGCGACGTCCTGGGACCAGCCTTCGAGGCTCGGCGGCATGAACTGGGTGGCGACGCTGCCGCCGGGCGGGAGGACCGAGTCGACGATGCGCTGCCGGTCGACCGCATGGGAGAGGGCCTCGCGGACGGTGTGGTCGGCGAGCTGCGGGTCGAGCTGGTTATAGGTCATGTAGAGGATGTTGAACACGCCTCGGGTCGGCACCTGGAATTCGGCTTCCTGGAGCGGCATGACGTCGGCCGGGGCCACCAGGTCGTAGCCGTGGATGTCGCCGGCCTCCAGGGCCTGGCGGCGCGCGGTCTCGTCCGAGATGGTGCGGAAGATGAGGGTCTTGACCTTCGCGGTCTCGCCCCAGTAGCCGTCGAAGCGCTCCAAGGTCACGGCCTGCTCGCCGTGGTCCCACTCGACCAGCTCGTACGCGCCGGTGCCGGCGAGGACGCCCGCGGTCTGGGTGTAGGCCGGGAGCGGGTCGTCGGCGGTCACGACCTCGTCATCGGTGATCTGATCCAGTGAGGCGGGGCTGACGATCGCCGTGGTGGCCATCGAGAACGCGCCGGGGAAGTTGGCGTTGTACTCGTGGAGCCTGATCGTGGCGGTGAGTCCGTCGGCGTCGCACCCGGCGTAATTCGGTGCGGCCTCGATCCCGACGCCCGGGTCGTTCTCGGCGAAGCCGCCGAAGAAGTTGCTGTAGTAGTACGTGTAGTTCGGGGACTGGTAGCCGCCGGTGAAGTTGTACCAGCGGTCGAAGTTGGCGCAGACCGCGGCGCCGTCGAGGGCAGTGCCGTCGTGGAAGGTCACGCCCTCGCGGAGCTCGAAGGTCCACTCGGTGCCCTCGTCGTTCTGCTCCCAGCTCTCGGCCAGGCCGGGCACGATCTCGGTGCAGTCGTGGTCGAGGAGCGTGTCGAAGACCTGGCGGGTGATCCGGAAGGTCTCACCGTCGGAGGCGAAGACGGGGTCCATCGAGGTCGGGTCGCCCGGGCTGCCGAACACGAAGGGCTGGTTCTCGTTCGCGGTCTCGTCGGGGGCGCGTTCGACGTCTTCGCGCTCGGGGCATTCGAAGTTGAAGTCCTCGGCGGTGTTGGTGCTCTCCTCGCCGCCGCCGTCGCTGCCGCAGGCGGTGAACAGGCCGACCGCGAGGAGCGCGCCGGCTGTGGCGCCGAGGGCGCGTCTGACTGTCGATGTTCGTGACGTGCGCATAAGGTATTCACCCGTCGTTCGTTAGATATTCGGAGGTATCCGACAGCGTAGGACAAGTGAGCTGCACCACTGTTGAGCGTTATGCAACCGTGACCGTATCGACCGTTATTGTTACCAATGGGGCGCAGCCCTGGGTATTCCATGAAAGGGCCGCGGCACTGCAAATCCATGGTTTCCGCCGCGGGGCGCGGACTCGGGCGGCCGAGCAAGATACTTCCCCAATGGACGGTGGCCGGGCGGTCTCCTCAGTCGACGTCGCGGCGCCCCGAGAACGCCCTGCCGAGCGTGACCTCATCGGCGTATTCCAGATCGCCGCCGACCGGCAGCCCGCTCGCCAGCCGAGTCACCTTGAACCCCATGGGCTTGACCAGCATCGCCAGATAAGTGGCGGTGGCCTCGCCTTCGGTGTTGGGGTCGGTGGCGAGGATGATCTCCTTGGTCTCCCCGCTCTGCAGCCGCGTCATGAGCGAACGGATGCGCAGATCATCGGGACCGATGCCCTCAAGCGGGTTGATCGCGCCGCCGAGGACGTGATAGCGGCCCCGGAACTCCCCGGTCCGTTCGACGGCCAGGACGTCCTTGGGCTCCTCGACCACGCAGATGAGTTCCTCGCTGCGGCGCTGATCACGGCAGATGCCACAACGCTCGGACTCGGAGACGTTGCCGCACACATCGCAGAACCGCACCTGCTCCTTGACGCGGTGCAACGCCGAAGTGAGCCGCTCGACCTCGATCTTCTCGGCCGCGAGCAGGTGGAAGGCGAGGCGCTGAGCGCTCTTCGGACCGATGCCTGGAAGCTGCCCGAGCTCATCGATGAGATCGCCCAACGCGCCGTCGTACACGGTTCTCCTTCTTCAAACTGCCAACACTGAACCTCATGGGAAATGCGACCGGGCCGGGCCGATCACATACCGGGCAGCCCCATGCCGCCGCCGAGCCCGCCGAGGGCATCGCCGAGCGGCCCCATCTTCTCCGCGGCCAGACGCTTGGCATCCTCGGTGGCCGCCTGCACGGCCGCCAACACGAGATCTTCGAGCGTCTCGACGTCCTCGGGATCGACGGCCTTCGGATCGATCGTCACGGACTTGAGATCACCGTCGCCGGACACGGTCGCGCTCACCAGGCCGCCGCCCGAGGAAGCGGTCACCTCGGCCGAGGCGAGCTCCTGCTGGGCCTCCATGTAGTCGGCCTGCATCTGCTGTGCCTGCTGAAGCAGTTTCTGCATGTCTCCGCCACCGGGGAACATGTGCATCACTTCCTTGAATCGCCTTGAACGCCGCTGCGGACGTCACTCCGGCCACCGCCCGGGCCGTCCCGTGCAGTGGTGCGTCGAGTTTAGTGCTTCCGGATCTGCTTCGCCCCGAACGCCTGGGTCAACAGCTCGACCGCCTGCTCCTCGCTGGTGCCGAAAGAACCGGGCGCGATCGGATCGTCAGCGGACGGCTCGTCGTAGTCCTCCGGCGGCGGCTCCTCGAACGATGGAGCCTGCGGCCGCTGCCTAGGAGGCGGGGCCGCCTGGGCTTTTGGGGAGGAGCGCGATATCCGGGCCGCCTCGCCCACTTCGCAGCGGACCCTCCAGGGACCCCCGAGGACCTCGCTGAAGACTTCGACGACGGTGCTGTGGGCGGGCTCCTTCTGCAACGCCCCCGCGTGGAAGGCATGCTTGAACACCAGCACGACCTCGCCGTCGCTCGCATCGGCCACGGTGGCCTCCGACAGGATCGCGGCGGTGGTCCTCTTGCGGTCCTTCATCGCCATCATGATCCGGTCCCACTGCCGCCGGACCGATGCGGCGGAGACGCCGCCGGCCGGTTCCGGTTCCACCGCCGGTGCAGCGGGAGGCGCCGCCGGCTCTGCGACCGCCGCCGCCGTCTCGGCGGGGGCCTGCCATTCGGTGCTGCGTCCGACGGGCGGCCCGACAGGACTCTCGACGGGCCGCTGTTCGACAGGGCGCTGTTCGACGGGCCTCTGGGCGGGCTGCTGAGCGGTGCGCTCCACGGGCCTTTCGACCGGCCTCTCGACCGGTCTTTCGATCGGGCGCGCGGCCGGAGCCGCGAACGCGTCCGCGCCGCGAGCCTCCAGCGTCTCCAGGCGCTGCATGAGCCCGGCCATCGATTCATCGGAACCGGGCAGGATCGCCCGTATGCAGGCCAGTTCGAGCAGCAGCCGCGGCGCGGTGGCCCCGCGCATCCCGGCCAGTCCCGCGGCGACGACCTCCGCCATCCGCGTCAACGTCGAGATGCCCATCCGCGTGGCCTGGCTGGTCATCCGCGAGAGCTGATCGGCCGGGGCCTCGATGAGCCCGCTGGACGCCGCGTCGGGCACCTGGTGGATGACAATGAGATCCCGCAGCCGTTCGAGCAGGTCACCGGCGAAACGACGCGGGTCGTGACCGCCTTCGACGACACGCTCGACGACCTCCATGACGGCCGCGCCGTCGGCGGCGGCGAACGCTTCGCACATCTCATCGAGCAGCCCGCCGTCGGTGACGCCGAGCAGCGCCGCGGCCCGCTCATAAGTGACGCCCTCCTCACCGGCGCCGGCGATGAGCTGATCGAGCACACTGAGCGTGTCCCGCGCCGATCCGCCCCCCGAACGCACCACGAGCGGATAGACGTCGTCGTCGACCTTCGCGCCCTCCTCCTCGCACAGCCGCCTGCACAACTCGCGCATGGACGGCGGCGGGATGAGCCGGAACGGATAGTGGTGCGTGCGCGAACGGATCGTCGGCAGCACCTTGTCCGGCTCGGTCGTGGCGAAGATGAACAGGACGTACGACGGCGGTTCCTCGACGAGTTTCAACAGTGCGTTGAAGCCCTGCGCGGTGACCATGTGGGCCTCGTCGATGATGTAGATCTTGAAGCGCGACTCCACGGGGGCGAACACCGCGCGCTCGCGCAGCTCGCGGGCGTCCTCGACGCCGCCGTGGGAGGCCGCGTCGATCTCGATCACGTCGACCGAGCCGTGCCCGCCGGCGGACAGGGCCCGGCACGAGTTGCATTCGCCGCACGGCTCCGGAGTGGGGCCCGCAGCGCAGTTGAGCGAGCGGGCGAGGATGCGCGCCGAGGAGGTCTTGCCGCAGCCGCGCGGCCCCGAGAAGAGATAGGCATGGCCCAGGCGGCCACCGCGGATCGCATTGATGAGCGGCTCGGTGACATGCTCTTGGCCGATGACTTCGGCGAAGGTCTGCGGCCGGTATTTGCGGTACAGCGCGAGTGCCACGTCTGCCTCCAGCTCTGCATCTGATCTGCCTTGCCGCCACGATACGGCCTGGCTCCGACACCATGCGGCCCGACCGGCCCGGTTGCCGCGAACGGCACACGGGCGACGCCGCCCGAGCAGGGCCTCGGACCCGAGCGCCCGCCCGGCGAGACCGGGCCCGGCGAATCCGGGGCCCGGTCTCGCCGCGGGCGGCTGCGAGGCCGGCGGCGGCTCAGACCGACAGCGGCAGAT
>JAJYSW010000257.1 GCA_021793335.1 Actinomycetes bacterium
CGAAGCCCTGCGGCGACAGCAGCAGGCCGAGGCTCGGCGCAAGAAGATCGTGTTCGGGATCGCCATCGGAGCGGCCGTCGTCCTCATCGGAGGATTGCTGGGCTTCGGGATCTGGATGAACCGGGAGACCGAGTACGAGGTCAATGAACCGGCGGCGGTCACCACCGACCAGTACGCGGTCCAAGTGGGGTCGGGACCCACCGAGATCGACATCTATCTCGACTACATGTGTCCGGCGTGCCACCAGTTCGAGTCGGCGTACGCCGCGGACATCCGATCGTGGCTCGACGACGGCTCGGTGACGGTGAACTATCACCCGATCGCGATTCTCGACCGCTTCTCGCAGGGTTCGGAGTATTCGACGCGGGCCGCCGCGTCGGCGGTGTGCGCGGCCGACGTCGGCGAGCAGGAGTTCCTGGACTATACGGCGGCGCTCTATGAGCACCAGCCGGCGGAGCAGACGAGGGGGCTGACCGACGCGGAGCTGAAGGACATCGGCTCCGATATCGGTCTCGGCGAGGACTGGGAGCAGTGCGTCGCCGACGGCACCTATAAGGGCTGGGTGCAGACCGGGACCGAGTCGGCCACCGGCGAGCAGGGCGTGGCCGGTACGCCGACGGTGAAGATCAACGGCGAGCAGATCGATACCGCGAACTTCACGGCCGAGGTCGAGGCGGCGATCGCGAACGGTTCCTGACTCACCGTCCCGGGGGCGGCACTCGCCTCCGGGACGGACCGTGCCCTGAAAGGGGGCGCGGGGCCGCCGCCGGAGGGCTGCGGCGCCGATTCGGGCGGTGGTCGGCGCCTTACTGGATGCAGGACGCCGACGGCTGGAATCAACAACCCACCGTAGGGCTATTGCAATCATCTTGCAATAAATGCCGTCCCGTGTCCAGGTTTCGTGGCCGATCATGTGCGCGCAGCTACCCCCGAGCGAGCTCCCAGGGGATTGTCAGGGACGGGCGGTAGTGTTCCGTACCGTGAACGTACGACTTCAGCCCGGTGATGCAGCACCTGACTTCACACTCACCACCGATACCGGCGACACGGTGACCCTGTCGAGCCTTCAGGGCCGCAAGGTGATCCTCTATGCGTATCCGCGCGCCATGACGCCCGGGTGCACGAAGGAGGCCTGCGATTTCCGCGACAGCCTCGCGAGCCTCCAGGCGGCCGGGTACGCCGTGCTGGGGATCAGCCCCGACGAGCCCGCCGAACTGGCGAAGTTCGTCGAGCGTGACGGCCTGACCTTCCCGCTGCTGTCCGACCCCGAGCGCAAGGTGCTCGAAGAGTACGGCGCGTGGGGCGAGAAGAAGAACTACGGTCGCACCGTCCAGGGCGTGATCCGCTCGACGTTCGTCATCGACGAAGCGGGCGACATCACCTTGGCGCAGTACAACGTGAAGGCCACCGGGCACGTCGGCCGCCTCAAGAAGCAGCTCGGCCTCGACTGAGCAGGCCGCACGGCCGGGGCGGCGCCGCCCACGGGCGCTCGGAGCGCCTCGGGACGGTCATTGCTGCTCGCGGCGGCGGGTGGACCAACGAGTGGCCCAGCGCCTGGTCAGACGCAGGTGTTTTCCGGTCCCCTCGCAGCACCAGCACGGCCGGTAGGTGCGCGGCTGGTACCACGTGAGCCGCGAGAACCGTTTGCCCGAGCCGTCGCACCAGCGGCACTTGCGCCAAGGGAAGATCACCGAGTGCGCCGCCGCGTAGAACAGGGCGACCAGGATGCCGAGCACGAGCAGCTCGAAAACCTCGGCCGGCAGTATCCATACACCGGCCGCGGTCATTTCGCCGGCGAGCCCCATGCTCTGTTTATACCCGGACCGCGACGAATCCGTGACTATTCGTCATAATTGCTGTTCCGGGTGCTCGATCAGCGGCCACCCGTGAGTCACGGTGGCGGATTCAGGTTCAGCTTTCGCAGAGCGGATGGTCGACCCACACGTTGGGCTCGAGGTAGCAGCCGATGTCGAGCGCGACGTTGACGATCAGCGGCGCGAGCGCTCCGGGAACGGCGACGAGGCCGTCCGCTGCGAGCGGCAGCCCGGACCATGCGCGCCATTGGTCCAGATCGGCGGTGACGGTCGTCGATCGGCGCGCGATGCCTCGCAATCGTCCACCGGCCCTGACATGGGTCCGCAGCCAGGGGTCTTCGGGGAGTCCGTCGTCCCGGCGTCGAGCGGCGTATTCCTCCATCGGCACCCACGGCTCGTTCGCTTTGAGCGGCGGCCGCAGCGGAGCGACGAGCCGATCGAAGCCGCGCTCGCGGGCGAGGGCCTGCATGCCTTCCAGCACGGTGCGGGAGATGCCTCGCCGCGCCGCGTCGGGGTGCACGGCGATCTCCAGTGCACACAGCGTGTCGGGGCGACGGTCTTCGAGGAGATCGTCGACCGCCCAGATCACGGCCTGCTCCCATCCCGCGTCGGGGAACGGTTCACGCTGTTCGACACTCGAATCGAACGGGACCATCACGCCTCGGGCGAGACATGCACCGTCTTCGGCGAGGACGGCGATGCTCAAATCGCTCCAGTGGCGCAGCACGCGGGCTCTGGTGACGATCTGTCCGGTGAGGTGTCCGGCCATGAACGCTCCGGCGTCGTCGGGATATGGGATCGCCATCGCGGCCCGAGCGATTCCAGGGTCGGCGCTGAGAGGAACGGTTCTCATCCACGGCATTGAAGCACGCCGCCACGCCCGAGAACAACTCGATTCCGTTGCGGCCCCACGGAAGGGCAAGCTCGGTTCAGAAATACGAAAAGGCCCTGCGGACAGGGCCTTCGGCCGGTGCACGAGGGGGGAATCGAACCCCCACGCCCGAAGGCACAGGAACCTAAATCCTGCGCGTCTGCCAGTTCCGCCACTCGTGCGTTCCGAGGCGGCGCCGCAAGATGCGACCGCCGCTCAAGTGCGGCTCCCCACCCGGCGAGGGAGCACCAACCAGTGTGTCACACGCCTGTTCGTTCCCGTAGGCTGGTTGAGATGACTCGACCCGACAAGCGCGCGGCCGATGAGCTGCGCCCCGTGACGTTCACCCGCTCCTGGACCGACCACCCCGAGGGCTCCGTCCTCGTCGAGTTCGGCCGTACTCGTGTCCTGTGCACCGCCTCGGTCACTCCCGGCGTACCGCGTTGGCGCCGAGGCAGCGGCGAGGGCTGGGTGACCGCCGAGTATTCGATGCTCCCCCGCTCGACCCATTCCCGGTCCGATCGGGAGTCGATCCGCGGCAAGATCGGCGGCCGCACACACGAGATCTCGCGCCTCATCGGCCGTTCCCTGCGAGCCTGCGTCGACTTCAAGGCGCTGGGGGAGAACACCATCACCCTCGACTGTGATGTGCTCCAGGCGGACGGCGGCACCCGCACCGCCTCGGTCACCGGTGCATACGTCGCCCTGCACGACGCGATCACGTGGCTGGGAACGCAGAAGCTCGCACGCAAGCCCGAGAAGATCCTTACGACCTCGGTCTCGGCGATCAGCGTCGGCGTCGTGCGCGGCGTCCCGGTCCTCGACCTGCCTTATGAGGAGGACGTGTCCGCGTCGGTCGACATGAACGTGGTGTGCACCGGCGAGGGCGATTTCGTCGAAGTGCAGGGCACCGGCGAGGAGGCCACGTTCAACCGCTCCGAGTTCGACCAGTTGCTGGACCTGGCGCTCAAGGGCTGTAAGGAGCTCACCTCGCTCCAGGCCCGGACGCTGCTGTCGTAGCGACATGAGGGTTCTGCTGGCCACCCGCAACGCGGGCAAGATCGCCGAGCTGCGCCAGATCCTCGCCGAGGCCGTGCCCTCGGTGGAACTGGTGGGCCTCGACGCCGTGGACGACTATCCCGAGACGCCCGAGACCGAATTGACGTTCGCCGGGAACGCCCTGCTCAAGGCCCGTGACGGTGCCGGGCGGACCGGTCTGCCGACCATCGCCGACGATTCGGGCCTGGCCGTGGACGCGTTGAACGGGATGCCGGGTGTGCTCTCCGCTCGGTGGGCGGGGCTCGCCAAGGACGATGAGGCGAACAACGCGCTGCTGCTCGATCAGCTCGCCGGGCTCGACGACGCCCGGCGCGGCGCGAAGTTCGTGTGCGCGGCGGCCATGGCCTGGCCCGAGGGCCGCGAAGTGGTGGTCCACGGCGAGATGCCCGGCCGCATCGGGCATGGCCCGCGTGGCGCGAACGGCTTCGGCTACGATCCCCTGTTCATCCCCGAAGGCTATGCGGTCACCAGCGCTGAGCTGAGCGCCGAGGTGAAGAATGCGATCTCCCATCGGGGGAAGGCATTTCGGGAGCTTGCGACCGAAATCTGAGGCACAGCCGGGAGCTTGCGACCGAAATTTAAGGTGCAGCCGGGAGCCCCCGACCGAAACCTGAAGCACCACCGGGAGCCCCCGACCGAAACCTGAAGCACAGCCGGGAGCCCGCGGCCGCCGTGTGCGGCCCGGGCGGGGTGGTGCGTCGATGCTGTGGCGCTGACAGGTCCGCGGTATCGCAGGGGTCTCGCGGTTCGGTTCTGCGGTGTTCTTCGTGTCGCTCCTGGGCGGCTGGGCGGCTGGGCGGCTGGGCGGCTGGGCGGCTGGGCGGCTGGGCGGCTGGGCGGCTGGGGAAATTTTCTCTTGTCCTGACAGGTGCCGTGGGCTGTGCTTCGATGATGTGCGTGGTACCTATGAGGGGGAATGCGTCATGATCGGCGTCACCGG
>JAJYSW010000258.1 GCA_021793335.1 Actinomycetes bacterium
CCCGCTTCACCGTGCTCGCCAGCGGCAGGCTGCGCCTGCCGAAGATCGGTGAGGTGAAGGTGGCCTGGTCCAGGGAGCTGCCATCGGAGCCCAGCTCGGTCACGATCATCAAGACCCCGACCGGCAAGTACTACGCCTCGTTCGTCGTCTCGGTCGACGACGGCGCGGCGCCGGCCGAGCCGATCCCGGATGAGGACGCCGAGACCGGGATCGACCTCGGGCTCAAGTCCTTCGCGGTCCTGCGCGGCGGCAAGGTCATCGACTCGCCGAAGTTCTTCCGCAAGCTGGAGCGGAAGCTGAAGCAGGCGCAGCGGGAGCTGTCGCGCAAGACCAAGGGATCGGCGAACCGCGCCAAGGCCCGTATCAAGGTCGCGAAGATCCACGAGAAGATCAAGCACACCCGATCCGACTGGGTCGACAAGCAAGTGGCCCGGATAGTTGCCGAGAACCAAGGCATCTATGTGGAGGACCTGCATGTCAAGGGTCTTGCGAAGTCCCGCGTGTCCAAGTCGGTCCAGGATGCGGCGTTCGGGATGTTTCTGACACGGCTCGAATCCAAAGCGCACCGCGCCGGGCGCACCTTCGCGAGGGTCGACCGGTACTTCCCGTCCACCCGCCTGTGCTCAGCCTGCGGCGCGCTGACCGGCCCGACCGGGCTCGATGGCCTCAAGGTGCGCCAGTGGGTGTGCTGGTGCGGAGCCGAGCATGACCGGGACCAGAACGCTGAGAGCAACATCAGGCGTGAAGGCAAGCGTCTGGTGGCCGCCGGGCAGGCGGACACGTAAAACGCCTGCGGAGCCCGTGTCAGACCAGGGAGACCTGGCAGTGGGCGTTGAAACAGGAACCCGCCCGTAGCCGGTCCGTACCAACGGGCCGCAAGCCGGGAATCTCCTCCCCTCAGGGAGGAAAGGATGTCAAGCCCGAGGAGTCCTCATCTCATGAAGCGCCTTCGCGTCCTCGTCGTTGAAGACGAGCCCTCCACCCGCGCCGAACTCGCAGGCCAACTCGCCGAGCAGCCGTGCGTCGCCGACATCGTCTGCGCCGCCGGCGGCGGCGACGCCGTCCGCCTCCTCGGCTCGGGCAGCTTCGACGCCGCTTTCCTCGACATCGCCATGCCCGGCATCGACGGCATGGACGTCGCCCGCGTCCTCACCCGCCTCTCCGACGCCCCCGCCATCGTCTTCGTCACCGCCTACGACAACCACGCCGTCGAAGCCTTCGGCCTCGGCGCCGTCGACTACCTCCTCAAGCCCTTCCGTCCCGAACGGCTCGCCGAAGCCGTCGCCCGCATCGACCACCACCGCTCCGGCGCCGCCTCGGGCGGCGACAAGGCCGACGACCTCGCCGTCGTCCAGGTCGAACTCGCCGGACGCACCGTCTTCGTCCGCCGCGACGACATCGCCTACGCCGAAGCCCACGGCGATTACGTCAGGCTCCACATAGGCCCCGCCTCCCGCCCGCCCCTCGCCCCCGGCCGCCCCGACTCGGGCAGGCGCGAATCCGTGCTCCTGCGCCAATCCCTCACCTATCTCGAACACGTCTGGGACGAGGCCGGGTTCGTGCGCGCGCACCGCTCCTACCTCGTCAACCTCGCCGCCATCACCGAACTGCGCGTCACCTCCACCGCCGGACTCGTCGCCGTCACCGACGCCGGCGAAGTCCCCGTCAGCCGCCGACACTCCCGTCTCCTGCGCGAACGGCTCCTCCAAGCCGTCCGAAGCGGCGACCGGATCCGCCCCTGAACCCGCCCCCACCCGACCACGACCGCAGGAACGAACACGGATGAACCAACGGGTCCGAGTCACCAGCCCCCAGACCCGCCTCGCACTGCGACGCAGGACCGACGCCATGCGGCCCATCAGCCGCCGAGCCGGACGGCCTCCCATCGCCTCCACCGCCATCGACATGGCCGCCGCCGAACGCGCCCTCCGCCGCCAACGGCGCCTCGCCGTCCTCACCGTCCTCCTGCTCGCCGCCGCGCTCATCGCCCTCCTGATCGCCGCCGACCTCGCCTCCGGACGCCTCGGCTGGGCCCTCCTGTTCTTCGCGCCCTACCCCCTCCTGGTCCTCCTCGCCGCCGCCCACGTGCGCCGCGCCGAACGCGTCGAAGCGGACTCCTGATGCTCGGCCTCGCCTCGATCGTCCTGGTGACCGCCGCCAGTGTCGTCATCGGAGTGTGGGGCGTCAAAGCCGCACGCTCCACACCGGACTTCCTCGTGGCCTCCCGGCGCATCGTCCCGGGCTGGAACGCCCTCGCCATCGCAGGCGAATACGTCTCGGCCGCCTCCGTTCTCGGCCTCGCCGGGCTCCTGGTCAAAAACGGCGTCGGCGCCATGTGGTACGCCGTCGGCTTCACCGCCGGATACGTCCTCGTCGCCGCCCTCGTCGCGGGCCCCATGCGCCGCAGCGGCGCCTACACCGTCCCCGACTTCGCCGAATACCGCCTCGGCTCGCCCCGCCTCAGACGCATGTGCGGACTCGTCGTCCTCGTCATCATGCTGCTCTACCTCATCCCGCAGTTCAAAGCCGCCGGCGTCGTCATCGAACTCGTCAGCGGCATCCCCTACTGGGTCGGCGTCATCGGCGCGGGCCTGGTCGTCGCCTCCACCATCGCCGTCGGCGGCATGCGCTCGGCCACCTACGTCCAAGCCTTCCACTACCTGCTCAAACTCGCCTTCATCGCCGGTCCCGCCCTCTTCCTGATCTTCCTGGCCGATCCCGGGCTCCGCAGCGCCGCGGTCAACCCCGCCGAAGTCGACGCCGACTGGATGCGGCCCATGCTCGACCTCGACGACTCGGGCCGGCCCGTCCTCGCCACCGTCTCCGTCCTCATCGCCACCACCTTGGGCGCCATGGGGCTCCCGCACGTCGTCATGCGCTTCCACACCGTCTCCGGGGCCCGCGCCGCCCGCCGCGTCGCCGTCAGCGTCATCGTCCTGCTCAGCGCCTTCTACCTCTTCCCCATCGCTTACGGTCTCCTCGGCCGCGTCGTCACCCCCGAGCACTCCGAGACCGATATCGTGCCGGTCCTGGTCCCCGGCGCGATCGCCCCCGGCGCGATCGGCACCGTCCTCACCGCGCTGGTCGCCGCCGGAGCCTTCGCGGCCTTCCTCTCCACCTCCTCGGGGCTCCTGCTCGCGCTCGCCGGCGGCCTATCGCACGACCTGTTCGGCGGCTCCCTGCCCCGCCTGCGGCTCGGCGTGGCGGTCGGCACCGGCCTGGCCGTCGCCTTGGCGCTCCCCGCCGCGGACGTCGACATCAACGTCCTGGTCGGCTGGGCCTTCGCGGTGGCGGCCTCCACGTTCTGTCCTCTGCTCGCCCTCGGCATCTGGTGGCGCGGCCTGACCGCCACCGGAGCGGCGGTCGGCCTCCTCATCGGCGCGGGCACCTCCACGGGGGCCGCCCTCGCCTCGGTGCTCGTCGACATCGAACCCGGGGCCGTCTCGATCCTGCTGTCACAGCCGGCGCTGTGGACGGTGCCGCTGGCGTTCGCGGCCATGATCCTCGCCTCCCGGCCCTCGGCGGTCCCCGAATGGGCCGACGAAGCGGTGCTGCGGCTGCATATTCCCGGCCGCCACAGCGCCGAGATCGCACGGTCCCGGAAACCGCTCGACGTCCGCTCCGAGGCCGACTAACCTGTTCGGCATGTCAGGAAGTCCCAGCGCGGCCTGCATGTGCGCCGCGTTCTACATCCGGCTGCGCGCAGAAGCCTAGGCTCTGCCGACGCACCGCGTCCGCCCTGAACCCCAGGGCGTCCTCTGACGGCTCCGGCCGCTCCGCATCGTGCCCTCGGCATGGGTCTAGGCGAATCAAGCGTTCCTGATTCGACTGCTCCGCTCGGAGGCTTCCCATGTCCCACAACCGTTCCACGCGGCATGCCCGCGATACGCCGCAGCACGCCCTCAGGAAGCGGCTCTCGCAGAACTTCCTCACTGATACCGCCACCGCCCGCATGATCGTGCGGGCCTCCGGGGTCACCCGCGACGATCTGGTGCTCGAAGCCGGCCCCGGCGACGGCATGCTCACCCGCCACCTCATCGGCGCGGCCCGACAGGTCCACGCCTATGAGAAGGACCGCCGCTACGCCGAGCGCCTCCGCCGCCGCTACGCCGACGACGACCGCGTCCGATGCCACCTGGCCGACTTCCGCGACGTCCGCGCCCCGCGCGAGCCGTTCGCCGTCGTGGCCAACGTGCCCTTCGCCGTCACCACCGACATCGTGCGCTGGTGCCTGGCCGCCCGCTCCTTGACCTCGGCGACCCTGGTGACCCAACTCGAGTTCGCCCGCAAACACACCGGTGACTTCGGCCGCTGGACGAAACTGGCGGTCGCCGTCTGGCCGGAGACGGCCCTCGAACTGGGGCCGCGCATCGGCCGCCGTCAATTCCATCCTGTGCCGCGGGTGGACGCGGCGCTGCTGCACTTGCACCGACGGCCGGAACCGCTCCTGCCGCACCAGGAGATGGGGGAGTACCGGCGGTTGGTCGAACTGGGCTTTTCGGGCGTGGGCGGCTCGCTCGCGGCATCGTTGAGACGGGCGTATCCGTCCGGGCGTGTGCAGCGGGCCTGCGCCGCCGCCGACATCGACCGGAACGAGCCGGTCGGTCTCGTGTCCCCGGGGCGATGGGCGCGCCTGTTCGCGGCCCTGCGCTGAGCCCGCGCGGCCGAAC
>JAJYSW010000259.1 GCA_021793335.1 Actinomycetes bacterium
CCTGGAGCCCTTCGGAACCGACGAGGTCGGCGCGGCGGAGGGCGGTGCCGTCCCCAGGGTCGAGTACATCGACCTCACGGAAGGGCTCGACCCCTTTACGCCGTTCGACAGTGAGGACTACTACGGCGTCACCCGGCATGAGCTGGTCTGGGTACCCGCCACTCTCGATGAGGACTGGGAGGTGCACTCCCCGGAGAACTCCCCCTCGGTCAATTGGACACTCCAGGGCGAGGGCGATGAGCGCGCCATGCTCTCCTGTAGCGATATCCGGTACGACGACGAGCGCTACCCGAAGTCCCTCGCCGATCCCGAAGCCTGGTACCGGGCCGAAGCGGCCCGGGCCGCCGAGGGCGACGCCGAAGGCGACGTGTACGAGCTGGTCGAAGCACCCGCCTACACCCACTATCTGATCGACGGCCGTGAAGCCCTCCTGCTCGAATACGAGCAGCACTGGTCATCCTATGAGGACTCTGAAGGGGTGGTCGTAGACGTGGATTGGGACATGACCCATGCCTTCCTCTACATCGACCTGCCCGTCGAGGCCGGGAACGAATCCGTCCACGTCAGTCCGGCCCGCTGCCGGCTGCTGACGGTCTTCGAGGACCCCGCCTACCACGAGGCGGGACTCGACGTGCTCCTCGGCATCCGCCTCTGGCTCGAATAGACAGGATCGTCCAGTGAATTTTCCTCCGTCCCAGCAGCTCCCGCCGACTCCGCCGACCCGACCGAACCGCAGGAAGAAGCCGCTCCTCATCGGCACCATCGCCGTGTCCTGGTGCCTCATCGCCGCCAGCGCCCTCACGATCGTGCTGAATCGCGATTCCGACGACACCGTCCTCACCGCGAACGACGCGGACAGCGAAACCACTGCCGCGCCTGCTGAGGAGACCGTCGCCGCGCCGCTCGCCGATGAACTCGAACAGCTTGAGAACGCGTTCGCCGAAGGCGATCGCGACGCCTGGACGGCGCTGTTCAGTGAGAGGAGCGTCGACCGAGGCGGCCGCTATTTCGACAACTTGACGGCGCTCCAAGCGGCTGCCGTCGAGCTCCGCACCATCCGCGAGGTCACCGAGAGCGGCACGGGCCACTCGGCGGAGATCGGCTTGAGTTTCTGTCTCAACCCGCCGGACGCCGCCGATTGCACTCGCACCGAGGTCAGTTACCAGACGGGTTGGGTCCGTGGCGGCGATGGCCTGGTGCTCGACCACATCATGGACTCTTTTGGGCACTACCGGCCGCATGCGTGGGAGGAGGTCGAGCTGACCGTGGCCGTCGGCGACCGGGCGATCGTCGCCGTCGATGCCGAGACCGGGGTCGATCCCGCCGACTATCTCGACACCGCAGAATCGGCCGCCGCGGCCGCCGACGAGTTCGCCCTGCTGGCCCCGGTCGATTCCTATCTGGTCGTGCTGGCCACCGACGACCAGTTCAACACCTGGTACGGCGGCTACGATCACGGCATCTCGCTCGGTTACGCGGCCTCGACTACGACCGACGCCGAGAAGAGCGAGATCGCCGGTCCGGTCCATGTTGTGATCCCGTACGACCGCCATGACACGGCGGGCATAGGGAAGACCTTCCGCCACGAACTCGGGCATGCCGCGACGCTTCAGGGCTCCGATTTGAGGGAGGCCGGGAACGAAGAGGGATGGTGGGCGATGGAAGGCATCGCCGAGTACATTGCCGTCGGCGACACGATACCGGCCGACCGTGTATCGGACACCGCTTCGCTCGCGGCCGACGGCGGCTGCGCGAACGGCATCGAGCCGCTCTCGGCCTCTGATTCGGCCACGGTCGGCTCGGGCAAGTACGGCTGTGCCTACCTCGGCGTGCGCTACCTCATCGAGGAATACGGCATTGAGGCGTTCATGGACTGGTTTCAGGCGGTCCGCCACCGGGGAAGCACTGCGGCGGCGGCAAGCCTGGAGCATTTCGGCACCGATCACGCCGAGCTGCTCGCAGCGGTCGGAACCTATATAGACAATGCCGTGTAGCGAGCCCTTCCGGCCCTCTGACCCCTCTGCGCTCGGGCCGTCGGTCCGGGTCAGAGGGCGTCATTGACCGATTCCGCCTGCGCAATACGCCTCAGCGGTTCGGGGCGCCGTGTGCCTCGCATGGCCCGAGTCGTACCGGTTCTTCGATCGCGCCGCGAACGGAACCGTCCGTCCTGTTCCTCCGAGCGGTCGGTTCGGTGTGCTGTGCGATGAAGCCCGCCGCTGCCGGTGCGGCGGGCAGGGGGCTGTTCACCCGGTGAGCCAGTGCCTTTGGAGCGCTTGGGCTCGGTCGATGACGGTCTCGAAACCCTCGCGGATCTCGGGGATCGATTCGGTGAGGTACCGCAGGATGAAGGCGAGCGCTTCACGTTGCTGTTTCGCGCCGATCTCTTCGATCAGGTGCGGTTCGCCGTACAGGCCCCGGATCACGGCTTCGACTTCGAGGAAGTTCTGCGGTGGGCAGAGCCCGGGCCCTGTGGCTCGCAGTTCGGCCATGAACCGCCCCAACTCGTCGTCATCGATGGCGGGGCGGTCGAACGCCTCGCCATCGCAGGCGGCACGGTCGATGGCGGTGTATCCGGTGGTGATGTGGTCGAGCCCCGTGTGGCTGAGGCTCGTGTGGTCGAGGACCGTGTGGTTCCGGTTCACCTGGCTGGTTTCCCTTGGGTTCGGCGGGGCCGGTTCGCCGAAGCGGTGAGCGAGGCAGACCAGGACTGCGGCGTGAAGGTGATCGGCGGCGCCCACGTGCGCGATTCCCCGCAACTGTCGACGCAGGTGCTGCTCGTTCGCCGTGTCGCCGAAGGCCACGGCTCGGATCAGGGCGCGTTGCAGTGCCTCGGGCCGCATCATCGCACCGCCGTTTCGCATCGGGGCCCGAAGAGGTCTTCGGTCTGCAAGGCGCTGTCGACCATGTCGCGGCCGGTGGCCTCGGCCCGGTCGTAGAGCTCGGCGAGCTCGTCGTCGTCGCGGTCGGTGCCGATGATCATCTGGGCGGCCGACCACATGCACGGCCAGTGGTCGACGTGCGGAATCTCGTCGTACAGCCGTGTCTCGCCGTAGAAGACGCGCACGAGCGCTTCGGTCTTGAGCGGTGAGACGCCCGGCCGTTCTTTTCTGAGCCGGGCGATGAACCGGCGCAGCCGCCGCCGGTCGAGTTCCTCCCCGAAGTATTCGGTGATGCAGGCGATGAACAGGGCTTGGATGAACAGGTGGTGCGCGGTGGCGTGCTCGGGGTAGAGGCGCCGTTCGATCCGGTGGGATTCGTTGCGATCGCCGCGGAACATGGCCGTGGCGTGGTGGCGGAACAGGGATCGGTGCTCAATATGGTCCATGGTCATCCCTCGCAGTGACGGAGGCAGGAGCGCCACACCGAGACGGCGGCGCGTTCGAGTTCGCGGACGGTGGCGGCGTCGCCGACCCAGGCCCGGTGCGGGCCGTCGCAGGCCAAGAGTTCGGGTTCGTTTTCGACCAGGCCGGTCACGTACCCCAGGAGTGGTTCGTCCGCGTCGGTGAGTGCGGCCCACAGGCGCGGCGCCGAAGCGAGTGTTCCGAAGTGGACTCCTCGGCCGAGGATGTTCTCTCGGCCCAGGACGGTGAGCCGAGCAGGGTCTGGCGGGCAGGCCAGATCGGGCGGGGCCGTCGCCGGGCTCGGCGCTGCATCCGGCGCTGTATCCGGCGTTGCATCCGGCGTTGGGGCAGGTCGCGTTTGGAACGTCTTGAGGTAGCGGGCGCGGAGGCGGAGCGGGGCGAAACGTGAGCTCGTCACAGGGCACCTCGGGCAGTGGAGAGGTGTGCTGAAAGTGGTGCCGGCAGGCGTGAGACGCCGGTGGCGTCGGCCTCAAGGGCAGGGAAGTGCGCGGATTCGCTCGCAGCGGTGAGCGGGCTCGGTGCCGGCCGTAGACCGCAGGTCGCGATCCATAGGAACCAGCGCAGGACCCAGAGAAGGCGCTCGGTGAGGCTCGGGGGCTGCGGTTGGAAGTGGGCATCCCGGAACGGTTGGGAGAGTTCGAGGAAGCGTTGCATTGCTCCTTCCCGCAGGGGTGAGAAGCGGTAAGGAGGGTCGTTTTCGGGAGCGGCGGCCGGATCGGGTCCGGTGCCGTTTTCGAGACGGTCTTCGGGGGCGCTCCAGCGCCGGGTGCGGCGGTACGGGTACGGCCGGGGCGCATCGACCGGCGAGGCCGGGGCCGGGATCGGTGCGGGAGGCGGTGAGGGGACCGGCATCGGGCGTTCGTCCTCGGGGAGCGGGTCGGGCAGTTCGCCGCGGCGGTGGCGGCCGGTGCGCCGGTCCTGGAACCAGCCGGGCGAGCCGTACGGGCCCGGGTCGAGCGGATCGTGGGGCTTGCCGCCGATCTCGAAGGTGTCTCCGGGCCGGTGGCGCAGGTGCGGCGGTTCGTACCGTGGTGAGCGCGGGTCCGAATCCGGCAGGGACGGATCGCAGGTGGCCGGATCGGATGGGTCGTGGCGGTAGGCGCCGGGCGTGTTCGGATCGGGCGCGTTGCGGTCGGGCATGGCGGAGCCGGGGGTGCCATGGGCAGGCGTTTCGGGCTCGGGTTCAGCTTGGTGACGCTCGAAGTGGAGGCCGGCCCAGGTGCGAGTGAGCTCGCGGTCGAACTCGCGATTGAGTTCACGGCCGAGTTCATGGCTGAGTTCACGGCCGAGCTCACGGTGGAGTTCA
>JAJYSW010000260.1 GCA_021793335.1 Actinomycetes bacterium
GGGAACGCCAGGCAGTAGTGGCGCTGAGGCTTCGGCCTCAGCGAGGATCGCAACCAGGTGAGTCGGTGGACGCCGAAGCGTTGCAGTTGAAATCGGGAGCCCGCAGCATCCAGCGAGTCAGCCTCCGTGAGGACGGTGGGTATTATCGCCACAGGCTGTAGCGGTTTAGGAACTGCGGTTCGTGGGCGGTTTCGGCGGCGGATTCTGGGAGCCGTGGCGCGGGTTCGACAAGGCAGGCGAAGAAGTCGTTGCCGGTGTCCGCGTCGAGAACTGGAGGGATCGCGGGCCGCGAAACCGTTGACAGGGTCAACGAAACACGGCCGGCTCATCGTCAATGTGCGTAAACCGGAACCGTCGTGCAATTCTTCGGACACCCCGAACTCGCCTCCGTCCATGCCGCCGAACCGGAATCCCCTGGACCACACAGCTGAAACGTTCCCGACTAATCACCGAAAATCGTATCGATGCGACTGGATTCCACAGGCGCCCAAGCAGATTCCATCAACACCTGTTCCATCGCGAGCATGTTCGAGAGCATCGCCTCGGTCGTGATGTAGGCGGTGTCGATGATGATCGAAAGGTCGCATGCTGCGGGGAGCCTGAAGACGCTCGCGAAGAACTTCACCTCGTGGGCATCCCAGCGTTCGACCACAGCGGTCTCGGTCGAGTCGGCTAGCCGGTAAAGCTCGGCTCGGCTCGCCGGAACCTCCAGCTCAGGCCAGGACCCGTCCGATCGGACGTCATTGAAGTACGCCTCCAGGTCGGGCTCGTGCCCCCGGCGCACGAGTTCCTCCTGTCGCAGTCCACACAGGCCGGCGTAGTCATATGAACCGTACTGGTAGCCCTCAAGCGAGGATAGGAAGCATTGTTTTACCAGGTCATCGAACGACAACGCCCCCACTTCGATCGCGACGACACCATCCTGGGTCATCGTGGTCAGCACACGCCGGGACCGCTCGGTGAAACGATTGCCCACGATCAGCTGAAAGAGATGGGCGTCGTGCTCTGAACAGCGGTCCAGCAAGAGCGCGCTTGCGGCGAGCATCACCGCCGAGGTCGACACCTGGAGCCGCAGGGCCGTCAGGACGGCAGCAGCCGAAGTCGCCGTGCTGAGCAGACGGCACATCGCCCAGCGGCCTTCGGAGGGCTCCTCAAGGCTCGGCCGTCCATACACTTCATCGGGCGCCGTCCGAAGGTTACGGCGCCAATGCGCGAGGGCGGCCTTGCTGAACATGGCGCCGCTCGTGCTCGACTCGTGTTCGATCTGGTCCCGAGGCTGGAGGCCGTGAACCGTGACCTGCCGGCCGTCCCCCAGCTCCGAGAGCGTCGTCATGATGAGGTCCCTAGCCCATGCGTCGGCTGCCAGGTGCGAGAACACCATGGCGATTCCGGCGACGCCTCGTGCCGTGCACAGCAGGATGCCACGGTGGCACCAGCCGCCGCTGGGAAGATGCGTGCTTTCATTCTCGTCCGCGATCGCCTCGGCCCGCTCTTCGACCTGATCGGGTTCGACCTCCACGCAGTCGAACTCGATCACACCTGCCCCGCAGAGACGCTGCATCGCGGACTCCTGATCGTATTCGAACCTCGTTCGCAGGACATCGATCGCGGCGATCATCTCGACCATGCGTCCGTGGAACTCGTCGAACGGGATCGGCTCGGCGAAGACTGCGCTGCCCGTAAGGTTGTAGTAGCCGCTGCGGTCGCCCATGCGGCGGATCGGGTCGAGGACGGCGGATTGTGCCCATGTAAGCGGCAGGAACTCGTCCTCTCCGAATGAGAATTCCACCGTGATGGTCCGTCTCATAACTCTCCTAGTCGATGCGTGTCGCGGCCGTGGAACGGCAACGCAGTCCCGGACTGTGTGAGCAGCCGGCCGTGATCCTCCAGGGCCCCTGCGATGTCGCCGTCCCAGGGGCCCTGCGGTGGACGAGCCTGCGTTGAGGTCCTCACTCGCCTCCTGGTGTGGTGCCAGTGGACGGTGTCTTCACGTCGCCTCGGATCGAAGTCGGCATGTCGACCGAGTACACCGCCGCGTCTGCGATGCAGACCGCCGCCGCGTATTCGGGGCCGACCGCCAGATCGTGAACGCGCATTGGCGTAGCGTCCCGGCGGGGATACCGGATCAGCGCCGTCGTCGACGCCGGATCGCCGACCTCGAGCTCGCGGACCGGTCCTGCCAGGCCGTCCCCGGCGGCCTTGAGGACCGATTCGCGGCGGACCCAGTTCTGGAATCCGGCGCGGCACCGCTGCCGCCCTTCGAGCCCCGCCAGCCGGCTGCGGTCCGCAGTCGGCATCACGGACTCGATCGCGCCGAGCCGTTTCGGATCGATCCGCTCTATGTCCACTCCGACCGGTGCCAGATCGGTCACCGCGGCGAGCACCACGTCTCCGGAATGCGAGATCGAGGCGAACCACGGGAGTCCCTTGAGCATCGGCCTGCCGTGGGCGCTCCCGCACTCGGCGCACGTACGGTCGAGCGGCACCGCCTGCGGTGCGAGACCGGTGAGCTCCGAAACCATACTTCGGACCAGGCCGGTGCCGAGGAGGAACCGGTCCCGGTCCACCGGGCGACGGATCCTTTCCAGACGCGAGCGCTCCTGGTCCGACATCCATGTCCGGTAGCCGGGAGGGACCTGCCGCACCACGGCGGCCCTGATCCTGCACGTTCCGGCCATTCAGCCCGCCCCCCTGCCGCGGCTCCACGCTTCCCACAGGTCCGCGTACGCTCCCCCGCGCTGGAGGAGGTCGGCGTGCGGACCGGACTCGGCGACGCGCCCGCCCTCGACCACGACCACTCGGTCGGCGGCTCGCGCGGCCTGTAGCCAGTGGGCGATCTGGATGACCGTGCGGCCTTCGAGAGCCGCGGCCAGCGACGCCTCCACCTCGCCCTTGACCGCGGCGTCGAGGCTGGCGGTCGCCTCGTCGAGGATCACGATGTCGGGGTCGGCCAGGACGACTCTGGCCAGCGCGACCTGCTGGGCCTGCGCCGGTGCGAGCCGGAGTCCGCTGTCGCCGACCTCGGTGTCGAGTCCCGCTTCGAGGGCCGCGGCCCAGTCGGCGCCGACCCGGTGCAGCGCCTCGAACAGTGCCGCGTCGTCACCGGTCTCATCCGCCAGAGCGAGGTTGTCGCGCAGGCTCGCGTCGAAGACGTGGTGTTCCTGGGTCACCAGGATCACCTTGCGGCGCAGCTCCACCAGTTTGAGCGAGGCGGAGGGCACGCCGCCGATGGTCGCGGTCCCGGATCGCGGCGCGTCGATCCCCGCGACCAGACGCGCCAATGTGGACTTCCCTGCACCGGACCGGCCCACGACGGCCAGGTGCTCGCCGGGGCGGGGCCGAAGGTCGAGGCCGCAGAGCACGTCCGGTCCATCCTCGTACCCGAAGCGGACTCCGGCGAGCTCGACCTCGTGCCCGTCGGTGCTCGCCTCCCGATCCTCTGTCGGCACCTTCCCGATGCCCTCGACGCGGGCCAAAGCAGCTCCGGCGGTCTGGAACTCGGTCAGCGAGTACATGATCCGGTCCAGCGGCCCGGACAGACGGTAGGCCAGCATCGTGCAGGCGACGACCGCGCCGACGGTGACGCCGCCGCCCACCGCCCACAGGCCGCCTCCGAGGAGCACGGCGAAGACCGGCAACAGGTAGGCGAGGTCGAGCGCGGGCAGGTACCGGCAATGGAGGTCGACGACCCGCAGCAGCCGCCGGTGGTGCGACCGCGCCGACCGGTGGCCGATCTCCAGTCGCTCGGATCGCAGCCGGTGGGCCGCGATGGTACGGCCGCCGCCGGCCGAGGCGGTCAACACCTCGGCGAGCTCGCTCATCGCGGCGCGTTCGGCGAGGAAGGCGGGGCGCGCGACCCGCAGGTACCAACGGGAGGCCAGCACCAATGGCGGCACCACCACGGCCAGTCCCAGCGCCAGGACCGGGTCGATGAGGAACGCCGCCGCGATCAGCACAAGGAATTCGACGGCCGCGGCGGCGACCTCCGGTCCGGTTCGCCGCAGCAGCTCGGCCACCGCGGCCACGTCGCCGGTGGTGCGGGTCGCCAGGTCGCCGGTTCCGGCACGCTCGACGACACCGAGCGGCAGGCGCAACACGCGTTCGAGGGCCCGTTCGCGGATGCGGGCCGCCGACCGGTCCCCGAAACGGTGCCCGACTCGCCGTCCTATGCGAGTCAGGGCCATCTGGGCTGCGACGCACCCGATCAGGGCGGCGCACATCAGGTCGACGCGGGTCGCGTCCCATCCGGAGCCGATGCCGTCGATGACCCGACCGAGCATGACCGGCAGGGCCGCGCCGGCCCCGGCCGCGGCGATGTAGAGCAGGCAGGCCAAGGCGACCGTGCGTTTCT
Organism: Actinomycetes bacterium; assembly: GCA_021793335.1. Taxonomy (GTDB): domain Bacteria; phylum Actinomycetota; class Actinomycetes; order Mycobacteriales; family Micromonosporaceae; genus Glycomyces. The sequence continues at coordinate 4,352 of JAJYSW010000260.1, forward strand.
CCATTCCGAACAGTTCGATGACCGACCGGCGCACTTCGCCCGGAGTCGCCACCGGCAGGCGGGAGGATGCACCGGCGTTCACGGTGCCTCCGTTCCCGCGGACGCGGCCAGGGCGGCCGCCCGGTCGTCGCCGAGCTCGATGACGCGGTCGGCGTGTCCGATCCACAGAGGTGAGTCGGTGACGACCACGGTGGTCCGGTCCCGCCTGGCTGCGGCGAGATTGGCCGCTATCCGCTGTTCGGTGACGGCGTCGACCGCCGAAGTGGGCTCGACCGCCAGGAGCACCGGCGGCGCCGCCGCGACGGCGCGCGCCAGC
>JAJYSW010000261.1 GCA_021793335.1 Actinomycetes bacterium
GGGCGACAAGCTCGCCGGCCGACACGGCAATAAGGGCGTCATCTCGAAGATCGTGCCGCAGGAGGACATGCCCTTCATGCCCGACGGCACGCCGATCGACGTCCTGCTCAACCCGATGGGCGTGCCGGGGCGTATGAACATCGGCCAGGTGCTGGAAGTCCACCTCGGTTGGGCCGCGAAGGCCGGCTGGAAGCTGGAGGGCTTCGACGAGGCATGGGAGCAGGCGCTCCGTGACATCGGGGCCGACGAGGTCTCGGCCAACTCGAAGGTGGGGACGCCCGTATTCGACGGCGCCCACGCCGAAGAGGTCCAGGGCCTGCTCGCGAACGCGCTGCCGAACCGCGACGGCGACCGCATGGTCGCCCCCACCGGCAAGGCGCAGCTGCTCGACGGCCGCACCGGTGAACCGTTCCCGGACCCGATCAGCGTCGGCTACATGTACATCATGAAGCTGAACCACATGGTGGACGACAAGATCCACGCCCGCTCGACCGGCCCGTACTCGATGATCACCCAGCAGCCGCTGGGCGGCAAGGCCCAGTTCGGCGGCCAGCGCTTCGGCGAAATGGAGTGCTGGGCGATGCAGGCGTACGGCGCGGCCTACGCGCTGCAGGAGCTGCTGACGATCAAGTCCGACGACGTGGTCGGCCGTGTGAAGGTCTACGAGGCCATCGTCAAGGGCGAGAACGTGCCCGAGCCGGGCATTCCGGAATCGTTCAAGGTGCTGCTCAAGGAGCTCCAGTCGCTGTGTCTCAACGTGGAGGTGCTGTCCGCCGACGGGCAGGCCATCCAGATGACCGAGACCGACGACGAGGTGTTCCGAGCGGCCGAGGAGCTGGGAATCGACCTGTCCCACGAGGAACCCAACAGCGTCGACTTCGAAAGCGCCTGACGTCGAGCGAGGGCGGCGGAGCCGTGTGCCGCGGTGACGCCCGCGAACCGTGGCCGCTCGGCCGCCCTCCCCAACGTCTCATCCAAGCCTGAAAGAAAATCCAAGGGGAAGAGTTCAGTGCTCGACGTCAACTTCTTCGACAAGTTGAAGATCGGCCTCGCCACCGCCGAGGACATCCGGCAGTGGTCGCACGGTGAAGTGAAGAAACCCGAGACCATCAACTACCGCACCCTCAAGCCCGAGAAGGACGGCCTCTTCTGCGAGAAGATCTTCGGCCCCACCCGGGACTGGGAGTGCTACTGCGGCAAGTACAAGCGCATCCGCTTCAAGGGCATCATCTGTGAGCGCTGCGGCGTCGAGGTGACCCGCTCGAAGGTCCGCCGCGAGCGGATGGGCCACATCGAGCTGGCCGCTCCGGTCACGCACATCTGGTACTTCAAGGGCGTGCCCTCACGCCTGGGATACCTCCTGGACCTGGCGCCGAAGGACCTTGAGAAGGTCATCTACTTCGCCGCCTACGTCATCACCGGCGTCGACGACGAAGCCCGTCAGCGGGACATCCCGACGCTGGAGAACGAGATCGTCGCCGAGAAGCGCACGCTCGAACAGCAGCGTGACGCCGCGATCGAGGACCGCGCCTCCAAGCTCGAAGCCGACATGGCCGAGCTCGAAGCCGAGGGCGCCCGCGCCGACGTCCGCCGCAAGGTCAAGGACGGCGGCGAGCGCGAGATGCGCCAGATCCGCGACAAGGCCCAGCGGGAGATCGACCGTCTCGACGAGGTCATGGACACCTTCCGCAAGCTCGAGGTGCGCCAGCTCATCGGTGACGAGATGCTCTACCGGGAGCTCCAGCAGCGTTTCGGTGAGTACTTCACCGGCGGCATGGGCGCCGAGGCCATCAAGAACCTGCTGGAGGGCCTCGATCTCGACGCCGAGGCGCTCAGCCTGCGCGAGGTCATCGCCACCGGCAAGGGACAGAAGAAGCTGCGCGCGCTCAAGCGCCTGAAGGTCGTCGCGGCCTTCCAGTCCACCGGCAACTCGCCGCTGGGCATGGTGCTCGACTGCGTGCCGGTGATCCCGCCGGAGCTGCGCCCGATGGTGCAGCTCGACGGTGGCCGCTTCGCCACCAGCGACCTCAACGACCTGTACCGCCGGGTCATCAACCGCAACAACCGCCTCAAGCGGCTCATGGACCTCGGCGCGCCCGAGATCATCGTCGCCAATGAGAAGCGGATGCTCCAGGAGTCGGTGGACGCGCTGTTCGACAACGGCCGGCGCGGTCGCCCGGTCACCGGGCCCGGCAACCGTCCGCTCAAGAGCCTGTCCGACATGCTCAAGGGCAAGCAGGGCCGGTTCCGGCAGAACCTGCTGGGCAAGCGCGTCGACTACTCGGGCCGCTCGGTCATCGTGGTCGGCCCGCGCCTGAAACTGCACCAGTGCGGTCTGCCCAAGCAGATGGCGCTGGAGCTGTTCAAGCCGTTCGTGATGAAGCGCCTGGTCGATCTCAATCATGCGCAGAACATCAAGTCGGCCAAGCGGATGGTCGAACGCGCCCGCCCGGTGGTGTGGGACGTGCTCGAAGAGGTCATCTCCGAGCACCCGGTGCTGCTCAACCGCGCACCCACACTGCACCGCCTCGGCATCCAGGCGTTCGAGCCGCAGCTGGTCGAGGGCAAGGCCATCCAGCTGCACCCGCTGGTGTGCACCGCGTTCAACGCCGACTTCGACGGCGACCAGATGGCGGTTCACGTGCCGCTGTCGGCCGAGGCCCAGGCCGAGGCCCGCATCCTGATGCTGGCGTCGAACAACATCCTCAAGCCCTCCGACGGCAAGCCGGTGGCCCTGCCCACGCAGGACCAGATCATCGGCCTGTACTACCTGACCCACCAGAAGGAGGGGCAGGTCGGCGAGGGCCGGGCGTTCGCCAACGTCGGCGAGGCCATCATGGCCTATGACCGTCGTGAACTGGCGCTCCAGGCGCCGATCCGGATTCGGCTCGAAGGGCTCCCCGCGGTCGACGACGGGACGGGCGGGTCCGAGTCGATCCCGGAGGACTGGGAGCCCGGGCAGCCGCTCATCATCGAGACGACGCTGGGCCGGGTGTTCTTCAACGACTGCCTGCCGCCGGAGTTCCCGTACGTCAACTACGAGGTCCGCAAGGGCCAGCTGTCGGACATCATCCACGACCTCTCGGAGCACTATTCGAAGGTCCAGCTGGGCGCCTGCCTGGACGCGCTGAAGACCGCCGGTTTCAAGTGGGCCGGATGGTCCGGTGTCACGATCGGCATCGAGGACGTCATCGAGCCCGCGCACAAGGCCGAGATCCTGGAGAAGTACGAGGCCGACGCGGCCAAGATCGACAAGCAGTACGCGCGCGGCCTGATGACCCAGGAGGAGCGCCGCGGTGAGCTGACCGAGATCTGGACGAAGGCCACTGCGGAGGTCATGGAGGACCTGAGCGATACCCTCCAACCCGATAACCCGCTGTGGCAGATGATCAACTCCGGTGCGCGAGGGAACATGCTCCAGCTCCGGCAGATCGCCGGCATGCGCGGCCTGGTCGCGAACCCGAAGGGCGAGATCATCCCGCGTCCGATCAAGTCCTCGCTGCGCGAGGGCCTGACGGTCCTGGAGTACTTCATCTCCACGCACGGCTCCCGCAAGGGCCTGGCCGACACCGCGCTGCGGACCGCCGACTCGGGTTACCTGACCCGCCGTCTGGTGGACGTGTCGCAGGACGTCATCATCCGTGACGAGGACTGCGGCACCGACCGGTCGCTGGACTACCCGATCGCCACGGAGCTCGACGGCCGGCTCATCGCCTCCGACATCGTCGAGACCGCGGTGGACGCCCGGACCCTCGGCGAGGACATCGAGGTCGACGGCAAGATCGTGCTCGCCCGGAACACGGCGCTGAACTCGGACAACATCGCCGAGCTCATCGCCGCCGGCGTCACGACCGTGAAGGTCCGCTCGGTGCTGACGTGCGAGTCCCGCCAGGGCGTGTGCGCGGCCTGCTACGGGCGTTCCATGCCGACCGGCGAGAAGGTCGACCTGGGCGAAGCGGTGGGCATCATCGCGGCGCAGTCGATCGGTGAGCCCGGCACCCAGCTGACGATGCGGACCTTCCACACCGGTGGTGTGGCCGGGGACGACATCACGCAGGGCCTGCCGCGTGTGCAGGAGGTCTTCGAGGCCCGCATCCCGAAGGGGAAGGCGCCGATCGCCGAGGCGAGCGGCACCGTCCGGATCGAGGACGCCGAGAAGAGCCGGAAGATCATCATCACGCCCGACGACGGGTCCGATGAGATCGTGGTCGACAAGGTGCCGCGCCGTCTGCGTCTGCGGGCGGTCGACGGCGAGCACGTCGAGGTCGGCGAGAAGCTCGTCGAGGGCACGATCGACCCGCACGAGCTGCTGCGCGTGCTGGGCCCGCGGAAGGTGCAGCGTCACCTGGTCGGCGAGGTCCAGGAGGTCTACCGCTCGCAGGGCGTGATGATCCACGATAAGCACATCGAGATCATCGTGCGCCAGATGCTCAAGCGGATCACGATCATCGACTCGGGCACGGCGGAGTTCCTGCCCGGTTCGCTGGTTGACCGCCTCGAATTCGAAGAGGTGAACCGCAAGATCATCGCCGACGGCGGCGAGCCGGCCTCGGGCCGTCCGCAGCTGATGGGCATCACGAAGGCGAGCCTGGCGACCGAGTCGTGGCTCTCGGCGGCCTCCTTCCAGGAGACCACCAGGGTGCTCACCGAGGCCGCGATCGGA
>JAJYSW010000262.1 GCA_021793335.1 Actinomycetes bacterium
CAGGTTTTCGACCCGTTAGTCTTCTACCACACCTATCCAACGACCGAGACACCAATAAGCGATGGATCGGTATATACCCATTACGCCTTCGTCGGTTCGGGACGGCGCGCCACGGTGCCTGAACCCTTATCAGGCCTTGGCGATCCGTGACGCCACGGTCGACTTATGGCGCCGCGAGGAGTGGATCTCCCGTGCTGTGCCGCCGTCGATGTTCCACGGGCTCGGCTTGCCGCTCAGGCGGCGGTGATCACCGCATCGAGTGCTCCGGCATGCCCCGAGGGAATCCAGCGGTTCCCCGATCTCGCATACGGATACCAGACTCCGTCACGGCCCAAGCGGTACTGGACGCCCCGCCCGGGGACGGTCCAGCGATTGAGGCGGCGTGTCACCTCCCCGTACGCGGCGGTGAGTCGCTTCTCGGCCTCCGCTATGAGTTCCGGTCCCGGCTTCCACTGATCGTGGAAAGCGGCCAAGCCCCCCTCACCGCCGAAGAACCAAGCGTCGGCCCGCATCTCCAATTCCGCCGGAGCGCACCGGGCCGCGGACGCCAGGTCTTCGACCAGCTCCGGGGTGTGGGAGGCGAGCCGGGCGGCGTCGGCGCTCAAGTCCGCAGGCCGCCGGGGGATCGCCAGGCCGTGGTCGATGCGGAACAAGAGGTCGGAGGCGGCGTTGGCGGCCAAAGCGGCCTGGAGATCGAGGGCATCGGCATCGATATCGTCGGTGAAGCGCCCCGGATCGAACGGCCCGGGATGGAAGCACGGAGGCTCCGGCTCCGTCGCCGCTTCGGGCGGCTCGGGGAGCGGCCCGAGCCTACGCGCGAATGCCTCGGCCGGACTCGGCCCGTCATCGAACGCGCTGGAAGCCCAGAGGGTGCGCCCGGCCCCTTCGGGCGCCTCCCGCCTCAAAGCCGGCCGATCCCCCGACGGGCCGCCTTCCGTGATGCCTCGCAGCCGCAGCAGCACCGCCTCGTCCGTATCGACCTCCTCGACCATGTGGACCAAGGCCGCCACGATGTGCTTGCAGACCCTCGCCGCATCCGGACAGTCGCAGTCGACGGCGATCTCATCGGGTGAGGGAACCGGATCGCAACCGGCCTGAACGGCGTGCTCCAACAGATCACGCGTGAACCGGCCCTCGGCGAGCTCGCCGCTGAAACCCAGAGCGCTCACCACGTAATCCCACGCCGCGCACTCGACCACGTCGAACTCGGGAATATGGACGTACACCAGATACCGGTCACCGCGCGAGCCGGCCACGAATACGCTCGCCTCACCGGGACCGAACTCGAAATCGTCCAGCACGCCCTCGGTCCGGGCGTACACCAGCCCGCGCGAGCGCCGCCCCGCGTCGGCTCCATGCAGCACCGCCTCGCAGGAGCGGGCGAACTCCCCGGCCCAAGCAGAAAGGACACTGTGGTCGAACATCGAGCGGCGACTCATCGCTCCTCCAAGCGCACCAGTTCGTGCAGTTGCTCGTCGGTCAGCTCGGTCAGTGCGGCCTCTCCGGAACCCACCACGGCCTCGGCCAGGCCGCGCTTGCGTTCGAGCAACACGGCGATGCGCTCCTCGATCGTGCCCTCGCAGACGAGCCGGTGCACCTGCACTGCCTTCGTCTGTCCGATGCGGAAGGCCCGATCGGTGGCCTGGTCCTCGACCGCCGGATTCCACCACCGGTCGTAGTGGATCACATGGGTGGCTCGGGTGAGGTTGAGTCCGACGCCGGCGGCCTTGAGCGAGAGGATCAGCACCGGCGTCGCCCCTGCCTGGAAATCGGCCACCATCGCCTCGCGGCGCTTCACCGGTGTACCGCCGTGCAGGAAGTCCACGCCGATGCCGCGGCGCTCCAAGTGCGAAGCCAGAAGCCGGCCCATCCGGGCGTACTGGGTGAACACCAGCGCCCGTTCATCTTCGACGAGGACGGTGCCGAGCAGCTCGTCGAGCAGATCGAGCTTGCCCGATCTCCCCGCGGCCGGATCGTCCGAGCCCGAGTATTGGGCGGGATGGTTGCAGACCTGTTTCAGCCGTGTCAGCAGCGCCAGCACCAGCCCGCGGCGCTCGATGCCCTCGGCCGACGCGATGGCGGCCATCGTCTCGTCCACCACCCGCTTGTACAACGCCACCTGGGTGCGGCTGAGCGTCACACGCTGGTCGGTGAGGGTCTTCTCTGGCAGCTCCGGAGCGATTCCCGGATCGGTCTTGAGGCGCCGGAGCATGAACGGGCGCACCAGTTTCCCGAGCCCGGCGGCCGTCTCGGCATCCCCGTGCTCGGCCGCGCCGTACGAGGAGCGGAACCCCTCCAGGCTCCCCAGCAGACCCGGCGTCGCCCAATCCAAGATGGACCAAAGATCGGTGAGATTGTTCTCCACCGGCGTGCCGGTGAGCGCCACCCGCACGCCCGACCCGATCGAGCGCAGCGCCTTCGACGACGCGGAAGCCGGATTCTTGATGTGCTGTGCCTCGTCGGCGCACACCATGGACCACTCGACTCCCGCCAGGCGCTCGGCGTCGCGGCGCATCGTCGCATACGTGGTGACCACGAACTCGTTCTTCTCCAGACCTTCCAAACCGCGACCGGGCCCATGGAAGCGCCGTACCGCCGCATCGGGAGCGAAACGGCCGATCTCGGCGTCCCAGTTCGCCATCAGCGAGGCCGGGCAGACCACCAGCGTCGGGCCCGCCGTCGCCCCATCCGACTGCCGGTGCAGATGATGGGCGATGAGCGTGATGGTCTTCCCCAGGCCCATGTCGTCGGCCAGGCACGCCCCGAGCCCCAGCTCCGTGAGCGATACCATCCACTGCAGACCCCGAAGCTGATATTCGCGCAATCGACCCATGAGCGCGGCCGGTTGCGCGACCGCCTCGGCCCCTTCGGGGGCGCGTAGCCGGTCCCGCACCTCGGCCAGCGGCCCCGAGACCGACACCGGTACGGCCCGCCCGCCGACCTCCACCGATCCGGTGAGCGCCGCCCGGAGCGCCTCCAACGGCGCGGGTCGGTCCAGCCTCCGCCGAAGCCGCTCCCGCACCGTCTCGTCCACCAGCACCCAGCGTTCGCCGACCCGGACCACGGGGGAGTGGGAACGGGCGATCCGGTCCAGCTCGGCCTCGGACAGCTCTTGATCGCCGAGCACCGCCCGCCAGCGGAACGACAGCAGCTCGCCGAGGGAGAACAGTCCGCCGCCGGGTCCGGTCGGCCCATCGATCGACAAGGCCGCCCGCAGGCCCCGCTCGATCGAGGCGTCCCAGCGAAGCTCGATCCCGCACTCGCCCAAATGCTCCGCGCCGCCATCGAGCAGATAGGCCACGTCCTCGGCTCTGAGCGCGCACACCGGTTCGCCGTGGCCGCGAGCCAGATCGAGCAGCACCGGCCAACCCGAGGCGAGGGCGGCCGATTCCAGTGCGCTGCGCAGGACGTCCTCGCCCACTCCGACATCCTCCGCATCGAACAGTCGATACGGGTCGGCCCGGTCGCAGACCATCGCACGCAGCCCGACGGACTCCTCGCCCGGTTCGACGGCGAGGGCCAGACTCCACCCGGCGTCGCGTTCCAAGGCCAGCCGCACCGCGGCGGGCGTGAACTCGGGGCAGTCGACCGGCTCAGCCGCGACCAGTGCGTGGGCGCCGGTGAGCGCGGTGACCGCCGGTCCCCGCGCCCAGTCGTCGGCCACCGCGTCACAGAACGCCCGCAGCAGCCGATACGGGTCCGGCAGGCGGCCCTCCTCGTCCACGGCGCAGCAGGCTTCGATGGGCATCGCCGCGGCGAGCCGATGCAGCCACTCGGCGTCGACGCCGTCGATCCCGGCGATCCGCCAGGCCCCTGCTCCCTCGGCGTCCAACCCGGGGGCGATGAGGCCGCATGCGACCAGTTCGAGTGCTTTGCGGGCGGCCAACGCCCAGACGCGGCCCGATGCAGTGCCGCCGTCGGCCGTCGCCAAGCGCTCGCTGGCCCGTCCCGCTTCGCAGAGCACGGCCGCCACCTCCCGCTTGCGGCCCACCGCGTCGACGACCACGGTGACCGTCCCAGCCTCCCCGAACTCGTCAGGAAGCGGCCCACCGTCCAGCCGGTAGTAGGCCACTCGTCCGCGCCGCGGAGGATCGGCGGGAAGAAAGGTGATGTCGAAGCCCGCCGGGACCGATTCTTTCGGCCCTCGCGTCGTCTCGTGCACCGTGTAGTTCGCCATAGCGGTTTACGACCGTACTGTGTTCCCGCGAGGGCCTCCCGGTGGGTCGGCCCCGCTGCCGATCGGCACCGCCGCGCCGAGTCGGGGGCACCGTGACCTCGCCGTTCGCGGCCCTTGAAGGTGTATCACCCGAACGGGTGGGTATTCCCGGTCGTGAAGCGATGCGCGAACCGTGAGGCGCACCTCGCGAACGAAGGAGGAGAAGACATTGAGCACCATCACCGAAACAGTCGATGTTCAGGTCCCGCTCTCCACGGCTTACGACCAGTGGACGCAGTTCGAGACGTTCCCGGAGTTCATGGAGGGCGTCGAGGAGATCCGGCAGCTCGACGACACGCACACGCATTGGGTGACCAAGGCGGGCGGCGTCACGCGCGAGTTCGACGCCACCATCATCGAGCAGCGGCCCGATGAGCGCGTGGCCTGGAAGTCCGACAGCGGCCCCAACCACGCGGGCGTGGTCA
>JAJYSW010000018.1 GCA_021793335.1 Actinomycetes bacterium
CCCGCTCGGCTTCGAGCGGCCGGCGTGTGTCGCGCCGCTCGCCGAAGCGTCGCGACACGCCCGGGGGTGGGGTTAGCACTACCTCGATTGACGGGCCAGCGGTAGCGACAGGACAGCCTTTGCGCGCCAAGCTTAGAGCAGCGAAATCGGACACCTCTCGACACCGGCACCGCCGATCGCCCCGTGCCGTCGTATCTCTTGGTCTGCTCTCGCCGAACACCGCCGCGCGATCACGAAACACTGAACCCTGGAGTGCCGATGCCAACCGCACTGATCGAACGCCCCGCCAAGACCGGCAGCGACTTCGCCGAGCTGACCCGCAGGGTCAACGAAGCGGGCCTCATGCGGCGCAGGCCCCGCTATTACGCGATCCGCTTCAGCATCGTCGCAGTACTGTACATCGGCACCTGGGCGGGCTTCGCGTTCATCGGTGACACCTGGCTCCAGATGTTCACCGCGGCCGTCCTGGCCATCGTCAGCGCGCAGGTCGCGCTGCTGGGCCACGACATCGCGCACCGGCAGGTCTTCCGCACCCGCAAGCCCTCCGAGCGCGTCGGCTTCTTCACCGGCAACCTCGCCAACGGGATGGGCTACGGCTGGTGGAACGACAAGCACACCCGCCACCACGCCAACCCCAACCACGAGGAACTCGATCCCGACGTCGGGCCGGGACTGTTCGTGTGGTCGAAGCGCCAGGCGCGCCTGGCTCAGGGCATCGACCGGTTCTTCGGCAAGTACCAGGCGCAGCTGTTCTTCCCCGTGCTGACCCTCGAAGGCTTCAACCTGCACGTCTCGGGCATCAAATCGGTGCTCAAGCCCGGCCTCAAGCACCGGGCGTTGGAGGCGGCGCTGCTCGCGGCCCACTTCATCGGTTACACGGCCGCCGTGTTCCTGGTGCTGTCGCCGGGCAAGGCGATCGTGTTCATCCTCGTGCACAAGGCTCTCTGGGGCGTGTACATGGGCTCGATCTTCGCGCCGAACCACAAGGGCATGCCGACCTTCGTCGGCGAACAGCAGCTCGACTTCCTGCGCAAGCAGGTCCTGACCTCCCGCAATGTACGCGGCGGATGGCTGATGGACGCGGGCATGGGCGGCCTGAACTACCAGATCGAGCACCACCTGTTCCCGGGCATGCCCTCGCCGCACCTGGGCAAGGCCCAGCCGATCGTGCGCGAGTTCTGTGAGGAGAAGGGCATTCCCTACCACGAGACGGGCCTGATCCAGTCCTGGCGCGAGGCCCTCGGCGAGCTCCACCGCAACGGCGAGCCGCTGCGCAACCCCGAGCCGGCCGAGGCCCGCTGAGAATCGCGCCGACGCCCTCGGCGCGAACAGTGACAACACGGCCGATCGCGCGATTCGCGCGGTCGGCCGTACGCCGTGTCCGTGCCGCCGCGCTAGGTCCCGTCGAGCACCCTGGCCCGGCGCCGTCCGGCCCGCTCTCCCAGGGCCACCACCAGGGCCGGTCGCCGTTTCGCGGCGGCAGACAGCGCGCCCGCTGGCCTCACCGCCGGGCCGCCCGAATCCGAGACCGGGACCCGGTCCGCCCTCTGCTTTGCGGGCGGGCGAATGGACTCGGATACCGTCTCGCCCCGAGTCCTTGAACCGGCCCTAGGATCTGCCTCATGTCCCCCCTTGCGCTTCCGGTCCGAGGCCCGAGCGACACCACCCGATGGGTCCTGCCCGTGGCACTGCCGATCGCGGTCGTGCTCGCCGTCCACACGCTGACCGGTACCGAGGCGACCGGTGCGGTGCTGCGCAGCGTCGGGGTCGGCGCGATGTGGGGCGGCTCGCTCGTCGCCGGGCTGGTCGTGACGGTGGCGGCGGTCCTCGCCGCGACGATGCTCCGGAGTGGGTCCGGGCGCGCCCGGGATCTCGCGACGTCCCCTTCGACCTGGATCGCGGTCGCCGTCGTCGCTTATTTCATCCTGCTCACCGCGGTCGGCTCGCGAATCGTGCCGCTGCCGTTCTTTGACGCCTTCGAGCGGCACTGGCAGGGCAAGGTCCTCGACCTGCTGTGGGTCGCGATCCTGTTCGCGATGCTGCGCCGCTGGGCGCGCCGGGAAGCGGGTCTGCGGTTGACGGTCCGACGCGGTTCGCTGCGGCCCGCGATGTTCACGATCGGAGCGGTCTTCGCGCTGTTCATCGGCCTCACCGTGCTGTCCGTGGCGCTCGACCCGGCGTCGAGATCGGCGGTGGGCGCCGAACAGCTCCTGTTCGACGGCACCCTCCCGAACCTCACCGAGGAGCTCATCTGGCGCGGCGCGATGCTCGCCTTGCTCGATCGGGCGTTCGGCACACCGAGGCGACTGTTCGGCGCGAAAGTCGGGTGGGGTCTGGTGATCGCCTCGGTGGTCTTCGGTCTCGGCCATGCGGTCATGGTCGATCTGGCCACCGGTGCGTGGAGCGTCGACATCGCGGGCGGGGTCTTCGCCGCCGTCATGGGCTTGGCGCTGGGCTGGATCTGGGCGCGCACCGGCAGCGTCTGGCCGGCGTTCCTGCTGCACTGCGCTCCTGAGCTCGGTGTGGACATCGGCATGGCGCTGACCGGCTAGCGTCTGTCCGCGGTGGCCTATGAGCGTGTTCTGCCGCGGACGCACGGGACTCATGGGGCGCGTTCGACGATCTTGCGGGCTTGAAGCTCGATCCAGGCGCACCATTCATCGCCGCGCCATGCGCCGTGCCAGCTCGGTCCCGAGCCGGGGCGCTCCGAGAATTCGCACACCTTGCTGGGGCCGTTGCCGTCATTGCAGTCGACCCGATAGCAGGCGGCTGCTCCGCAGACGCGAAAGACCGTGAAGATCGCCGGGCCGCGCCGGAACTCGCCGAGGTAGTCGTCCGCGAGCGCGTCCGAGGATGGTTCATCCATTGCGCAACACCGTCTCCCCGGCTCCCCGACGCTCGCCGTTGTAGAAGACCATGAACGCTTTGACCTCGACCCATTCCCGCCATCCTGCGCCGGCGGTCTGCCAATCGTGGCCCCAGGCCGCCTTGAGCGCACCGGAGTTCAGGCCGGAGACGACCAGCACGATGTCTTCATGATCGCCGTTCGCATATACCTGGAATGAATCAGGCGCCTCCGAGCTCGAAGCGCGAACGGCGAAGGCGTGCATGCCGTCGCTGAAGCGTCCGCGCTCCAAACTCGCTGATTTCCGACTGCTCGATCGACTGATGTCGGTCACGTCATGTCTCCTTCCGGCACGGAACGCGTACCGCTAGCTCAACACAACATAAAAGCAGGTCAAGGCCGGACACAATGTCGCCTATCGGACTCTGACTCCCTCAAGGGGGACGCCGCGTCACGATCGCTGTACCGAAACCCCGCCGGGGCCTTGGCCTTTCGCAATATCACCACCATTTGCGACCATGACCGAATATCGAGCGAAAAGTTTCCTCAAGGCGGCAACGGCAGCATGTTCACCGCTCGAAGGGGAAGGCGCCCTCGACAGAAGAGGCGGCGGTCCGGGCCCCGGAGACCGTCCGCACCGGGCACGAGAACGGGCGGCTCCGGCGCCCGCGGGCCGGGCCGGGCCACACGGCGTGCCGCAAGCGATCGGCACGGCCGCGCCTCGGGGGCCGTCGCCCTCATTCCACGACGTTCGCGGCCTGGTCTCGCAGCGAACGCGCGTGCTGCTCCAGGCCCATGAGCTTGCCGAACAGGCTCATGTACTCGTCCTTATCGGTGCTCGGGTTGATCCGTTGCAGACGCCGTTTGAGGTCGGCCAGCTCAGCGTCGACGACCGGGCGCTGAATGCGCGCCAGCAGCGTGCGCACATAGACCGCGTCGGGCTCGCGGTCGAGCCGCAGTTCCTCGACCGCCAACTCGTTCACCAGCGCCTGCGCCGCGATCTCGGCGCAGGCGGCGGACACCGCGGCGATCCAGTTCGCGCCCGCGGCGGCGTTCGCCGTTCCCCCGGCCGCCACGACGGCCTCACGCACCGCCCGGTAATTCGGGTCGGTATAAGGCGTGGCGTCGATCGCGTCGAAGTACGGCCCGGCGATCTGCGGGGCCTGGAGCGCCAGCTTGAGCAGCTCCCGCTGCGCGCGCAGCTGCGTCGAGTCGACGTCGCGGCTTCGCCTCGGCGTGGGCACCTGTTCGGAGGCCCGACTCGTAGCCGCGCCCGCCGCCGCGCCCGCGACGGCACGGCGCAGTTCGGCCTTCTCCTTGCCCAGACGCCCGGCGTAGTCACCGATGTACTCGTCGACGAGGCCACGGTCCTTGACGCGGGCCAGCAGCGGCGCAATGGCGCGGGTGGCGTGCAGACGGCCCTCGGCGGTGTCGAGATCGTGCTTGGCGATCTCGCGGTCGAGTGCGAACTGGACCAGCGGCGTGTGCCGTTCGATGAGTTCGCGCACCGCCTCGTCGCCTCGGTGCTGGCGCAGTTCGCACGGGTCCTGGCCGTCGGGGGTGATGGCGATATAGGTCTGGGAGACGAACCGCTGCTCTTCTTCGAAGGCTTTGAGCGCGGCCCGCTGCCCGGCCTCGTCGCCGTCGAAGGTGAAGATGATGCGCCCGTTCGCGGTCTCGGAGTCGAACAGGAACCGCCGCAGGATGCGGATGTGCTCGGCGCCGAAGGCGGTGCCGCAGGTGGCGATCGCGACGGGGACGCCCGCAAGGTGGCAGGCCATGACGTCGGTGTAGCCCTCGACGATGACCGCGCGCCCGGTCTTGGCGATCGCTCTGCGCGCCAGGTCGATGCCGTAGAGCACCTGTGATTTCTTATAGAGCGGTGTTTCGGGCGTGTTCAGATATTTCGGGCCTTGGTCGTCCTCGAAGAGCTTGCGGGCGCCGAAACCGATCGCCGCACCTGAGGAATCGCGGATCGGCCAGATGAGGCGGCGGCGGAATCGGTCGATGAGGTTGCCGGTGCGGCTGGGTTTGGCCAGGCCCGCGCCGGTGATCTCCTCGGCGGTGAAGCCCTTGGCGCGCAGGTGCTTGGTGAGCGCGTCCCAGGAGTCGGGGGCGTAGCCGCAGCCGAAGGCGGCGGCGGCCTCGCGGTCGAAGCCGCGTTCGGTGAGGAAGCGGCGGGCGATCTGGGCCTCGGGCTCGACGATCCGGCTCGTGTAGAAGTCGGCGGCGAGGGCGTGGGCTTCGAGCAGCCGCTGCTTGAGGCCCGGCTGGGTGGACGGTCCGCGCCGCACACGACCGTCGATGTCCTCATAGGTCAGTTTGAGGCCCGCGCGAGCCGCGAGGCGTTCGACGGCCTCGACGAAGGTGAGCCCGTCGAGCTCGGTGAGGAACGTGATGGCATCGCCGCCGACGCCGCAGCCGAAGCAGTGGTAGACGCCGCGAGCGGGCGTGACGTTGAAACTCGGCGAGCGCTCGTCGTGGAAAGGGCACAGCCCTTTGAGATTGCCGCCACCCGCGTTGCGCAATGTGACACGCTCACCGATCACCTCGGCGATGTCGACACGCTCGCGAACCAGTTGGATATCGGCGTCACGGATCCGGCCTGCCACTGCTCACCCCACTTCGAAGACTCCACCATTCTCCCTCTCCGCGGCGAGACTTGGACTGCGGCCGCCGAAGCATGTGAGGCCCGCGATCCACCCGGCGAGACCACGATGAAAGTGATCGTCATGTCGCGGAACGCCTCCGATGCGAGCCCCTGCTTTAGCATGTTCCTCAGTCGATGGTTCCTGGACCACGCCTCTCGGTTGCGCACCTCGATCCGCTAGAGTCCCCTATCATGCCGGACCCATCGCCCGAGCAACCGCCCTCCTGGCCCCCGGCCAGCGAGCCGGCGGCCACACCCACCAATCCTCCCCGCATCACCGCGCGCGGGGTGGGGCATCTGCCCTCCGCTTCACCGGAGGACGACACGGTGGGCGCGGCCGTTCCCGAGCCCGCACCGGCGCCCAGCGACTTCGCCGACCTCACCGCAGACGTCCCACTGCCGAACCGAACCCCCGAGACCCCTCCGCAGCCACCCCAGCAGACCCCTCAATACGATCCTCCGTCGCCGCCCGCGGCCCCCGAGATGCCGCGCCAGCAGAAATGGGGCGAGGCGCCGGACATGAGCGGCGAATGGCCGCCGCGCGAGAACCAGGACTGGATCACCCAGCAGGCCCGCACCGGCGGCTGGGGCAGCTCCCCGAGCGCCGCCCCGTGGCCCGGGGCCCCGGCCGACGCTCCGGCGGCACCGGCCGACCAGGCGCGCATGCCGGGCACGGCCCCCGCGCCGCACAGCGCCGAACCCCGGGGGACCGCGAGCCTCCCGACCGAGCACCCCGCGCTCGATCCGCATCAGCGTGGCGCCCCCCGGCACGAGCAGCAGACCGAATGGTCTCCCGATACGCGCCCGGGAGGCGCCGAAGGCCACCGTGCGGGGCCTTACGGTCCCGATCCGCGTGCAGCCGATCAGCGTACCGACGACCGGACCCCTCCCGAAGGGAAGCGCGAAGCACCCCAGGGAACTCCGGCCCCCGCCGCCTCCTCTGAACCCGACGCGGCCGCCTCCGAACCCGCGGCACCGCGCTCGGAGGGCAAGGCCGCCTCACCGCCGACGCACGCGGGCGTCCGCTACGCCATCTACGGCGTCGGCGGCATCATCACCCTCGGCCTCATCATCGCCATCGTCGTCATGCTCGGAGGGCCGCCCGCGAACGAGCCGTCCGGTTCCGAGGACGGCGGCGGCGGGACCTCCGAGGAGACCGCCACGGCCGGCGAGGGCCTCGACGCCGAGCGCTACGCCGAACTGGCCGCAGCCGCCGGCACCGCCGCCTGGTTCGAGTACCGCTACGGCACGCCCGGCGAGAACACCGCGGGCGAAGAGATCCCGATGGTCGGCGGCGACGCCGTCACCACCGAGGCCCTGTTCGCCGACGCCGACCGCAGCGTCCAAGGCCAGCTCCTCTACGTGGCCGACGACGCGGCGCTCTCCGGGGTCGACCACGTCTCCGTCCTGGAATCCCGCGACGACGTGCTGGGAATAGCGCCTCGCGCAGGCGGCCGCTTCTCCGAGGAGGGCGTCCCCGAACTCGAACTCGTCGAAGGCTCCACCGCGGACTGCATCGCGGGGCTCGACGGCGAACTCGGCGCGCCCGTCGCGCTCGCGCGCCCCGAGCAGAGCGGCGAGATCGACGCACACGCCGTCATCGTCTTCTCCGGCGGCGTCCTCGCCACCACGGGCATCAGCGGCGCACAGGGCGGCACCTGCCTCCAACTGCCCGAGGGTCTCGTCCCGACCGATGTGGCCCTCACCGACGGCAACGAGCTGGCGCTCGTCACCACCTGGAACCCGGCGGACCAGACCGGCGCGCTCGTCGTGGTGGCCTTGGCGGACAAGGCCGGCTCGTATAATTCGAGCTGGTCCGAGTCGTACCCGGGCCTTCCGAACCCGGGACATTTCGGCGCCGCGTCGGTCATCGGCCGAGTCGAACTGCCGCTGTCCGCGCCCACCTCGGTCGACGCATGGTCGGACTCCTCCGGTTCGATGAACCTCGGCCGGACCACCGTCGACGAGCTTCCGCACGCCGACACCGTCGCGACCGCCGCTCACGCGCTGGTCGGATCGCTCAGCGAGAGCCAGGCCGTCACGGTCGACCTGACCGGCGTCCTCACGGGCCTGGCAGCCCAGCACCTCGAAGGCGCCGAGTTCGCCTTCGACGCCACGGCCTCCGAACCGGCCGCATTTGACGGCGGTGTGGCCGACGTGGCCGTGAACGGTGACGTCTTCGCCGTCGCGACCGGCGGCGGCGTCGTCCACGAACTGGATGCCGCGCTGTCGGAGACCGCCGCAGTGGAGGTCGGGCCGAACCCGTCCTGCCTGGTGGTCGGCACGCAGAGCGGTCAGTTCATCGCCACCAGCCGTGGCGACTCGGCGGTGCGCTGGGTCTCCGGCGGCGAGATCACCGATGAATTGACCGACGCGCGCCTGACCGACGCGGTCTGCGCCGCCGAGACACCGACGCTCGGTGTCCAGGGCTACGCGGGCGACGCCACGGTGCTGCTGGTCTCCGACTTCGAGGGACGGGCGCTCCACACCTACCTGGTCGGGTCTGCGGCGCTCCCGAACGGGGCCGAGATCAACGGTGAGGGCTTCGCCTACGGCGGCGCCTATACCGTCCAGGGGCAGCCCTTCGACGCCTCGGTCACGCTCGACTTGGAGTGAGCGGCCGTCACTGGGATAATCGACCGGTGACCAAGCAACTCTCGCCCGCGGGCCGTTCGGCCCTGCGTCTCTCGTCGACCGGCGGCCCGGTCGACCCGCCGGTGGTGCTGGCCCCGATGGCCGGCATCACCAACCTGCCGTTCCGCAAGCTCTGCCGCGAGCAGGGCGCGGGGGTGTACGTGTGCGAGATGATCACCACCGCGGCACTGGTGGAACGCAACCCGAAGACGATGCGGCTCATCGAGTTCGACGCCGAGGAGGAGACTCGCAGCCTCCAGCTCTACGGCGTGGACCCCGAGGGCATGCGCCGCGCCGTCGCGATGGTGGCCGAGGAGAACCTGGCCGACCACATCGATCTGAATTTCGGTTGCCCGGTGCCGAAGGTGACGCGCCGGGGCGGGGGCGCGGCGCTGCCGTGGAAGCGGGAGCTGTTCCGGGGGATCGTGTCCGCCGCGGTCGACACCGCCGCGCCCGCCGGGATTCCGGTGACGGTGAAGATGCGCAAGGGCATCGATGATGAGCACCTGACGTACCTCGATGCGGGCAGGATCGCCGAGGACGCCGGGGTGGCGTGGGTGGCGCTGCACGGGCGCACCGCCGCCGAGCGCTATTCGGGCACGGCCGACTGGGAGGCCATCGCCTCGCTCAAGGAGGCGCTGGAGATCCCGGTGCTCGGCAACGGCGATATCTGGGAGGCCGACGACGCGCTCCGCATGGTCGAGCAGACCGGCTGCGACGGCGTCGTGGTCGGGCGTGGGTGCCTGGGGCGGCCGTGGCTGTTCGGGGACCTGGAGGCGGCCTTCCGGGAGCGGGACGCGGCCGAGGCGGGCCGCGGTGCGGACGGTGCGGTGCGGCGGCTGCCGACCCTGGGCGAGGTCGCCCGGGTCATGGCCCGGCACGCGGCGCTGTTGGTGGAGTGGATCGCGAGCGCCGAAGGCTATGAGGCCAGGCGGAACATCCCGGCCGAGGAACACGGCTGCAAGGAGTTCCGCAAGCACGTGGCCTGGTATCTCAAGGGCTTCCCTGTGGGCGGCGAGTTGCGGCGGTCGTTGGCGATGGTCTCCAGTCTGGCGGAGCTGGACGATCTGCTGGGCAAGCTCGACGCCGCGGTGCCGTTCCCCGAATCCGCGCTCGGGAGGCCGCGCGGCCGGACGAACAGCCCGGGCAGGGTGACGCTGCCGGAGGGCTGGCTCGACGACCGGGACGACTGCACCGTGCCGGAAGGGGCCGAGCTGGACACGTCCGGCGGCTGAGCGGCGCGGGCGCTCACCGGCCGGTCTCGGACGGAAAAAGGGAGCCTCCGGTGCCGGGAGGCTCCCTTGCTCTGGATACGGCCGGTTCTCCGGACGCCGCTAGGACGTCCTGCCGTACTTCCTGTTGAACTTCGCGACGCGGCCCTCGTCGTCCAGGACGCGGCTCTTACCGGTCCAGAACGGGTGCGAGGCCGAGGAGAGCTGGACGTCGACCACCGGGTAGGTGTTGCCGTCCTCCCACTCGATCGTCTCGCTCGACGTGAGGGTCGATCTGGTCAGGAACGCGTAGTCGGCGCCCTTATCGCGAAAGACGACCTGGCCGTATTCAGGGTGGATGTCCGGTTTCATGGTGTCTCGCTCCCCTCGCCTCGGTGGACGTTCGCGGCGCCGCTCAGGAGCCGTGCGCCGCGTCGCGGGCCCGGTTCGGGCTCACATTCGGGTCAACCGACGCCCTGGCCGGAAAATTCCCGCCCGGCGGGTGCTCGCAGAAAAATCCCGGGCCGGCCCTCGCCGCCGTCGGCCGGGGCTGGAGCACAGCCGTGGCGCACTCGGGAGCGATCGCCGAAATTCGAACTGTCGCATGTGCGACTCGAGAGTTGCCTCACAGTGACAGATTGCCGGTTTTGCGGAATTTCGCATGCAGGCCAACGCCCCACGGTGACCACTTCGATCCAAATTCAATACACGACGGGGGCGAAGACCGCTACCCTAGTAGTTGTGAGCTTGCTGTGAGACTTCTCTCAGGACCGCAACCATGTGAGGGTCTCCTGCGTTTAGCTCATTGAACGAAGGAGCTGACAGTAATGGCCCATCAAGTGGAAACCGCTTCGATCGAGGCGACAGAAAAGGACCTTCCCGCCGAGCAATCCTCGGCCGACATTCCGACCGGCCCCGCTTCCCTGTGGGCATCGGAAAGCAAAGTCCACTACTCCATCACGCACACCGGTGAATGCGACACCCGAGCCTGGATCGACTGTTGCTACGTCGTCCACACGAACTGAGCCGCCAGTAGCACCACCCCCGACGTTACCGACGCCGTTACCGACCGACCATCCGCGACCGCTTCCGCCGTATCGCATCACGCGATACGCGGCGCGGTCGCGAACGCGAAGAGGCCGCCTCCAGCGGCGGCCTTCACTCGGATTCCACCATCGCTCGGCAGGCGCCGTCCGCCTCGGCCCCGGGCGCGAGCGTCACTTCGCCACCCGAATCGAACACGGCATAGACGCCGTCCATCCAAACTCCGCAGCGCAAAGTGGTCCGCCGTTCGCCGCCGCCCGCCTGGGCGACCACGGCCTCCACCTCGACCGAGCCGGGCTCCACGGTGAGCAGGTCGAAGGTCAGGCCGGGGGCCGCCCCCGAGGGAAGCGGCCCGGCACTCTCCCGCGCCGGTGTGTACATCGCCTCCACCTGCGGATACTCCACGATCTCCCAGTCCACGCCGGCGGGGACGTCGATGCGCTCGTCCTGTGGTGGCGGCGCGAAGGGGCAGCCGCTCAGCGAGGGCCGTACGGCACAGGAATCGAGATGCGAGTCGATCGCCTGGTCGAGGAGCCGCCGCCCCTCCGTCGAAAGCCTGGGCCCCAGCGCAGGGAACCACCCGATCGGGCGTTCGGTTCCGAGCTCGATGAACTGACCGCCGAGAGTCAGGAACGGCGACAGCTCCGATTCCAGTGTCACCGGCGGGGACTCGTACAAGGAGTACAGGCCGGGCAGCAGCAGCGCGGCGGGGTCGTCATCGGAATCGGCGGCGTGCCCGTTGACGTCGAGTATGTCCTGGAGGCCGGGCTCGTACCGGGCGTAGGTGAGCGGATCGACCAGGACCGGGCCGCCCGATTCGATGCGCACCCGGTAGCGGTGGCCGAGCCGCGTGCCGTCGTATGCCTCGATCTCGGCGTAGACCTCGGCCCAGGTCACTTCTCGGTCGTCATAGGCGACCTGAGCGACCCGGACGATCTCCCATCGGTCGTCGAGGGCTTCGGCGGTGAGGAAGCGGTTCGAGCCGCGGTCGTCCTCGATCAGTGCGAGCGCGGCGTCCACGTCGCCTTCGCGCACGGCCTCCAGGAACGACCTGACGGCCTCCTCCGCGATCGGGTCGCGGTCGGGCCCCCACTTGAACACCACCACGATCCCGGCCGTCAGGAGCATCAGCGTGGCGGCGAAGGCCAAGGCGGCGTTGGGTATGCGGCGGCGCCCGAGAGTCGGTTCAGGCTCGGTCCCACCATCGATTTCGATGGTGATCTCACCATGCGGTTCGGGCGCCGGGGGGCGCGACACCATGACTCCCTGGAACGAGACTGCTACCTTTGGAACACCAGTGTAGCGTTCTCACAAAGGACCCCTCTATGCGCCTGATTCGCTGGACCACCGGCATCGCGCACTCACTGCACGGGCACGCCGTCCGAGTGCACCGCCGTACCGAGCACCTGCCCCGATTGCCCTTCGGGATCGCCCTCGGAGTATCGATCCTGCTGCTGCTCATGGCGATCGAAACCAGTCCCGCCACGGACACGACCGTCACCGAGGTCGATGAACTCGCCCATGCGAACGAGGTCATGCCGCCCGAGGGCGCCTACGCCACGACTCCCGCGACACTCGACATCGTCGAGTTCGGTTTCGGGAGGGTCACGGACCAGCATGGCGCCGAACGCCTGACGCTCGGCGCGGTCATCCGGAACCCGCATGAGGCGCTGATCGTGCCGAGCACGCTCACGGTGACGGCCATCGACGGGCAGGGCGCGCCGTTCATGGTCGAGCAGATCTATCTCAACCCCGTCCCCGCCGAGTCCTCGGTCGCTGTGGGGTATGTGCTGCTGACGCGACCCGAAGGCATCAACGAGAGCACACTCGATATAACGGTCGCGGACGCCCAGATGTGGGCCCCGCCCGAGGAGCATGCAAGCGACGTGTACTGGTACCCGTTGCACGATCAGGAGCAAGGCTATCCGCAGATCCATGTGGTGGACATACAGCCGCTGTTCAGCCCCGAAGGGTATCGGATCGTCTACCAGATCGAGGCGCACAAGGCGATGGACCACCCCGAGACGGTGAAGATCGCGATCGTGTTCCGCGACGGCCAGGGGAGGATCATCGGCGGCATGCCCGGCTGGGAGGACCCCTCCAAGGACTTCCTGACCACGCCCGGGCACCGGACGATCCCGCCGGGCCTCTCACTCCAGTACCTCGATCTGCCCTTGTCGTACCTGCCCGAAGCGGCCGATCTCAACCGGGTCCAGATCAGCGTCGGCGTATAGCGGGCACGGCGGCCAGGCCGCCGATGAGCCTTTCGACGGGAACCGAGGAACAGACCGCTCGGGCGGCGGCGGGTGCGAACCCGCCGCCGCCCGAATGGTCGAATCCTCAGAGGCGCTCCAGGAGATAGCGCTCGACCTGGTCGAGCGCGACGCGCTCCTGCTTCATCGAGTCGCGATCGCGGATGGTCACGGCCTGGTCTTCGAGCGTGTCGAAGTCGACGGTGATGCAGTACGGCGTGCCGATCTCGTCGGCGCGCCGGTAGCGGCGGCCGATCGCGCCGGCGTCGTCGAAGTCGACGTTCCAGCGCTTGCGCAACTGCGCGGCGAGGTCCTTGGCCTTCGGCGAGAGCTTCTCGTTGCGGCTCAGGGGCAGCACGGCGGCCTTGACGGGCGCCAGTCGCGGGTCGAATCGGAGCACGGTGCGCTTGTCGACACCGCCCTTGGTGTTGGGGGCCTCGTCGACGTCGTACGCCTCCGTCATGAACGCCAGGACCGAGCGGGTCAGGCCCGCGGAGGGCTCGATGACGTACGGGGTCCAGCGCTCGCCCTTGGCCTGGTCGAAGTACGACAGGTCGGCCCCCGAGTGGGAGGCGTGGGTCGACAGGTCGAAGTCGGTCCGGTTGGCGACGCCTTCGAGCTCGCCGAACTCGCTGCCGGCGAAGCGGAAACGGTACTCGATGTCGACGGTGCGCTTCGAGTAGTGGCTGAGCTTCTCCTTGGGGTGCTCGTAGCGGCGCAGGTTCTCCTCGGACAGGCCGAGGTCGACGTACCAGTTCCAGCGTTCCTGGAGCCAGTACTCGTGCCATTCCTCGTCGGTGCCCGGCTCGACGAAGAACTCCAGTTCCATCTGTTCGAACTCGCGGGTGCGGAAGATGAAGTTGCCCGGCGTGATCTCGTTGCGGAACGACTTTCCGGTCTGGGCGATGCCGAACGGCGGTTTCTTGCGCGCCGCGGTCATGACGTTCGTGAAGTTCACGAAGATGCCCTGGGCGGTCTCGGGACGCAGGAAGTGCTCGTTCTCGTTCTCCTCGACGGGGCCCAGGTGGGTCTTCATCATGGCGTTGAACATGCGCGGCTCGGTCAGTGAGCCGCGGGCGCCGCAGTTGGGGCAGGCGAGGTCTTGAAGGCCGCCTTCGGGTTCGCGGCCGTCGTGCTTGGCCTGGTACGCCTCGATGAGGTGATCGGCGCGGAAGCGCTTGTGGCAGGCCTGGCATTCGCTGAGCGGATCGGCGAACTCCTTGACGTGGCCGCTGGCCTCCCACACCTGGCGGTTGAGGACGATGGCCGAGTCGAGGCCGACGACGTCGTCGCGCTGGCGCACCATCGTGTTCCACCACTCGCGGCGGATGTTCTCTTTGAGCTCCGTGCCGAGTGGACCGTAGTCCCAAGCCGAGCGGGTGCCTCCGTAGATCTCCGAGCTGGGGAAGACGAAGCCACGGCGTTTGCACAGGCTGATCAGTGCGTCGGTGCGGTCTTGGGACACGATGATTCCTCTCGATCCGGCTGGCGGTCGGTGAGACTGCGGATGGTCGTCAGAACGGATGCCGTTCTGCGCGTCGATGCGCGGCCCGCTGGCGGCCTCGGCGGCGCTCGCGAACCGTGCATCAGTCTAGCCACGGTGGCCGGTGACCGGTCAATCCGATTCGCGGCGGGCGAGAGCCGCCGCGGCCACCGGTGAGCAACCCTACCTCGCGAGGGCCGACCGCCTACCGGCCCCCTTGGCGCAGGTCGGACAGGTGCTGTTCGAAGCCCTCACGGGCGTCGGCGAACTCGGGCGAGGCCAGCCAGCCGAGCGCTTCCTCCCCCACGCTGATCGCACCGGGCACGTCGCCGAGTTCGGAGAGGAGCCACATCGTCTGGTGCGCGGTCAGGCTCGCCCGTTCCAGCAGCAGCGGCCCGTCGCGGAAGACGGCGAGTGCACGTCGTTGCAGGTCGAGCACCGGCTCGGCCTCATCGCGGCGCAGCCCCGGCTCCCCGGCCTGGCTCTCCAGGAACTGGAAGGTCAGCTGAGCGTGCTGGCGGTAGGTCTCGCCGAGTTCGAACCGGCAGGTCTCCTTGAGCTGCTCGCTCGCTTCGGCGTCGGAGCGGACGGCCTGGAGGCGGGCGGCGATCCGGGCCATGGTCTGAAGGCCCTCACCGAAGGCGGCGTCACCGGCGACGGTGCGCAGCAGCCACACGCGGGCGCGGCTGACACGGGTCCAGGAGGTGAGATCCTCGAGTTCCTCGGCCGCGGCGGCGCCACGAGTGTAGAGCTCCAGGGCATGATCGTGCTCACCGATTTTTTCGAGCAGTTCGCCGGTGAGGAACAGGGTGTCGGCGTACAGACGGGCGGTGAACTCGGAGTCGGCGGTCTCCATGAGGGCGAGCGAGGCCAGGCCATGCTCGACGGCCTGTCTGGTGTCGTCGAGCCGGTCATAGGACTCGGCGAGGTTGAAACGCACATTGCACACCCGCCAGACTTCGGTCTCGGGCAGGTCGGCGAGCGCGGCTTCGAGGACGGGCACCGCTTCGGTGCGGCGGTCCTGTTCGACCAGGGCGATGCCCATGAGGTGCCGGGCGACGGCCGCGGGGACGGTCATGCCCGCGGCGTCGCAGTGGATCGAGGACTGGAGTGCGTGGTCGTAGGCGCCGGCGTGATCGCCCAGGCGCATGGTGAACTCGGCGGCCTGGAGGTGGAGCTTCGCGGCGATGGCGTGGCCGGACTCGGCACCGAGCGCGGCGATGCCCTCGCGGGTGGCCTCCAGGGCGGCCGGGAAGTCACCGGTGAGGGCGAGCTGGTCGGCGAGATCGGCGTTCGCTCGGGCGATGGCCCAATCGGCCTCCGCGGCGCGGGCGATCCGAAGGCCCTCACGCCGCAGCGCGGTCTTGACGGCGGGGTCGGAGGCCAGGCTGGCGCGGAGCCCGGCCAGCTCGTAGCGGCGGATGAGCGCGTAGGTGCGTTCGGCGTGGGCGGCCAGTTCCTCATCGAGGGCGCGGGCGCGTTCGTCGAGGTCGGCGGGGATCGCGGCGGGATCGGCGGCGGCGTATTCGGCGCGCAGGCAGAGCACCCGACTCGTGTGGAAGCTGCGGTCGTCGATGCGCTGTTCGGCGCGCAGGCGGTGGGCGCTGTCGGTGATGCGGGCCGCACCGGCCCGGGCGTGCTCGGGTTCGGTCTCGGCCAGGTGCATCAACGCGAAAGCCTCGGCGACGAGGGCCCGGCCGGGCTGCCCGGCGAGGCCGAACAGTTCGGAGGCTCGGGCGAGGCCGGAGAGGATCGCGTCGCGGTCCTCGGATTCCGCCGACTGGGCGTGGGCGACCTCGGCACGGTGCTCGGCGATGAGTTCGATGCCGAGGGTGTCGGCGATGGCGTCGACGCGCAGCCAGGCCTTCCAGGTATCGGGCGAGCAGCGGTCGAAGGCGGCGTAGGCGGCGTCGATGGCCTTGTCGAGGTCGAGGCCCTCGACCCGCTCAGGGACGGGCGGTTCCTTCGGTTTGAACTCTTTGAGTCCCAGGCGGACCGGTGTGGGGTAGGGCGCGGCGTCGACGAGGCGGCCGGACATGCGCGAGTGGTGGTCGTTGCCGTTGCGTGCGTCGAAGCGGGCGACGATGGCGGTCCGTTCGGCCTCGGCCCAGTCGTGGAGCTCGGCGGCGGTCCAGTCGCGGCCCCCGGGGCCGGGCACGATGGTGCCCGCGAAGCCGAGGGCCTTCAGGCGGCGGCAGGTCAGGACGGTGGCCTCCATGAGGCGCTGGCGGTCCCGGATGCCCAGGTCGATGTCGAAGAAACGGGCGTGGTCGGCGAGGATCTCGACGGCGCGCGCCTCGTTGCCGGTGCGGGCGCAGAATTCGACGTGGAGGGCGACCATGGCGACCATGTCCTCTTTGCCCTTGCACAGCATGTAGCCGCGCAGGTGGTTGGCACGGGCCTGGTCGGACCTGCCGAGTTCGACGAGCGGGATGAGGGACAGGGCCAGGGCGTAGTGGGGTTCGTGGGCGCAGGTGTGCTCGCCGTCCAGGACGGGTCCGAGCATCTCCAAGGTGGTGTCGGCGCTGTCCTCCTCGGCATAGAAGGCGATGGCGGCCAGGGAGGTGTACTGGCATGCGGCGCAGTCGGACATGTCGTCCTCTTCTGCTTCTCCGAGGGCTTCGATGGCGGTGGCGACGCGGTCGTAGTCACCGATGTGGAAGGCCAGCTGCATGTCGTAGGCGGCGGGGGCGTGCATCGAGTAGCCGGCTTCGGCGTAGCGGCCGCGCATCTGCGAGAGCCAGTGCTCGATCGATTCCAGCGGCACGTCGGGCTGCTCGATCATCTTCTCGACGATCCATTTGAACGTCCAGTACAGCGAACGGGTCAGGTAGGCGTCGAAGTGCTCGGGGCCGGTGTCGAAATTGCGCAGGAGGCGGGCGAAGGGGATGAGGATGCGAGTGGAATCGCGGGAGAACTCGTAGGCGTCGACCAGGCCGTTGAGCGCGTAGTTGATCAGTTCGGGTTCGCCGATGGCGTCGGCGGCCTCCACGGCCCGTTCCAAGGCCGCGACCTTCGCCTCGCCGGCCTCTTCGAAGCGGGCTTCGTTGAGCAGTCGCCAGATCGCGTCGGGGTCGGGAGTCGACATGGCCAGTCCTTAGTGACGTATGAGAGCGGGTTCGGGCGGGTGCATCTTCGGTCCCCTATGCTCCGGTGACGTGTTCGAGCAGGTTCATGAACGACCGGTTCAGCAGCGCGGTGTCGGCGGCGCGCAGCGGGCGGTGGCTCATCAGGAGCGCCTGGCCGTAGAGCGATTCGACCGCCGTCCCGGTCAGCTCGGGGTCGCCGATGGCGCTGACGCGGCGGACGGTGGGGTTGCGGTGGTTGAGGACGAGTTGGGCGCGGGCCGTGTGCCGCTTGATGGAGGCGAGGATGCCGCCCCACAGGTCATCGGCTTCGGCCTCGGCTTCGGCGCGTTGGCGTTCGCGGCGGGCGGCGCGGTCGTCGAGGAGCAGCGCGGGCACCGAGACGGGATTGAACTCGCGCACCACGACATCGACGTCGACGGCGTCGAGGCCGGCGCGGGCGACGGCGAGGAACGGTTGGAGGGCCAGCTCGGCCTCGACCGGGAGCGTGTCGAGGTTCGCGGAGATCACGCCGGGCCGGAGGGTCTCGACCTCGACCGTCGGGTCGAGGCGGGTCAGCGCTTGGACGAGTTCGGCGTCGTAGACGTAGCCGCCGTTGACCACGCCGATGCCCTGGGCCGCGGCGATCTGGGCGACCTGGCGGTATTCGTCGACGCTGTCGGTGAGGTAGATCGGCCGGTGGGCGCGGGCGAAGTCGAGGAGTGTCCCGGGGCCGTCGGTGGTCTCGAAACGCAGCCACGGGAGCATGACTTCGAGCAGGTCGGCATCGTGGCGGGCGAGCGCCTTGACGCCGAGCTCGTGGACGGCGAGGAACGCCTCCAGGCGGTCGGGGTCGGTCGAGGCGAGCCGGGCGAGCCAGTCGCGGATCTGCGCTCCGACGGCGTCGCGGGCGGCGGCGAGGGCCTCGTCGTCGTAGAGGGATTCGCGGCTCGCGGTGGGGCGCAGTGCATCGGTGTCGACGACACAGCGGACGAAGAAGGCCCATTCGGGGACGAGGTTGTCGGCGGTGTCGGTCAGGAGCATCCGTTTGAGATGGACGCGATGGGCCGGGCGCGTGGACGGAGCGGTGGCGTGCGGGAGGACGAACGCGGCCCCTTTGACGCCGGCCGACGGGGCGTCGAGGTCGATGACGTCGAGCGGGACGAACCCGAGGGTCTTCTCGCAGTAGGCGTTGAGTGCGAGGCGGCGGGCCGTCGCCGTGGGCCAGGACCGTTCCCACAGCGGCGGCGTATCGGTGACCCGCACGGTGCGGTCTCGGCTTTCGACGGTGATGTCGATCGGCAGGAGCGAGCCGTATTCGCGGGCGAGCTCGGCGGCTTTGTCGGGTTCGAGCCAGGGTTCGCCGGGGCGGGCGGTCAGTTCGACGGCGGTGCCCGGTTCGGGCGCGTCGGCGGGGTCCAGTTCGGTGACGGTGTAGGAGCCGTCGTCGCGGGCCGACCAGCGCACGGGGGCGGCGTCCGGTTCGCGGGCCGAGCGTGAGGTGACGGTGATGACCGAGGCGACGGTGAAGCACGCGAGGAGGCCGATGCCGAACTGGCCGAGGAAGTCACGGCGGGCACCCTCGATCAGTTCATCGCGTTTGGACGATCCGCCGATGGTGGCGAGTAGCTTGTGGACCTCGGTGACGGTCAGCCCCACACCGGGATCGGTGATGGTGAGGCGGCGACCGTCGGTGACGATACGGACTTCGCCGGGTGCGTCGGGTTCGAAGGCGCGGCGGGCGGTGATCGCGTCGACGGCGTTCTGGAGGAGTTCACGGACGTACACCTTCGGGGAGGAGTACAGGTGGTGGGACAGCAGGTCCACCAGTCCTCGCAAGTCCACTTGGAACGTGTGCGAGGTAGGCGTCATGTCCGACACGGTGCGTCCTGCTTCACTCGGAGATCTCTCGGCGTGAGTCAGACTAGCAAACACGTGCACCACGACACGGTCGTCGACGTCCGATGATCTGGCCGTCGCCACCGGTCCGAAGCGCTGAGGAAATTCATGGCTTTTCCATCCCCGCACTCCACTCCGTCTCCCGAATACCGGCCGGTGCCTCCGCCGCCGCCACTGTCGGCGCCGGCGGTCCCCGGACTGGTCCCGCAGGCGGCGATGGCGGGGCCAAACCCGGCACGGTCACCGGCGTCCAGGTGCTCCTGTGGACCTTCCTGGCGCTCAGCGCGCTCGGGGACGCCTTCTCGATCATCGACCTGATCGGCCACTGTCACCCGATCGGCCTGGTCGCTTTGACGTACACGCTGCACGTGACGGTCCAGTCGCTGCTGACGCCAGTGCACCTCGCGCGCGGTAAGCGCCGGGCGTGGATCTGGAGCCCGGTGTCGGCCGTCGTCGGAGTGCGCTTCTCGGCCGCGGGTGTCGCCTTCGGGATCGTCTGCATCGACGCCGCGGTGCCGCCACTGGTCATCGGGCTCGTATTCGCCGCGCTCAACGGGACGCTGCTGGGGGCTCCCGTGCTCGGGGTCGGTGCGGCAGTGGATCCTCATGCACCGGGTGCAGCGGGGCGAGATGCAGGCGGTGGGCGGGGTGAGCGGCGTGATGGGCGCGCCGCCCGAGCGTCCCGTGGATCGGCCCGGTGCGGCCACGCTCATCGTGGTGCTGCTCGGGACGCTGGTGGCCCGCTGCGTCTGGACCGTCTACTCCGTCGTCGACACCGCGAGCACCGACAGCGAACTTCTGGGCTGGTCGTTCTTCGGGGTCATCAGCATGCGACATGACATTCCGCTGCCGGGATGCCGCTCGCGGTGATCCTCACGGTGTTCATCCTGGTGCTGCCACCGGCGTCCGCCGGTGGACGCCGAGCCGGCCGCCCGCGGTGCTCACCGTGGCAGCACCCGCGGGGTACCCGGTCCTTCCGCTCGGCGGCCGTTGCCGCCGCAGCACTAGACTTGCTTGAGGATTCCTCGTATACCGCTCGCCCAGGGTCCTCAACGGGCTCTGACGGCCTCCGCGACGGGGCCTCAGCCGTCGGTGTGGCGCCAGCCGCAGACGAAGGGGTCGATGGTCGTGCTCTCCTGATCGATGATCATCCGGAGCTCCACGGTCGATCCGTCGTCGAGCTCGACCGACACGTAGGTGCCGTTCATCTCGTCGCGGACCTGCCGGGCCTCGCCGCCTTCGGCCTTCCAGGACTCCCACTCGTCGATGTAATCGGCGACGGGCTGCT
The DNA here is from genome assembly GCA_021793335.1 of Actinomycetes bacterium. GTDB lineage: Bacteria > Actinomycetota > Actinomycetes > Mycobacteriales > Micromonosporaceae > Glycomyces. The sequence goes on from JAJYSW010000018.1 coordinate 20,372, forward strand.
CCCGCAGCTCGGGGCACAGGCGGTCGTACGCGTCGTCCCACCGCTCGTCGGCGACGTCGGAGACGAACGCCTCGGCCGTGGTCTCGATCTTCTCCATCAGGGAATCGGCCAGCGTGAGCAGCGAGACGACCAGGGCGACCACCACTGCGGCGATGACGGCCACACCGCCGCCGATGCCGATCACCAGGGTGGCGGCGAATTTGCCGCTGCTGCGTTCGGTCGGCGGGGCGGCGAAGGGCACCGCGACGCCCTCCAGGGCGGGCATGTGTCCCTGCGGCGAGGGAGGCGCGAAAGTGGTGGTGGGCGGCAGCGCCCGCGGTTCCTCGGCGCGGCCCGTCTCAGCGGGCGCCTCGGGCCCGGCCTCCCGGTCCTCGGCGGCCTCGCTCGCCGCGGCATCGGGCGCGGAGGGCTCGGCGGGCTCGGAAGCCGCAGCGGGCTCGGCGGGCTCGGACGGCGGCGTCTCGGAGGGCGCCGCCGGCTCGGCCATGGAGGGTGCGGTGCCGGGGTCCGGCGCCATCTGGATCGGGGCGAGCGGTTCGGCGATCGGCTCGGATTCGCGCGGTTCGCCGACGACCGGCTCGTCCGGCCGCTCCGCGGGCTCGGGCCGCGGCACTTCCTCGGCCGGAGGCCGGTCGGGGCGCTCGCTCATCACCGGGTCCCCCGTCGGGCGGCCTCGGGATCGTCGGACCGGTCCGAACCGGACCCGACCGGCTCACCGCCCGGCGCGCACTCGGCGAGCACCTCGAAGCCCGAGGCCTCCGGCAACGCCTGCGACAACAGCGGAGTGGACATCTTCACCTGGTAGTTCGACAGCGCACGGCGATAGACGCCGACACCGGTCCACTCGGTCCACAGCAGCCAGGTCGCGTCTTCGTCGACGGCGCGCGCCAGGCCGCCACGGACGTATCCCTCGCACGCGGCCAACGCCGCCAGTGCGGCCTCGGCATCGCGGGAGAAATCTTCGGTCTCGCGCTCGTCTACGGCGAAACGATACAGAACCAGCATTGTCCTAAGCCTACTTCGAGCACGTAACGCACAGGCCGTGGAGTTCGAGCGTGTGCCCGACGTCGGTGAAGCCGTGTTCGGAGGCGACCTTGCCGGCCCAGCGCTCCACGGCGGGCCCGGCGACCTCCACGGTCTTGCCGCAGTTGCGGCACACCAGGTGATGGTGGTGATCCTCGGCCGCGCACAGCCGGTACAGGTGGTCGCCGCCGGGCAGGCGCATCATGTCGACGACACCGGCCTCAGCGAACGCCTGGAGAGTGCGGTAGACGGTGGTCAACCCGATCTTGGCCCCGGTGTCGCGCAGTATCGCGTGGAGGTCCTGGGCGCTGCGGAAGGCGTCATCGGCTTCGAGCAGTTCGAGAATCGCGGTCCGCTGCTTGGTCGACCGCGTCATGTTCGCGGCCGGCGGCTTGGCTGCCACGGGTGTGCCTCCTACGAGTGTGATGTGCCTGCTCGTGGCCGGGGTCGCCGTTCGCGACCCCCGGCGACGGCCAGCCTATCGTTCTTCTCGCACCCGGTCGACGTCGTCGGCGAGCAACGCTCGGTTATCGCTCTTCGCGTGCGTGGTTGACGGCGTCGGTGACGATGTGGGCGATGTGGTCGTCGATGAGGCTGTACGAGATCTCTCTGCCCGAACGGGTCCCGCGCACGATGCCGGCCCCGCGCAGGACCCGCAGGTGCTGGGAGACCAGCGGCTGGGTGACACCGAGGGTCTCCACGATCTGGTGCACGTACTTCGACCCATCGGCCAATTCCATCACGATCGCGATGCGCAATGGCGCGGCGAGCGCGCGCAGCAGCTCGCCCGCCTGCTCATAGTCGGCGGGCGTGGACTCTGCGAGCTCGGCTTCAGTACGCACCTTGCAAAAATATCGCGTCCCCGCCGCTCGGGGCGTTCCAGGTGTCGCCTCGCTCACGAGCCGTCATCCTTTCGGCGGTGTCGGCGTGCCGTCGGCCGGATCGGCGCTCGGCAGTTCGACTTCGAGCGGCTCGCCTTCGGGCGGCGGATGGCTGCGCCAGGTGCGGCGCACCCGGTGCGCGATCGCGGCGGCGGTGGCCGTGATGAGGAAGCAGGCGACGCCGATGAGCACGATGGTCGCGCCAGGGGGGACGTCCTGCACGGCCGAGGCGAGGACACCGGCCACGGCGATGAGGAACCCCACGGCCATGCCGCCGTGCATGGTGGCGCGGAACGAGCGCGTGAACTGCTGGGCGGTCACCACCGGGATGACGAGCAGGGCGCTGACCAGGAGCAGACCGACGGCGCGCATCGATACGGAGACGACGACGGCGGTGGTCATGAGCAGCAGCAGGTTGAGTCCGCCGACGGGCAGTCCGGCGACGCGGGCGTACTGCTCGTCGGTGGCGACGGCCGACATCCACGGCCGCAGCGCCAGCATGAGCAGGGCGACGGCTGCGCCGCCTATGGCGATGGTCAGGACTTCGTCCCAGCCGGCGGTGAGCAGGGAACCGAACAGGTACTGCTGGAGGTTGGCCACGCCCTTGTCGGAGGCGATGCCGGTGAGGTAGACGCCGCCGGCGATGCCGCCGTAGAACATCATGGCCAGCGCGACGTCCCCGGAGGTCCTGGAGTGGCTGCGGAGCAGCTCCATGGCGACGGAGGCGACGACGGTGGTGGCCAGCGTGGTCCACATGGGCGAGGTGGAGGTGAGCAGGCCGATGGCGACGCCGGTGAGCGCTATGTGGCCGAGCCCGTCGCCGATGAGCGCGAGGCGTTTTTGGACGAGGAAGACGCCGACGGCGGGCGCGCACAGTCCGACGGCGAGCGCACCGACGAGGGCGCGCTGCATGAATTCGTAGCCGAAGAGGGACATGTCCAGGTTCATCTGCTGCCCCAAGGATCGAGGACGGGTCGGTGTCGGTTCACTCGCAGCTCCGGTGGTCGTCGGCGTCGTCGGTATCGCCGAAGGTCAGGCGGGGCGCGGCCTCGCCGAGTCCGAGTACGGGCGGTGGATGCGGGTGGGCGTGCTCGTGGTCGGGGGCGGCGTGCTCGCCGACCGGGAGCGGGGGCGCCCCGTCGTGGACGACGCGGCCGTCGGCCAGGACGATGGCGCGGTCGAGCCGGTCGGTGAGCGGACCGAGTTCGTGGGTGACGAGCAGGACCGCGCACCCGGCGTCGACGCGGTCGGCGACGACTGCGGCGAGTGCGGCCTGGGTCGCGGCGTCGACGCCGACGGTGGGCTCGTCCATGATCAGCACGTCGGGGTCGGTGGCGAGGGCGCGGGCGATGAGGACGCGCTGCTGCTGGCCGCCGGAGAGGGTCTCGACCGAGCAGTGGGCGTGGTCGGCGAGGCCGACTTCGGCGAGGCTCCGGTCGACGGCGGCACGGTCGCTGCGGCGCGGCGGCAGGCCGATCAGGCGGCGGCTCAGGCGTCCTTGGGCGACGACTTCGGCGGCGGTGGCGGGGACGCCGGAGGCCGCACCGGTGCGCTGGGGCACGTAACCGATGCGCTGCCAGGCTCGGAAGCGGCGCTGGGGGGCGCCGAACAGTTCGATCGCGCCCGCGGCCAGCGGCACTAGGCCGACGATGGCCTTGACGAGCGTGGATTTGCCGGAACCGTTGGCGCCCATGACGGCGACGGCCTCACCGGGTTCGACGGCGAGGTCGACGTCGCGGACTACGGCTCGACCGCTGTAGGAGACGGTCGCGCCGCGAGTTGCTATGACGGGCATCTGGCCATTCTCGCTCACGCCGCACCGAGCGCCATCTGCAACGCGGCGAGGTTGTCGCGCATGACGCTGAAGTAGTCGGCGTCGTCGCCGTCGGCCTCGGTGAGACCTTCGAGTGGGTTGAGGACGGCGGTCTGGGCACCGGTCTCGGCGGCGATGGTGTCGGCTATCGAGGAGGAGGCGAGCGTCTCGAAGAAGATCGTGGTGACGCCGTGGTCTTCGACGAACTGGGCGATTCGGGCCATGCGCCGGCTGGACGCCTCCTGATCGGGGCTGAGGCCGGCGATGGCGATCTGGCGGAGGCCGTAGCGGTCGGCGAGGTAGCCGAAAGCGGCATGGGAGGTGACGATCTCGTCGGAGACGCGCTCGGCGAGCCCTTCGGTGAACTCGGCGTCGAGTTCGGTGAGGGCCGCGGTGAACTCGGCTGCTCCGGCCGTGTAGGTCTCGGCCTCGTCCTCGTCGATGTCGGCCAGGTCGGCGGCGATGGCCTCGCCTATGGCCGCGTAGCGGATCGGGTCGAGCCAGACGTGCGGGTCGCCGCCTTCGAGGGCGTCGTGGTCGTGGTGGTCCTCCGTTTCGTGCTCGTGGTCCTCGCCGGGGCCGCCTTCGAGCGAGTCGGTGTCGTCGTAGCCGATCATGTCGACGACGGAGCCGATTTCGAGGGTCCGGCCGGAGGCGTACTCGTCGATGGCGGTGTCGAGTTCGGGGATGAAGCCTTCGAGGTAGACGATGTAATCGGCTTCTTCGACGCGGGCGATGTCGCTGGGGTCGAGTTCGATGTCGTGGGGCTCTTGTCCGGCGGGGGTCAGGTTGGTGACGGTCACGCCTTCGCCGCCGACCTGTTCGGTGGCGAAGGCCAGCGGGTAGAAGGCCGCGATGACGTTGACGCCCTCGCCTGCGGTGGCGTCGCCGCCGCCGCAGGCCGTGAGGGCGGCGGCCGCGGTGAGCCCGGCGAGGGGCACTGTGAGCATTGTTCGGCGCATACCGAAAACCTTGCCCAGTCATGACAATCATTGTCAACAACTAATGTGTGGAGCCGCCCGGAG